>JBDHHV010000086.1:0-23116 GCA_039589195.1 Gemmatimonadota bacterium | reverse complement strand
CGCGCCCGCATCCGGCCACCGCTCGTCTGGCTCATGAGCGAGCGCACGCTGGATCGGTCTTCGGAGCTTCGTCGGGACGCTTGACCAGGTGATGTCCGCCGGAAGCGTGTCCAGCTCTCCGAAACTCCTCCCGGTCAGACATTGAAAGAGCACGAGACCCACCGCGTACAGGTCCGAGCGTGGGGTCACCTCGTCCCCTACGTCCTGCTCGGGTGCCATGTAACCGGGCGTGCCCACGACCTGTCCGTCGGTCGTCAGCGGCTCCGCACCCTTCGAGTCGACCGTCTTCGCGATCCCGAAATCGCCCAGTAGCACCCGGTCGTCCGTCACGAAGACGTTGGAGGGCTTTACATCGCGGTGTACGAGGCCGGCCGAGTGCACCGCCTCGAGCGCCTTCAACAGGTCGACCGTCACCCGGATGGACTCGTCCTGCGACAAACGCCCACTCTCCAGAAGTCCCGCGAGAGTCGGGTCCGCCAGGAAGTCCATCACGTAGAAGAAGAGTCCTTCGGCCTCCCCCACGTCATGGACCGCGACGACGTTCGGGTGGCTCACGTGCGCGAGGTGGCGCGCCTCGCGTAGGAAACGTTCGGCACCACTGGCCGTGGCTAGCTCCGGGCGGAGGACTTTGATCGCGACCGGTCGGTCCAACGACGGGTCGTAGCCCTGGAACACGGACGCCATGCCCCCGCTGGCGATCTCCCGCTCGACCACATACGTGGGCGCGAGCGCTTCTCGGAGACGATGCCCCAAGGAAGGAATGCTGGGCCTCCTCGGCACTTGTCCTGCCAAACGGCTATAAGCACCGAGGTTACACTAGAGCACGCAGGCCGGACGTCAAGGGCTGCGCGCGCGCCGCCCCCCGCGGTGGGAGGGGCGGCGTCGCCTGCGTCGATGCGAGGATATCGCCTATGACGGCGTCAGTGACCGAGACCGGGTGCGATCCGGAGCGAACCGAACAGGCCCGCATGATCGGACGGCCACATGCCCGTCACGGTCCAGTCCGCCTGCTCTTCGCCGATCTGCTCGATGTGGACGCTGCCGTTGAAGGGCATCCCGGCGGCGGTCCGCTCATCGCGATACAGGATGTAATCGATCCGGTGGTGGAGCTTGGAGACGGGATTTCGCAGATCCTTGTCCTGCGTCCCGCTGTAGCCCAACCCCCTCGGAGGACCGATCGTCCACGCATCCACGAACCCGAAGGCCAGGAGATCCTGGTACATCGTGGTCGTGGTTCCGCCCGCGGCGGTGTTGAGGTCGCCTATCAGCACCACGGGGTATGGCGATGCGTCCGCCATGGCCATCAGCTCTGACGCCTGGGCGGCTTGCAGCGCCGCCAGCTGCGGATCGAGAACTCCGGGCGCGATATCCGCCGCTTCCGGATGCGCATTGATGATCCGATACGAAAGCCCCTTCAGCGTGATGTCGACTCTGTTCCAGCCGCTCGGCTTGAGAAAGTCCACACCACCGAGGGAGATCGGAAGCACGGCCGCGTAGTTGCCCGCGTGCGCGTTCGACCACGGTACGTCCGCGCGCACCATCAGAA
The DNA here is from genome assembly GCA_039589195.1 of Gemmatimonadota bacterium. GTDB lineage: Bacteria > Gemmatimonadota > Gemmatimonadetes > Palauibacterales > Palauibacteraceae > JBDHAC01. Next base: position 21,570 of record JBDHHV010000086.1, on the reverse strand, counting down.
CGTCGTAGTCGGTGAGCCGAGCGTCATCCAGCCCGCCGGTGGCGAAGTTCACCATCGGGACCTCGACGTCGAAGTTGGTCGCCACCGCCACGACGACGTAATCGGCGCCCCGGGCGACGAGCGCCTGCTGCAGGAGACCCAACCAGTCCTGGACGACCGCGGTGGCCGGCACCGGATTGCCGATCAGGAAATCGCCGGGGGATTGACGCCTGATCGTCGTCACCTCCTGAAGCCCCACTACATGCGGGTTGGCGGCGACGATCTGGTCCGCGATCGCGTCGGCACGCTCGGGGAAGTTCGTCTGCATGATCCTGTCGTACATGACCGCAACCTCGAACGGGATCTGAGCGGGATCCTCGAGCAGGAGCAGATCCTGGGCCGGAGCGCCCACGTAGATGTTCCAGGTCAACACGTCCAGTGCCGGCGAGTCCGCCCGCTCCGGATACTCGTTGGTGCTCGGCCCCAGGGGTGACCGATCGCCGCACGCGGCCAGAGCCAGGACGACGATGATGGGAGCGATAAGCCGCCTCATGATGTTCCTCCCTTCGGATGGCGATCGACCGCCGCGTCCAGCGTCGGGCGCGGCGCGAGCGCCGTGTTGTCGAAGGAAGGTCAGCAGATCCGGTCAAGCACGGGTCAAGTGATTGATGGAAAAGCCCTTAGCAGGACACGACGACCCGCTGGAGTCGTTCGTATTTCGGGGTCGCGTCAGCGCGCCGTCAGCGCACCTTGAAGACCTGGTCGTGCTCCCGGACGCGCTCCCCCACCTTGATCGCCACTTCGTCTCCGGCCTGTGCCGTGTCGATCGGTCCGTGCTCGACCTGCATCGACGCGACCTCCTGCTCGAAGTCGGTGGTGTGCCCGATGAAGTGGAGCACGTCGCCGACCGAGATCGGCGCGGTCAGCTTGAGGACGCCGACCTCGGGCTTGGCGAAGTAGTGAGTCACCGTGCCGACCAGTTCTTCGTCCATTGTGCGCCTCCTGTACTTGCTACCGCGGCGTCAACGGGCGCCGCCGGACCGGGGTCGCTAGTTAGCGTACTCCACGATCTTCTCGATCACATCTCGAGCGTAGTCTTTGTCCCACGTCACGACGCTGGTGCGGGCTTTCACTTCCACCCTTGCCGCGTCGTCCCCCTCCTGCCGGATCGTGACGGTGACCTCCGGATCACCGCCCTCGGACGGCTCGCCTCGCAGCAACCGACTGTCCGCCTCGACCCGGAGCTCGGTCCGCGTGAGACCGAAGTGCTCGAAGGCCCGCTCCGTGGCGGTCGCGACGGCCTCCACCCCACCCGGCACGACCGATTCCACACCCTGATTGGTGAAGTAGATGCCACCCCCCGCTCCGGCCCCGGCCGCGAGGAGGCACCCGCTCAAGAGGGTGGCCGTCGCGCCGAGCCAGGTCAGCCGAATCGATACCCCCGTCATTCTCTCATCCCGGCCGGTGTTGGCTCGCAAGAAAAGGGACATACCTGAAGTTCGCGCGTGGAGGCGGGGGATGGAAAGGGGGAGAGCGATGGTGCGGGTCGGTGCGCGCTCGCCAGCCGCCGAAAACGCTCGGCCCGAAGCCGCGACAACGAGCGACGGTTGCCGAATCCTCCCGTGGACACGGACTATTCCATGATGGATCCGGCATCGACGCGGAGAAGGCGACGCCAGGGACACGAGTGATCGAGCGAGCCACCAGCAAGCGAATCCCCGGGTTGAGCATCATGAGGCTCGACGAGGGCGACGCGGACGGGGTGCACCGGGAAGCGGGGGCCGGGGCGACGGGGGTGGACGTGTGGCGATGTTCGCTACGAGATCCTCCGACCCCGTTGGCCCACCTGAAGCGGACGTTGTCCTCCGACGAGGTGGCGCGGTGTGCCAGGCTGCGATCCAGCCGTGACCGCAGGCGGTATGCGACGGCGCGCGGGCTGCTTCGACTGGCGCTCGCACGGTACGTGGGCGCGTCTCCTCGCGGGCTCGCGTTCAGCTACGGGAGCGCCGGCAAACCCTCCCTTCTCGACCGGGGAGGCGACCCGGGAGCGCGAGCGAGCGGCTCCCACCTTCACTTCAACCTCTCGCACTCCGACGATCTGCTGCTGATCGCGATCAGTCGTCGAGGGCCGGTGGGGGTCGATGTCGAACGGGTCCGCCCGATCGCGCACATGGAGGAGATTGCGCGGCGTTGGCTGTCGCGCGAGGAGTATCGCGCGATCCGCCGAGCCCGCACGGACGAGGTGAAGGCCCGGCGGTTCTTCACCGCTTGGACTCTGGCCGAGGCGCGCGCGAAGGCGAGTGGGCGGGGCATGTGGAGCACGACGCGCGAAGAACGACGGCTCGGGCGAGACGTGGACGCCGACGCTCCCGCGCCCCGGCGTCCCCCCACGGTGTTTCGGCCCGCACCAGGTTTCGTCGCGGCAGTCGCGTTCGGAGCCCCTCCGGATTCGACCCCAGCCGGCGACCGGGCCGGGCGACCCGATTGGCAGCCCCGCGCATGACCGTCCTTCGCGCCGAGATCCGATCCGGAGCCTACCACGACTCCATCGTGCTCATGCAGCTGCAGGCCGCCCTCGCGAAGCTCCCGGGCGTGCGGGACGCCGCGGCGGTCATGGGGACGGAGGAGAACGTGGGACTGCTGGCGGCGAGCGGGCTGCACCCGGGCTCGGGGTCCGGTCTCGGTCCGGATGGCTCGAGCCCCGATGAATTCGGCCCCGACGATCTCGTGATCGTGGTGCAGGCCGACGACGAGGATGCCGCGGCCGGGGCGCTCGCACGGATCGACGAGTTGCTCACTAGACGTAGCGCCGGTGAGACCGGGGAGTTCCAGCCTCGTAGTATGGAGTCCGCCATCAAACGGCTCCCGTCGGCCCGTTGGGCCCTCGTATCGGTACCGGGACGCTTCGCGGCGTCGGTCGCTCGCGACGCGCTCGCGAGAGGTCTGCACGTGTTCATGTACAGCGACAACGTCGACCGGGGCGACGAAGTATCGCTCAAGCGCGAGGCGGCCTCCCGGGGGCTGTTGCTCATGGGGCCGGACTGCGGGACGGCGATCGTCAACGGGACGGGGATCGGGTTCGCGAACCGGGTCCGACGCGGGGCGATCGGCCTCATCGGGGCCTCGGGCACGGGTCTGCAGGCGATCAGCTGTCGGATCCACGCCCTCGGAGCCGGCGTCTCGCACGCACTCGGGACCGGGGGGCGCGATCTTCACGCGGAGGTGGGGGCGATCACTGCCCGGCAAGCGTTGCGTCTTCTCGGCCGGGATCCCGGGACCGAGGTCATCGTGCTCGTCTCGAAGCCACCGGACGCGGCGGTGGCCGATGCCCTCCTGTCGGCAGCGAGCGAGGCGGGGAAGCCGGTGATCGTCCATTTTCTCGATGCTCGCCAGCCCACGGGAGCGGACGACGCCTCCTCGGTACGCTTCGCGACGACGCTCGCCGAGTGCGCCGACCTGGCCGTGCAGCTCGCGGGGTCGAGCGCGCCGGGCGGGACTCGTCCGTGCCTCGAGGCGGCCGCCGCGCCCGAAGGGCGGGAGCCGACCCCGACCAGGGAGGGATCGCGACACCTACGGGGCCTGTTCGCCGGTGGCACGCTCGCGCTCGAGGCGACCCGCGCAGCCCGGAGCCTCCTGCCGTCGGTGCACTCCAACGTGTCGCTGGAGGGCGTAGGCGACCTGACGGACCCTGCCCGCAGCAGCGGCCACACGATCGTCGACTTGGGCGCGGACGAGTTCACCGTCGGCCGTCTGCACCCGATGATGGACAACGAGCTTCGCGTGCGACGAATCGCGCAAGAGGTGGCGGACCCGGAAACGGGCGTCGTGCTCCTGGACGTCGTACTGGGGGACGGCGCGCACCCCGACCCGGCGGCCGAGCTGGCGCCGGCGATCGAGTCCGCGCGCCTCGAGACCGGCGTAGAGTTCGTCGCGATCGTGATCGGGACCGAGAACGACCCTCAGGATCTCGAGGGCCAGATCGACCGGCTCAGCGAGGCGGGAGCCCGGGTCTTCTCGGACACGAGCGAGGCCGTCCGCTTCGCGGCACGGAGGCTGGGCGCCGAAGTGGAGCCGGCGAAACCCCGAGGGTCCACACCAGGCGCCGGGGCCGGCGAGCCGATAGAGGCTGACACGGATCGCGCTCCCCGGGCCGAGGTTCCGACCGATGCCGAGCGCCCGACCGATGCCGAAGCTCCGACGGATGCCGAAGCTCCGGTCGATGCCGCGCTTCCCGAGGTCGACCCGGACGTGCTTCGTGCGCCGGTGACGGCGGTAAACCTGGGTGTGCGGACCTTCTTCGACAGCCTGCTCGATCAGGGCGCCACCGCGGTGCACGTCGAGTGGCGCCCCCCCGCCGGGGGCGACGAGAAGCTCATGTCCATACTGAACAAGCTGAAGGACTGGTACATGGAGATCGGGACCGCGAATCAGACGGCCGTCCGGCGAATGATGTCCGCCAGGCCGATGCTCCAGACCGTGGCGCCGGCGCGCGAGGTGGTGCCGGGCATGCACGACCGGTTGCTGCTCCACGCCGGGCCACCTATCGAGTGGGAGCGCGCATCGGGACCGTTGCGCGGAGCAGTGGTCGGGGCGCTTCTGTTCGAGGGCCTCGCGCAGGACGAGGACGAGGCGATGGCGCTCGTGGAGAGCGGCGAGATCGAGCTGGAGCCCTGCCACCATCACCAGGCGGTCGGGCCCATGGCCGGCGTCACTTCGGCGTCGATGGCCGTCTACGTCGTGGAGAATACCGCGGGGGGCAACCGCGCGTATTCCAACTTGAACGAAGGATACGGGAAGGTCCTCCGATATGGGGCCTACGCCCCGGACGTGCTCGAGAAGCTCCGGTGGATGAACGATGAAATGGGGCCGCTGCTCGCCGGTGCCTTGGAAGCGGGCGGGGGTCTCGACATGAGAGCGCTGCTGGCCGAAGCGCTCCACATGGGTGACGAGGGGCACAATCGCAACAAGGCCGGCTCGCTGCTGTTCTTGAAGTCCCTCTCCCCGCTTCTCGCACGGTTGGAGGCGGACAACGCCGTCAAGTCGGCGGTGCTCGGATTCCTGGGCGAGAACGCCCTGAGCGTGCTCAACCCCGTGATGGCGGCGTGCAAGGCGATGGCGGACGCCGCGCACGGCATCGAGGGCAGCACCGTCGTCACCGCGATGGCCCGTAACGGCACGGATTTCGGAATCCGGGTGAGCGGGCTCGGAGACGACTGGTTTGCCGCGCCGGCGGATACTCCCGAAGGACTCTACTTCAGCGGATTCAGCGGCGCGGATGCCAATCCGGATATCGGGGACAGCACGATCACCGAGACGGTCGGGATCGGCGGGTTCGCGATGGCGGCGGCTCCGGCGATCGTCAGCTTCGTGAGCGGGACACCAAGGGATGCCCTCAATGCCACGCTCGAGATGTACGAGATCACCGTCGCGGAGCACGATCACTTCACGATCCCACCACTCGACTTCCGCGGATCGCCGACGGGTATCGATATCCGCAGCGTGGTGGAGCTCGGCATCCTGCCACGCGTCAACACCGGGATCGCTCACCGCGAGCCGGGGGTGGGGCAGATCGGGGCGGGGCTCGTGCTGCCGCCCGCCTCCATATTCGAGCGCGCGTTGATCGCGTTCGCGGAACGGTACACAGCGTGAATCGAAGACTGCGGCTCACACCCATACACTCCCGAAAGGAGACCTGCATGTCACACGCACTCCGCCGAGTCCTCGTGACCACGCTGGGGCTGATTCCATTGGGGGCGACGGCGCTGTGGGCGCAGGCCGACCCGCCCAGGAGACCCGTAGCTACCTACTCCATCGTCGCACGAGATCCCGACACCGGAGAGCTCGGGGTCGCCGTCCAGTCACATTGGTTCTCGGTGGGCGCCATCGTTCCGTGGGCGCAGGCGGGCGTCGGGGCCGTGGCCACGCAGTCCTTCGTCGAGCCGGCGTACGGCCCCCTGGGTCTGGAGCTGATGCGGATGGGGCGGAGTGCCGGGCAAGCGCTGGATGCGCTCGTCTCGACGGATGCAGACGAAGCCGTGCGCCAGGTCGCCATGGTCGACGCGGACGGGCAGGTAGCGGCGCACACCGGGAGCAAGGCCATCTACGCGGCCGGGCATGAGGTGGGGGAGCAGTACTCCGTGCAGGCGAACCTCATGGAGCACCCGACGGTTTGGCCGGCCATGGCGCGCGCGTACGAGAACGCCGATGGAGACCTCGCCGAGCGCCTGCTCGCGGCCCTGGAGGCGGCGCAGGCCGAGGGAGGCGACATACGAGGCCGTCAGTCGGCCGCCATCCTGATCGTGGGTGCGGAGAGCACCGGCAAGCCCTGGCTGGACCGGAAGTTCGACCTTCGCGTGGAAGACCACCCCGAGCCCGTCGCCGAGCTCCGGAGACTGGTCCGCCTGCAGCGCGCCTACCTGAACCTCAACGAGGGAGACGAGTGGGTGACGAAGGGCGAGGTCGACAGGGCGATGGAGGCGTACAGCCGGGCGATGGCGCTCGTGCCGGACGAGGCTACGGACGGAGAAGCTCCGTTCTGGGTCGGAATCACGCTCGCGGCTTCCGGAAGGACCGAGGAGTCGATCCCCTACCTGCGTCGCGCGTACGCGCAGGACCCGAAGTGGGCGGAATTGGTGCCCCGGCTACCCGCCGCGGGCCTGTTGGAGAACCCACGGTTGGCCGAGACGCTCGCGGCGGCCATGCGGGCGGGGGCGCCCTGAGGTCCGCGGCTCGAGGTTCGCTTCAGCCCGGCCGAATCCCCTACCAGACCCACACGGTGGAAAAGTCGAGCCCGATCGGGTAGATGACGATCTTGATGACCTGATCGCACCGTGCGATCGGCTCGCCCCGCAACTCGACGCTTTCGCCAGCGATCGAACGAAGGAGAAAGTCGTTCGTGCGATTGAGAAACCTGCCGCAGGTCGCACGCAGCTTCGAGATCCGGCGCGAGTTGGCCAGGCCCAGCCGGATGGGGACGCCACCACGCACCGAGTAGACGATCACATCCCGAAAGCCTCGATTATCGACCGTCACCGAGTACGCCTCGCCCTCGGCGATCAGCGCCGGATCCTGGGGGTCTTCCCTCGACGTCTGAGCCGTGGCGAGGGCGGGCAGCCCGAGCAGGAGAGAGACACCCACTGACAACAACGACATTCGGCGTGCCAGGCTCACTTGCTCCTCCTCATCCAGCGGGACGTGCCAGCGGTCCGATCGACCGGCTACCATTGGGTAGAACCGCTCAGGCGCGAGGACGTTCCCCGCTACCCACGAGGCCGAAGCTCGCGAGCCTTTCTGACGCCGATTCCGGGCCCCGGGCCGCGCGCGATAGGCCAGCCCACGATCAGCCGAACTCGAGCCCCTGAGCCAGAGGCAGCTCCGGGCTCCAATTCACCGTGTTCGTTTGCCGGCGCATGTACGCCTTCCATGCGTCCGAACCCGATTCCCTTCCCCCACCCGTTTCTTTCTCGCCGCCGAACGCACCGCCGATCTCGGCCCCGCTCGTCCCGATGTTCACGTTCGCGATGCCGCAATCGCTGCCCCGGTGCGACAGGAAACATTCGGCTTCGCGCATGTGCTCGGTGAAGATCGCCGACGAGAGGCCCTGCGGAACATCGTTGTGTATCCGCACGGCATCCTCGATCTCCTCCACCGCCTCGGCCGGCGTCGCATCGGGGCGCCCGTATCCGATGATGTACAGGATCGGTGCGAACGTCTCTTCCTGGACGATCGCGTACTCGTTTTCCGCGGCCACGATGCAGGGGCTGACGTAGTGACCACCGGGGTGATCATCGCCCTCGAGGGGCTCTCCACCGGCCAGGATTCGTCCGCCCTCGTCGTTCACGCGCTCGAGCGCCTTCTGCATGTCCTTCAACGCCCACGTGTTCACCAGTGGTCCCATCAGCGTGTTCGCGTCGAGCGGATTCCCGATTCGAACGCCCTCGTACGCTTTGCAGAGGCGTCGCGTGAGCTCCTCGCGAATCGACTCGTGCACGATGATCCGGCGTGTGCTCGTGCACCTTTGACCGGCCGTGCCGACTGCGCCGAACAGGATGGCGGGGAGGACGAGATCCATGTTGGCGTGGGGTGTGACGATGATCGCGTTGTTGCCCCCGAGCTCCAGGATCGTGCGCCCGAGGCGCTTGCCGACGACTTCCGCCACGCGCCGCCCCATCGGGGTACTGCCAGTGAAGGACACGAGCGGGATTCGCGGGTCCTTCAACAGTCGCTCTCCGACCGTGGCGCCTCGACCGACCGTGAGCGAAAAGACCGCCGGGTCGACGTCGTTCTCCCGGCACACCTGCTCCGCGATCTTCGTGACCGCGATCCCGCACAGAGGGACGTCGCTGGAGGGCTTCCAAAGCGTCGAGTCGCCACACACCGCCGCGATCGCCGCATTCCAGCTCCAAACGGCGACGGGGAAGTTGAACGCCGTGATCACTCCGACCACACCCAACGGGTGCCATTGCTCGAACATCCGGTGGTCCGGCCGCTCGGACTGCATGGTGTTCCCGTACAGCTGACGGGACAGACCGACCGCGAAGTCGCAAATATCGATCATCTCCTGAACCTCGCCCTCGCCCTCGGCGACGATCTTCCCCATCTCGAGGGTGACGAGCTGTCCCAACTCGTGCTTCCGCTCTCGCAAGCGGTTCCCGAGTAGCCGCACGATCTCGCCCCGCTTCGGACCCGGAACGCGTCGCCAGGCCAGGAAAGCCTCGTGGGCCTTGGCCGCGATCTGCTCGTACTCGTCCTCGGTTACCTGTCGCACGGTGGCGATGACGGAGCCGTCTATGGGGGTCGTCACCTCGAGCTCGTCGCCGCCGCCGATCCATTCGCCGGCGAAACCGCCGGGGTTCTGTTCTTCGATCCCGAGAGTCTTCAAAAAGTCGTACATGGAAACCTGTCCGGTTATCGCGGCAGTGGTACGCCGCGCAGCAAATGAAACAACGTGAGGGGCGCGAAGATACGACCGACGTTTCCATCGCTCGAGTGTGCGTGAGGAGCAGGGTTGCGAGCTGAAGGGATCCCGTCGTCGACGCCGGTCCCATGATAAGCGGGGCTTCGGGCCGCGGCCATATCCCGCGGGGAGTGGACTCCAATTCCAGCAAAGGGCAGGTTTAGCCGCGCTCGGCGGTCGCCGGCAGCGCCCCGAGCGGTGTCACCGCACCCGTGGGGATCCAACCTCCTGCACGGGTGTGCTATCTGAATCGGTGTCACACGATGCACCGGGTCTTCACTACGGGAGCGAGGTCGCTGGACAACTTCTTTGGCGAGCTGAGACGAAGACGCGTCTTCCGCGTCGCGGGCGCCTACGCCATCGTCGCCTGGTTGATCGTCCAGGCGGCGGAGATCACCTTCGACGCCTTCGAGCTCCCATCGTGGGCCATGCAGTTGGTGATCATCCTGTGCGTCCTCGGGTTTCCGGTCGCCGTCGTGCGCGCGTGGGCGTTCGACCTCACCCCCAGGGGCCTTCAGCGAACGGGGGCGGCCGGCGCCGAGATCGAAGCCGGCGACGTCATCGCAGTGCCGGGCCTGACGCGGTCGCCCGGGCGCGCCCGAATGATGGTCGGGCTCGTCATCGTGGCCGCGGTCGCCGCCGGGGCGCTCACCGTCATGCGGCTCACCGGACCCGACGACCCGGTCATCCATGGAGATCCGCGCCATAGCCTCATCGTGTTCCCGTTCGAGAACCTGACCGGGTCCGCGGAGCACGACTACCTGCAGGACGCCTCGATGGACCTTCTCGGGCTCGCCATATCTCATTGGGCGGAGATGCGGGTGTACGATGACGAGCGCACCAACTCCCTCATGCGTCGGCGAGGGATCGAGTCCGCCTCCGATTTGGACTTCGACTTGGCCAGCGGGATGGCAGGAGAAGCGGAGGTGGGGACGTTCGTCCTGGGCGAGCTCAGATTCGAGGGCGACTCGCTCACGGTCGAAGCGAAGGTGTACGACCTCCTGAGCGGTGAACGGATCGCGACGGAAGTCGACCGGGTCGCTCGGGACGGTGATCCGCGCGTGCCGTTCAATTCGATCGCCGCCGGTATCCTGCATGTGAGCGGAGCACCGCCCGGTGAGCGCCCCGACCTGCTCGCCCAGACGACGCAGTCACTGGAGGCGTACCGCGCGTACCTCGCAGGAAGCAGGGCGCTCCAGCTCTTTCAAGTCGACACCGCCAGGGCCCGGTTCCTCCGTGCCGTGGAGCTGGACACGACCTTCGCGCTCGCGTACCTGCGGCTCCGCGACGTGGACGGGTGGGCAAACATCGAGAGCGACCCGGGGTGGCGGCGCGAGATGGTGGCGAAGGCGGTGAGCCACAAGGCGAACCTGCCTCCTCGTTACCGTCTGCTGGTCGAGTACTACGAAGCGTACGAGCTCGGACGGCTGCAGCGCGCCCGGGAGATCGCCGAAGAGATGATCGCGCGCGACTCCTCCGACGTGGAAGCCTGGTATCAGTTGGGCGAGGCACATTTCCATCACGGCCCCGACCGTTTCCCCCACCCGGATACGCTGGGGAACATGGGAACCGCGTTGGCGGCGTTTCGCCGCGCCCTCGAGCTCGATTCCGCGTACGTCCTGGCCTATCAGCACATCGTGGATGTGCTCGGCAACTGCGGGGCGGATAATCAATGGTTGTGCTTCGCGGACTCGGCCGTGTACGCAACCCGGGAACAGTTGGAGCGCGAATACGGCAACGAAACGGTCATGGGGATGCGCGCCCGGGCGCGTGAGGATGTGCTCAGGGCCGGGTACGCCTGGGTGGCCGCCGCTCCCCGCTCCATGCGCGCCCGAAACGAGCTGCTCGCGAGCCTGCTCCGCGACGGGAGAGTGAACGAAGCCCGCAGTCAGATCGACATGCTGCGAGGTCAGGGCTCCAATGCTCTCGCCTCCGCGTGGGAGAGTCGGATCCTGACGATCGAGCACGACTACGGGGGCGCGGCGCGCACCATGGATCGGGCGCTCGACGACCCGGTCGTGCAGCGGGAGTTGATCGCGAGGGACTCGGACCTGGCACTCGGCGCGCTGATCGGCGGCGCTCGTTTGCAGAGAGCAAAGGAGTTCATGGGGACCCTGCTCTCGGTCATCCCACTCGATACGGTCTCCGGTCCGAACGGCATCACGTACTCCAAGACGTTGCTCGCGCAGCTCATGGCGGTGGGAATCCAGGCGGTAGTGGGGGCAGAAGCGGAGATTCTGGGCGTCGCCATCCCCGCGTGGCTCGATGCGATCGACGAGGGCTACGAGCCCGGCACAGAGCCGCACCAGATGCGCTGGACAGCGTCCGGGTCAACGGTGCTGGCGGCTTACCTGGCGACCAAGGACACGATGTCCCTCGCGCGATTCCTCGCGGCGGTGGACACCACCGGGTCCCGCACGTGGCGGACGATGGACGGCCACATGGCACTCGCTCGCGGTGACTCGAGCCGGGCCCGCGTTCGACTGGGTGCCCGGTTCACGAACCGCGACGAGGTCGAGCTCCGCGGGGATCCCGGAGCCGTCCGGCTCTTCGCCTGGGCGAAGCTCCTCGAGGAGTTGGGGCAGCTGCGGGAAGCCGCCGAGGCGTACGCTCTGTTCGATACGGATGCCTCGCCGAACCTCTGGGGCGCGCTTCACGTGCGTTCCTGGTATGAGCGGGCCGAACTGTATCGGCAGCTCGGCGAGGAGGATCGGGCCGTCGACATGTACGCGAAGTTCGTCGAGGCGTGGGCCGAGGGCGACGACGTGGTACAGCCGCTCGTGGCGGACGCGCGTGCCGCGATGGCTCAGCTGGCGGGCGCCAGATAGGCTTGGACGCCCCTCGGCCGACGGGCCGCTCGCCCGGCCACTCAGCGGGCCCTCCGCCTGGCCAGTCGCGAGAACCCGTGGCGGGCCCGCTGGCAGGCCGCGGCAATACTCGCTAGGACGGCCTGAAGTCGTAACCCACACCCAGCATCAGGACGCGGCCCAGCCTGGGGGCGCCGACAAAGCCCCGATAGTGGCTGTCGAACAGGTTGTGCACATCGAGTCGGATGTGCGTCCCACGTAGACCCGGGATCATGTAGCCGATTCCCACGTCGGCGGTCGCATACCCGTCCACCCCCTTCCGGTCCGTGTCCCCGAGTGATTCGAGCTACGGTCTAGGGGTCGTCACGCCTCCCGCTTTGAATGAGCCGCTACTCCATACCGGAGGCGTCCACGCTTTACTCTTTCTTGATCGCTCCTCGATACCGTCGTGGCAGAGAGAATGGCCGGGTTCGCGGGAACTCGAGACGACCGCTGAACAACTCCTGACACGCAGCGCCGCTCTCTCGGGTTCCCGCGGATCGACTTTGACACCTAATCCAAGGGGGGGGACGATGGCAACCGGATCGAAGGCTCCACGGCGTGTTCAGGCGAGAGCCGGGATCGCAATCACACCGCCGCACCATCGGGTCGCCCGGCTCCTCGTCCTCGCATCGGTGGCGATGCATCCCGAGTTGCTGAGCACACGATGCCTCAACTGCCTCCTGTGCGAGTTCAGGGCACTCAAAGCGGTGATGCATTGAGCGCCCTGAAGCTCGGGGTGCCGACTCCTTGCCGGCTCTGGTACGGCCCGCACGTTATCCGACGCCGGCCGGCGTCTCCTCAGACCTCGTTATCGTCTTTTTTTTTCCGCCGACCGCGGATTCCGGGCTGCGCTCATCCGCGCCGGTGTAGACCTGGCGCGGGCGCGCGATGCGCTGATCACCGTCCTCGAGCATCTCCTGCCACTGCGCGAGCCAGCCGGCGGTCCTCGGAATGGCGAACAGGACCGGGAACATCTCCACCGGGAATCCTCCCATTGCCTGATAGATGATCCCCGAGTAAAAGTCGACGTTCGGATACAGGTTCCTCTTGACGAAGTACTCGTCCTCGAGCGCGATCTTCTCGAGCTCCAGCGCGATGTCCAGTTGCGGATTCCGTCCGGTAAGCTCGAACACCTCTTGAGCCATGTCCTTCAGGATCCTGGCCCGCGGGTCGTAGTTCTTGTAGACCCGGTGCCCGAAACCCATCAGCCGGAACTCTCCGTCTTTCACGCGCTGGACGTAGGCCGGCACGTTGTCGATGTGGCCAATCTCGCGGAGCATTCGCAGCACCTGCTCGTTCGCGCCGCCGTGCAGCGGTCCATAGAGAGCCGCGGCCGCCGATGCCACGGAAACGTACGGGTCGGTGTGCGAGCTACCCACGCTGCGCATGGCGTTCGCGCTGCAGTTCTGCTCGTGATCGGCGTGCAGAATGAAGAGGATATCCAGTGCCTTCTCCAACACCGGATCCGGCTCGTATCTCCGCTCCGTCATCTTGAACATCATGTTCAAGAAGTTGCCCGTGTAGGTCAGGCCGTTGTCCGGATAGGCGTAGGGCAGGCCCACGCTGGAGCGATAGGCGAAGGCGGCGATCGTCGGCATCTTGGCGATGAGTCGTCTGATCTGCAGCGCTCGCACATCGGGGTCGTCGATTCGGCGCGCCTCCGGATAAAAGGTCGAAAGGGCCGCGACGGTGCTCACCAGCATCCCCATTGGGTGAGCGTCGTATTTGAACCCCTCCATGAACTTCTTGATCTTCTCGTGGATCATCGTGTGATGGTTGATGTCGTCGACCCAGGCGTGTTCCTCGCCCTCGGTCGGTAACTCCCCGTGCATGATCAGGTAGGCTACCTCGAGAAACGCGAAATCCTCGGCCAGTTCCTGGATCGGATAACCGCGATAGCGGAGGATGCCGCGCTCACCATCGATGAACGTGACAGAACTCTTGCAGGACGCGGTGTTCGTGAAGCCCGGATCGTAGGCGAGCAGTCCGAAGTCGTCCTCCGACACCTTGATCTGACGCAGCTCCACTCCCCGAATGGACGCGCCGTACTCGGGATACGTGCCGTAGGTGATCGGAAGCTCATATGTCTTTCCGGTCCGGTTATCGGTGACGGTGAGACTGTCTGCCACGACTGCCTCCTCTCTGGGGGCTAGATACAGCGCTGCGGGCTATTGGTGGCGCAATTGGAGTGCCTCCGCCCGCACGGCCGGGGTGCAGTGACCCAGCGCCACCTAAGTGGTTTTACTGCATGAAGTAGCGCGCTTCTTCAGGAGCGGCGTTACTCGGGTGGGTGGCACGCCGCCGAGACAATATAGCCCATCCGCGCTCGGTCGGGCTCACCCCCCCTACGCTGCGACGACCACGGAGGCGGCCGGGAGGGTGAAGAGGAAGCTCGAACCTTCTCCGGGGGCCGACTCCACCCAGATTCGGCCTCCGTGACGCTCGACGATGCGCTGGGACACGGCGAGCCCGATGCCGGTGCCCTCGTACTCCTCAGACGCGTGCAGCCGCTGGAAGATCTCGAAGACTCGGTCGCGGTATTCGGGCTCGATGCCGATGCCGTTGTCTCTGACCTCGAAGACCCACTCCCCCCCTCGCCTTTCCGCTCCCACCCGGATCTCCGGTGGGTTCTGCCCCCGGAACTTGATGGCGTTGCCGATCAGGTTCTGGAGTAACGATCCCAGTTGCGTTCGGTCTCCGCTCACCGCCGGCAACTCGCCATGCGTGATGATCGCACCACTGCTCTCGATCGCCGTTTCGAGGTTCAGGAGCGCCCATTCAAGCACCTCCGACATCATCACGGGAAGGAATTCGGCACCGCATGAGTCCACGCGCGAGTACGCCAGGAGGTCCTGGATCAACTGCTGCATGCGGGTCACGCCATCCACCGCGTATTCGATGAACTGATCGGCCTCCTCATCGAGCCGGCCGCGGTAGCGACGGGCCAGCAACTGGGTGTAGCCGGCCACCATGCGCAGGGGCTCCTGTAGATCGTGCGACGCCACGTACGCGAACTGCTCGAGCTCGGAGTTCGAGCGCTCCAGGTCCCTGGCCTTCTCCAACAGTGCCTGCTGCGCCTCCCTGCGGGCCCCCTCTGCGAGCGCCTGGTTCAGCACGATCGCGAGGTAGTTGGCGAGCTCCTCGAGCGCCTTCTGTTCGTGTCGGGTCCAGTGGTGCGGGGTGGCGGAGTCGAGGCAAATGACCCCACGCAGACCCGTCGAATGGCGCAGCGGCCAATTCGCGATCGCGAGGCACGGACCCGCCTCGAGGTCGGTCCGGATCGGCGCCAATCGCATGTCGGCGCGCACATCGTCACACAGAAACGGCTCTCCGCGCGTCAAAGGCCCCAGGTATTCGGGCGCGCATGTCAGATCCGAGCGGAGCCCTTGATGATTGGACATCCCGTTGGGAGAAACGACATGCGTGACGTGCAGTTGACCGGCCGGGTCCACGGTGCAGTAGGCGGCTCGAAACTCGGCGAAGTGGTCGTGCAGGGCTTGAACCGCGTGCGCGATGATCTCGTCGGTCGACATCCCGGCGCGGACGTCTTTGGACACCGTGTGCAGGAGCTCCAGGCGGGCGCGCCTCTCCATCAGGGCCCGCTCGGCTCGCAGCCGCTCGGCCACCTCCTCCTGTAAAGCTACGTTCGCGCGCGCGATCTCGTGCGCACCTCCCTCGACCTCTTTGAAGAGCCCATACATGCTCACGACCAGGCCGATCAGCACGAGCTCGTAGCTGGCGAGCTTGAGAAGGTGGGCAGCCTGGGCCAACGCATCCCCGGGGTGGACGGAGAACGGCCAGAAGACCGTGTGGATGGCGACGGACACGATGAGCGACGCGACCAGCCAGCCTTCGAAGGGGTTCCGCCGCCACCGGCCTTTGCTCAGATACCCGCCCAGTGCCACCAGAAACGGCCCGGCGGGAATGAGCTCATGCGGCCGGGGTAGAGGGAAGCTCGAGCCGTACTCGCTTGGACGCATTACGAGCGCAGCCACGGCGATGCTACCGAGGGTCGCCAGTGTAACGCCGAGATACCCGAGCCTCTCCGGCACGATCACGGCACGCCCGGTCTTCTTCTCCCGTACCCACGCGATCCAGCTCCAGGCCAGCAGGATCGAGAGGAACAGCTGTGACGCCAGCTCGCTCCAGGGGACGATCGTCTGTGGAGCGGCCACGCTCCGGTCGAAGTGTTCCAGGGAAGTCATGGCCGCGTTGAATGCGTCCAGGAGTCCGGTGACCAAGAATCCGGTCCCGATCAGGAACAGAGTGGCGTTCTTCCGAGAGTAATAGCGAAGTAGGGCCAGGGCTCCGGTCGTGATCGCCACGACCGCGGCCAGCGTCTCCAAGACGACGTGCGCGTGGTCTCCGCCCTGCCACGGAGCTGACCGCAGGGCGACTGCCACGCCGATGAGGCCGACGGCCAGCGCGGTGTAGATGAGGGTGCGCTTCCTCGTCCGATCTGGTCGAATGCTCGACTGTGCCGTGTCCTGCCAGGTCATGCCGATATGGACGCACGGGTTTTACGCCGGTTTTCGCTCAACCGGGCGCCGTGGGTACGGACCATGGCGAACATGTGCAGGGTACGCGCCGGAGGTGTCGTTGCAGCGACCGCGCGACGTGCAAACCGGCCGGAATCGCCACGGATTCTTCCACCTGTCCACGTGCACCGGCTTTGGCCAGCTTGCTCGGGTGCGCGAAGGTGTCCACTTTCACACGGGACGGTCACCCCGGCAGCCCGTGCCGGAGGCGTTCCGATCTGGGTAGGAGCCGCTGTGAAGCTACTCGAGAACCTGCGTGAGCGTCGTCTGGCTCGGTTCCTCGGAGCCTATGCCGCCGGCGGCTGGCTGGTGCTCGAGGCGGTCGACCAGTTCGTGGACCGTGGCCTTCTGCCGGACGTCATCTACCCGCTCGCTCTCACCCTGATTCTGTGCGGCATCCCGGGAGCCATCATCACCTCGTGGTTCCACGGGGCGAAGGGGCACCAGCGGATGCCGCCCCTCGAGAAATGGCTGCTCACCGCGGTCGCGGCGGTCGCTCTCGTGGTCAGCGGTTTCGTGGTGCGCTCGCACCGGGCCTCGGCGCGAGCCGCGATCGCTCCTCTCGAGGCGCTGTCCCCCACCGAGGACCCCAGGCGGGTCGCGGTCCTGTACTTCGAGGACCGAAGCCCGGGCACGGAAGCCGGATTCCTCTCGGCGGGCCTGACCGAGGCGCTGATCGATGAGCTGAGCGCGGTCGAGGCTCTGCACGTCGTCTCCCGGAACGGCGTGGCCCTCTTCCGCGGTGAGACCGTCCCGCCCGACAGCATCGGACGCACGCTCGAGGTGGGCACGCTGGTCGAGGGGACGGTGACCGAGTCGGAGTCGCTCATTCGGGTGAGCGTCTCGCTCGTCAGCGCATCGACCGGGGAGCAGCTCGCGAGCAGCCGGCTCGAGCGCCCGCGCGCGGAGCTTTTCGAGTTGCAGGAGGACATAGCCGGCGAGGTCGCGCTCATCCTGCGGGAGCAGCTGGGCGAGGAGATCGAGCTGATCGAGCGCCAGGCGGGAACCGACAACGTCGATGCATGGGTTATGCTGCAGCGGGCGGACGAATCGCTCGAGGACGCGAACCGCCTCGCGGCGTTGGACGACGCGGAGGCCGCGGCTCAGCGGATGTCCGAAGCCGACTCGCTGCTGGCGGAAGCGGAGGCCCTGGCCCCCGACTGGGTCACGCCCACCACGCAACGCGGCTGGCTGGCCTATCGGCAAGTTCGGCTGGGCGGCTTCGGTCGAGACCAGGCGGACCTGATCGAGACAGGAATGTCCCACGCCGGGCGCTCGCTGCAGCGAGCGCCTGCCGACGCGGACGCGCTCGAGCTGCGCGCGACGCTCCAGTACTGGCGCTATCTGATCAACCTGGTGAGCGAGCCCGGAGAGGCCGCGGAGCTGTTCTCTCGAGCGGAAACGGATTTCCGCGGATCGGTCGCCAGCAACCCGGGCCAGGCGTCCGCGTGGAGCTCGCTCAGCCATCTCTTGCTCAACAAGGGGCAGACCGCGCAGGCGAAGCTGGCCGCTCAACGCTCGTACGAAGGCGATCCCTATCTGCGCAACGCGGACGTGACGCTCTGGCGGCTCTTCTTCTCCTCCCTGGATCTGGAGGACGGGGTGGAGGCCCAGAAGTGGTGCGAAGTGGGACGGCGGCGCTTTCAGGAGGATCCCAGGTTCCGCGAGTGCCAGGTGTGGCAGTACGCCTTGAAAGGGGCCCAACCCGACGTCGATCGGGCCTGGGGGCTGTGCGACGAGTGGGTAGAGCTGAGCCCGGCCGGCTTAGAGGCATTCAACGAGCGCAAATGTCAGGTCGTGGTCGGCATGGCGCTCGTTCGGGCAAATCTGCCCGACAGCGCGCGGGCCGTGCTGTTCCGGTCGAGGGCTGACATCGAGATCGATCCCTTGCGAGAGCTGTCCTGGTTCGAGGCGATCGCACGCAGCTGGCTCGGTGACTATGATGAAGCGTTCGACCTGCTCGCGATGTATCTGGCCACGAACCCGGGCCAGGTGGAGTCATTCGTGGATGACCAGACCTGGTGGCTCGAAGATCTGCGCAACGATCCGCGCTACGCCTCCCTCGTCGGAACCAGATAGCCCAGAAGCCCGTAACCGCGCGGTCAAAATTGCTGTAATCAACCTGCGGTCAGCCTGCGATAGGGCCGCTCGGACTGGCGAAATGCGAGAGGATGCCCGAGATTAGGGCCTCGTCACCGTCGTGCGCCGTTCTGTCGGCAGCCCTGACAGCGGCTTCTTGCAGTCCCAGCATCCCCTGGAGGCCACTATGAGACTCAGAGGCGGAAGCCGTCTGGCCCCCGTCGTGTGGGTGGCGGGCGCCTTGATCATCGTCGCGTGTGCGGACGAGAACGGTCAGCTGACCCCCGCCGGACCGCGGTTCGCCGGCGGACCGGACACCTCGTGCAACTTCAAGACCGCGATCGATGCGACCAAAGATTACTATCCGGGCAGCGGCAAGGGCTCGGTCCAGACCCAGGCATTGGACATCCTGGACATGGCCAAGGCCGCCTGCGAGGTCCCCGACCCCATCGGATACGCGACCGAGTTCTTCAACATGGCCGCCTTCATCGAGTCGGCACTCCAGGCGGGTAATGTCGGGACCCCGGCGGATGGCGGCCTCCTGGTGTGGGAGCTCATGAACATCGAGTCGCCTGCCGGCGGTCTGATCTTCGATCCGTGCGCCGGCGCCGCCGACTGCGATACCTGGGATCCGGACATCACCGACATCCAGGCCGAGATCGTCGCCGCGCTCTCCGATGGCGGCGCCTGGGCCGTCGTGTCGGGGGTCGGTGCGGATGCCGTCTGCTCGGGGCACCTGTCGGGTGACAACGCCCATGAATGCGACATGATCGACCCGAGCATTGCCGACGTGTGGGGTGCCAACCCGAAGCGGGATTGGAACGGGACGCTATTCGGGAGGACTTCGGTGGTGTTCGGCTCGGAGCTGAGCGCGGCCTCGAGCCCTACGGGCGAGGCGCTGCTCGCGGCGGGCGTACCCGCCTACGCGTTCAATCTGATCCCGCACCCGAAGGAGTTCCCCGCGGCCGACGAGATGATCGTCGGACTCTGTTCGACCGCCGTGGCCAACGAAGAGACCGTCGTCCAGCGCGAGACCACCGCCCTGCAGCCGGCGAACCTGGACTGGTGTGGATCCGCGGGGTTCGCGAACCTGAAAGGTTCGCTGTTCTACAGGCTCGCACGCCTCGGTTGGGACCTGGTCGATCCCACGCCGCGACCCCTGTGGGCCGCCGCCGCCTTCGCCGGGAGCCCAGGCGGCGCCGCGGGCAGCTTCTCGGACTTCTTCGCGATCGACGCCAACCTCAACGCCATACTCGAGTTCGTCGACCCGCCGGATGACGCGCAGGCGGGCACGCCGCAGACGGTCACCATCCTCGCGAAGACGGACGAGGACACGCCGCTCGAGCAGGTGGTCTTGACGGTCCACGTACAGGACCAGAACGGACTGCTCCCCTCGGGCGGCTCGCTCGAGGGCGATGAGTCGGGGTGCACAACCGGCGGAAACTCGTGCACCTTGAACACGCAGGGCGATGAGCAGGGGCAGCCGGGCACGGCGACCTTCTCGCTCACCCTGAACAAGACGGGCGCCTACCGGTTCTGCGTGACGGGCGAGCTCGCGCCGTTCGTCTTCCAGGAGACCTGCTCAGGGCCGATCAACGTCAAGCCACACTGAACCCATCGGGCGGCGGCGCGGCCTGAGTGACCGGCCGCGGCTGACCCGGCTCGAATCACGAGGGGGCACCCGATCGGGTGCCCCCTTCGTACATCCAGCTGTCAGTATCCGGCTGCCGGCATCAAGCGGCTAGCCTCTGCGTTGCGCGTACACGGCGGTCAGTAACGCCAGCTCGTGAGGTCCGCACCCGGCGGCGCCGACTCCTGTATCCGTTCTAGAATCCGGGGGACATACATCGTGTTGTAACGGAGTCGAGAGATGGCATTGGGGTTCTCTTGATCCCCGTTCCAGCAGTGCTCCGCCCGATCTCCGTAGTCCACCTCCCCGGCGTAGTACGGGCTCGTGGTCCCTTCCAGAAACTCCTCGGTCAGGTACACGGCGTTGTTTAGGTAGTAGTTGTCCATGTCGCCGACGTAGATGTGGACCTTGCCCTCCAGCTTGGGACCGAGCGTGGCCCAATCGCGCTCCATGATGTGGCGCAGGTCGTAATTCTCGCGCCAATGATCCGCCACCTCGTGGTCGATCTCGCCCGTCCGCTTGTCCCACAGTCGCCTTGGATATCCATCCTCTCCCATCGGTGAGTACACCGCTTCCCAGATGTCCCATTGGTCACCCGAACGGCTCTTCGTTCCCAGGACCAGCTCGAGGTGGTTGTACTCCCTCAAGGTCAGATCCACCTCGCCGAGCCAGTTCCGATGACCGGGTCGCTCCACCCGCTTGAACGGGCCCTGCACGAAGTAGGCGTTCTCGTCCTCGTAGATATTGACGAGCGTGTAAGCTCGGAAGTCGATCGGGTCCGGGCAGGCCGCGAACGTCCCGTTGTACTCCTCCGGGTAGAGGACCTGTACCGCCAGGGCTTCCCAGCCACCGGTCGACCCCCCGTACAGAAAGCGGGACCACCCCTCCCCCAGCCCACGGAACTCCCTTTCGATATAAGGAATCAGCTCGTGCGTGATGGCGTCCCCGTACGGTCCCAAGTTGGCCGAATTCACCGCGTACGAGTCGTCGTAGTAGGGATTGGCGTGTTGAATCTCGATGACGAGCATCCGGGGAAAGTTCTGCCCGGTCCAGGTCCGGTAGAAGTCGTACGCCTCCTGCTGGACGATCCGGTTGTAGCAGTCGAGATCGAAGCGGGCGCTGTAGGTGCACTCGAGATCGGGGTCGGGCGGCTCGGTCCGAAAACCGCCGAAATCGGCCGGAAAGTGACCGTGGAAGACCATGAGTGGGTACCGCGCCTCCGGGTGCTCGTCGAATCCCTCGGGGAGCAGGACGTGCGCGCCCAGATGCATCGGGCGACCCCAGAACTCCGTCAGCAGGTCGCTCTGGATCCTGACGTGCTTGATGTACTTCGTGTCCTCGGGCGGCTCGATCGGAGGGATGACCTGGTCGAGCGTGATCGAAATCCGGGCTGCGCTCGAGGGGTCGATCCTGATGGAGCGGGGCGTGCTGTACAGGTTCCCGGGCGCACGGTTCCAGTGCTGCCCCTCCCCGCGGTCCATCGGGAGCTTCACGGTCTTCCCGTTGGCCAGGTCGAACGTCTCGTACCGGTGCAGGACG
>JBDHHV010000085.1:0-14818 GCA_039589195.1 Gemmatimonadota bacterium | reverse complement strand
GTGGAAGCGGATCCGGCCCGAGGAACTGCACGAAGTGAATCGGGAGGAGTACGAGCGCATCGCCGAGAAGATCCGCACGCAGGGACCGTCAAGCCTTACGGATCGCGAGCGGACCTTCGTGGACCGGTTCAGCCGGGGAACGGCCGCCGCCCCCGGCTGAGTCCGCCCCCGGCTGAGTGTGCTGCTGTCCGGCTCAGACAGTCTCGGCCGTAGCCGCTGGCTCCTTTGGCGCCTCCGGCGCCGGCGCTTGCTCCCGCGATTCCGTCGGTGACGCCCCCTCTTCCAGGCCGGCGAGCGCGAGCTTCTGCAAGCCCACGATACCGTCCTCCAGCCAGGTGTAGCGACCTTCCAGAATCTCCTGCGCCACCTGGTAGCTCATGGGGTCGTCGTTCGATCGGATGGCGCGGAACAGTCGGCTCACCTCCCGCCGCGCTCCGCGAGAGAACAGATCGGCGAGCCCGCGAGCCTCGGCTGCACCATCGGCGCCGGTCCGAACCAGCATCTCGGCTTTGAGGACCGTTGCCGCGATCGCGAACAGCTGCACCCCGATATCGACGGCCCGGAACAACAGTCCCTGCCGGCGCTCCAACTTCGCGCCGTGTCGCATCATGAGGTGGAAGATCGTGCGCGCCAGCCGGCGGCTCGCGCGCTCCACGAACCGAAGGTGCTTCGCGTTGGCGCCGAAGTGCGCGTACCGCGGCCACCAGCCCCAACCGAGCCATTGCCTCGGGTACCAGGTGGCGTAGAAGAACGCGGCCCCGGGTAGCGCCTTCAGCTTGGCGCCGGCGCTCAGCTTCGGATCCACCAGTGCCCCGGCGACCTTGAGGTGCTTGTCCACCGCCTCGCGCGCGATGAACAGCCGCATGATCTCGCTCGACCCCTCGAAGATCCGGTTGATGCGGAAATCGCGCAGCATGCGCTCGGCCGGGACCGGTACATCGCCCCGCGCCTTGAGCGAGTCCGCGGTCTCGTAGCCGCGGCCGCCCCGCACCTGGATCGAGTCGTCGATCAGGGTCCACCCGATCTCGGTGTTGAACAGCTTCGAGATCGCGGCCTCGAGTCGGATGTCGAACTCGCCGCGGTCGACCATCATCGAGGTGAGCTCGGCCACCGCCTCCATGGCGAACGTGTTGGCGGCCATCGACGCGAGATAATGGGCGACCGCCTCGTGCTTCCCGACCGGCTGTCCCCACTGCACGCGCTCGGCGGCCCACCGCCGACAGTACTCCAACGCGGCCTGGGCTCCACCGACGGCCGAGGCGGGGATGGTGAGCCGGCCGGTGTTCAGCGTGACCAGCGCCAGCTTGAGACCGCGGCCTTCCTTCAGCAGCAGGTTCTCCCTCGGCACCCGCACGTTGGTGAACCGGACGATCCCGTTCTCCAGCGCCCGCAGCCCCATGAAATGACACCGGCGGACGACCTCGACGCCCTCCCAGGCCAGGTCGACGATGAACGCCGAGATCTTCTTCGTCTCGGGGTTGCTCGCCATCACCACGAACAACTCGGCGACCGTGCCGTTCGTGGCCCACAGCTTCTCGCCGTTCAGGATGAACGCCTCGCCATCCTCCGTCGGCGCCGCGGTCGTGCTCAGCCTGGCGGGATCGGAACCCACCTCGTCCTCGGTCAGGCAGAACGCGCTGATCGCCCCGGCGGCGCAACGCGGCAGGTACTTCTTCTTCTGCTCCTCGGTCCCGAACGTCTTGAGCGGCTGCGGGACCCCGATCGACTGGTGCGCAGAGAGGAGCGCCACGATGTTGCCGTCGGCGGTCCCGACCATCTGCATCGCGCGGGCGTACTCGGTCTGGTTGAACCCGAGCCCGCCGTATTCGGTGGGGATCTTGATCCCGAAGGCGCCGACCTTCCGGAGGTGGTCGATCACTTCGGCGTTGATCTTCCCCTCGCGGTCGATCCGGTCGGAGTCGACCTCATCGCGCAGGTAGACTCGAAGATCCTCGATCCACTCCCTGGCCTGCTCTCCGATGAACTCGCTCGGGTCCGGGTAGGGGTGGATCGTGTCCAGCCGGAAACGGCCCAGAAAGAGATCGCGGACGAAAGTATATTGGGCCCAATCCTTCTGTCTCGCCGCCTCGGCGACTTTTCGGGCCTCCTCCTCGCTGACTCGCGGTTTGGCCGTTGCCTTATCGTCTGTATCTGTCATGGTGAGGTATCCTGTCTCAGCGTGGACCCGCCTATACAACGAATCCGGGTGGGGGGGCGGTTTCCGCGGTGGCCACACCGGGCTCCGGGGGGAACCGCATCTGGAAACCTAATCCGCGGCTTCCGACCCTGTCCAGCGGCAGATACCCGGCTTTCGGACCGAAGGTCGGGCTACCCTCCGCCGGCGAGCGTTCGCTCCACCCAGTCACCGGCCACCGCGCGGTAATCCCGCCCCTCGACATCCACCGCCCGGTTCAAGCTCCGCATTTCATCGGTGTCGATCTTCGCGCTCAACTCCTGTAGCGCGGTTCGCAGGGCAGGGTGGCGGTCGAGGGCCGCGCGTCGTGCGACGACGGCTCCCTCGTAGGGTGGGAAATACCGGCGGTCGTCCATGAGCATGACGAGGTCGAGGGCTTCGATCCGACCGTCCGTGGAGTTCCCGGCCGTGAGGTCGATCTCTCCGCTCGCGAGCGCACGGTACAGGAGTCCCAGGTCCATGACCCGTGGAGGAGACCGAAACCCGAGGCCATAGGCCTCGCTCAGCCCCCGGAATCCGTCCTCGCGCTCCATGAACTCCGAGCCGAATCCGGCCACCCACTCATCCGAGTACGCCGCGGCGTCGGTCAGCGTGCGCAGGCGGAGCGAGTCCGCCGTCGATCGGCGCACGAGCATGGCGAATGTGTTCTCGAATCCCAGCGGGGCGAACCACTCGAGTTCGTACCGATCGGCGTACTCGGTCCTGACCGCCCGGAACACGGAATCCGGATCGGAGACCGGGGTCTGTTCCAGGATCGCGGTGAACGCCGTGCCCGTGTACTCGACGTACACGTCGATCTCTCCGGCCAGCAACGCGCGGTGGGAGATGAACGTGCCGCCCAGGTGAAGCCGCCGGCGCACCTGTAGATCGGTGGTCCGCTCGATCCATTGAGCGACGATCTCACCCAACAGGTCCTGCTCGCTGAAATTCTTGGAGCCGACCGTGATCTGGGGCCCCGATCCTCCACAACTCAGGCCACAGACGAAGAGCCCGGAGAGAAGGAAGGCGGCGCCGCTCGTGCGTCTCACGCGTTCCACCGCGACAACCGGCGCTCCAGCGCTCCCAGACCCCAATCCGCCACCAGCGCCAGCAACGCGGCGGGGACGGCACCGGCCAGAATCACGCCTCGGTCCACCATCGAGATCCCGCGGAAGATCAGTGTGCCCAATCCGCCCGCTCCGATGAACGCCGCGATCGTCGCGACCCCGATCCCGATCACCGTCGCGAGCCGTATCCCTCCCATGATCACGCCGATGCCGAGCGGTAACTCCACCTGTCGTAGCAGTTGGACCTCCGTCATCCCCATCGCGCGCCCGGCTTCGGTGATCGCCGGATCGATGCTGCGGATCCCCTCGACCGTGTTCTTGATGATCGGGAGCAGGGCGTACGCCACCAGGGCTACGATCGTGGGACGCGCTCCCAGTCCGCCGATGAAGGGCACCGGGATCAGGAAGCCGAGAAGCGCGAGGCTGGGGATCGTCTGGATGACGTTGACGCCTCCGAGCACCGGTCCGCGAAGCGAGCGTCTTCTGCTGAGCTGGATCCCGATAGGGACACCGATGGCTGTCGCCAGGACCACCGACACGCCGACCAGGTAAACGTGCTCGAGGACGCGGAGGGGCAGCTCTCCCATGATCTCTCCCATGTCAGCAGGCCCTCGGCGGCGTGCTCAAAGCGCCGCTTCGCGAAACCGCACCACGGCGGGATCCTCGCTCCCGTCGAACCCCTCCGTCGATCCCAGGAAGCGGATCTCGCCGACTTCGAGGAAGGCGATCCTGTCCGCCATGAACCGCGCCTCGCGGACATCGTGCGTGACGAACAGGAGGGTCGTCCCCAACGCCCGCCCCAGGCTACGGAATTCCCGCTGCAACTCGTATCGAGTGACGGGGTCGAGCGCGCCGAAGGGCTCGTCGCACAACAGAAGCGGGGGCTCGGCCGCGAGCGCCCGGGCGATCCCCACCCGCTGCCGTTGACCTCCCGACAACTCGCGGGGGTACCGCTCGCGAAAGCTCGCCGGGTCCAGCCCGACCAGCTCCAGAAGCTCGTCGACACGGTCACTCACGCGTTCTTCCTCCCACCCGAGCAGACGCGGAACGGTCGCCACGTTGCCCGCGATGGTGAGGTGTGGGAACAGACCGACCTCTTGAATGACGTACCCGATGCTGCGCCTCAGAGCGATCGGATCCCAACCGGTGGTAGGCCTCCCGTCGACCCGGACCTCGCCGGCGACGGGGTCGAGGAGACGGTTTACGAGGCGCAGCGTGGTGGACTTGCCGGAGCCGCTTCGTCCCAGGAGAACCAGCGTCTCTCCGGTCTGCACCTCGAAGTCGAGGCTCGTCAGAATCCTCTGTCCCTGAAGCTCGGCGCTGACGCCCACGAACTCGAGCACGGCTGACTCCCCCTGGATTGGTGGGCCCTGCCCCGAACTCCGCGCTCGCGCCGGAGTACACCACGACCGATCTTGGGCCGACCGGATGATACGAGAGGCACTGAAGGTGAAACAGCGAACCCCTCGACACAAAGATATGGACTTGCTCCCGCTCGGTCTCGGAGGAGGAGTCCGGTGACGGTCACGGGGTCTCCACCGGAGTCGCGAGCCGAGGTCGCCGACGTCGAGGCGCGGATCGAAGTTCTCCGACCCTCGGGGGTGATGGATCCGCTCGCGGAGCTGCCACAGGACGCTCTGCGGGGGCTACTGTCGAGCCCGAAGTGGCTCCCTCCCAAGTACTTCTACGATGAGGCGGGCTCGCGGCTGTTCGAGCGGATTACGAAAGTCCCCGAGTACTATCAGACACGCGTGGAGCACTCGATCCTGGAGCGAATCGCCCCTGGCCTGGTGAACGAGGTCCGCCCCACCGCGGTCGTCGAGTTCGGCTCGGGAAGCGCCTCGAAGACCCGCATCCTGCTGGACGAAATGGCGGAAGAGGGGTTGCTGCACGGGTACGCCGCGATCGAAGTGAGCGAGTCGGCCATGCTCGAATCGGCGGACGGCCTGGTGGCCGCGTATCCATCGCTGGATTTCGTCGGGGTGTTGGCGGACTTTCACCATCCGGTCGATCTTCCATTCGAGACCGGGCAGCGGTTGATCCTGTTCCTGGGGTCGACGATCGGGAATCTGGAGGCGGAAGAGGCCGTCGACTTCCTCGCGTGGGTCGGGAAGACGATGACGGAAGGCGACGGATTCCTGATCGGGTTCGATCTCGTGAAGGACAAGGCCGCGCTGGATGCCGCCTACAACGACGCGGGGGGCGTGACGGCGGATTTCAACCTCAACGTCCTGCGCGTCCTCAACCGCGAGCTGGGGGCCGATTTCGATCTCTCGTCCTTCGAGCACCGCGCCTTCTACGATGCGGCCGCGTCACGCGTGGAGATGCACCTCGTTTCGACGTGCCGACAGAAGGTGTACGCGACCGCGCTCGGTACGTCGTTCGGGTTCGCCGAGGGCGAGACCATCCGCACCGAGCTCAGCCACAAGTACACCGGGGCCACCGCGAGCGCGCTCCTGCGCGATGCCGGCCTGCAGCTCGCGCGCTGGGACACCGATCCGGATTCCCGGTTCGCCGTCGCATTGGCGCGCCGGAGCTGAGCCGGGACGGACGGCCGTTCCTCGTGAGTGACGCCGGCCCGCCCGTCGCGCGCAAGGAGATCGTCGCCTGGGCCTCGTACGACTTCGCCAACTCCGCGTTCACCACGCTGATCGTCACCTTCATCTTCAGCCAGTACTTCGCGGAGCACATCGTCGACGATCCTATCCGGGGAGGCGTCATGTGGACCCGGGCGATCCAGGTCTCGGCGATCCTGGTGGCGCTCATCATGCCGGTCCTCGGAGCGATCGCCGATTACTCGGGGCGCAAGAAGCGCTTCCTCTTCACGGCGACCGTCGCCTGCGTGCTCGCGACCTCGGCGCTCTTCTGGATGAAGCCCGGGCATGCCCTCCTCGCGGCGGGGATCTTCGTGTTCGCGAACGTCGCGTACGAAATCACGCAGGGGTTCTACAACGCGTTCCTCCCCGAGATCTCCACGACCCGCAACATCGGTCGGATCTCCGGCTTTGGCTGGGGGCTGGGCTACATCGGCGGTCTGGCTTGCCTGGCCCTGGCGTTGGGCATGGTCTCCGGTTGGCTCCCGGGCGACGACTTCCTCAACGTGCGCGCCACGAGCCTGTTGGTGGCGGTGTGGTTCCTCCTGTTCTCGATCCCGATGCTCACCGTGGTTCGGGAGCGGGCCGAGCGCCGCTCCGCCTCCATCGGAGTGTATGTCCGAGGCGGCTTCGGGCGGGTCAAGGACACGCTCGGACACCTGCGCGAGTACCGCGAGGCCGCCAAGCTCCTCGTCGCGCGGCTCATCTACAATGACGGCCTGGTCACCGTGTTCTCGATGGCCGCCATCTACGTGGGCGGCGTGTACGGGATGGAGACCCGCGACGTGCTCATCCTGGCCATCGCCGTCAACCTCGCCGCCGGTGTGAGCGCGATGGCGTTCGGATTCGTGAACGACCGCATCGGCGGCAAGAAGACGATCGGGTTCACGATCGTGGTACTGATCGCGGCCACCCTGTTCGGGGCGTGGGCGCCCGACCCACAGACGTTCTGGATCGCGGCGATCGCCGTCGGGATGATGGTCGGCCCCAATCAGGCCGCGAGCCGCAGCCTGCTGGGCTCGTTCGTGCCCGAGAGGAAGCAGGGAGAGCTGTTCGGCTTCTACGCGTTTTCCGGCAAGCTGGCGTCCGTGCTGGGGCCGCTCACCTACGGGCTCATCCTGCAGTCCACCGAGAGCCATCGATTGGCAATGGGGTCGATCGTGGTCTTTTTCGTGCTGGGGTTCTTCGCGCTCATGACCGTGCGCGAGGAGGAAGGGATCGCGCTGGCGCGGTCGCTGTCCGCGGAGACCGCCGTCGACTGAGGATAGCGGGTGGGCTACGCCGGGATCCGCAGGCGAGGGAGCCGCGCCCTGCATTCCGCGGGCGAAAGACCGATGTGTTCGGCGTTGCGCACCAGGGGCTCCAGGTCCACCGGGTACAGGCGCCGCCGCGCCGGGTCGCAAAGACCCGCGATATCGCGGGTAGCGATCCGGTCCCGCACGACCTCCTCCAGGGTGCCGCCGCCGTTCCCGGAACCGGTCTCGGCGCGTCTTTCGAGCCATTCACGTGCCTCGTGCATCCCGCGGCACAGGGCCGGATCGGTCGCTCCCAGAAACCCGATCGCCGTCCAGCCGCGGACGTCGAGCGGGTCGGTGAGTCGCTGCCAGGCTTCCGAGAAGCTCGCGGCGGCGAAGTAGAAGAAGCTCCAGGCCACGAAGTCGTCGAACCGTGTGCGCAGCCGGTACGCCTGGCCGATGAGTCGCGCCAGATGGTCCGCCTCCGTGCTCAGGAGGGCTTCGTACCGTGAGAGCCCCTCGCCGAGGCTCTCTTGGAACTCCGTTCCCGACGCGCCCGCCGGGTCAGCGCCCGCGCCGCCGCCCGCCGGATCCTCGAACAGACGGGCGAGCCGCTCGACCGCGGTGAGGCTCCACGCGATTCCGGTGGAATACAGGGGGCTGAGGAAGCCGTACGTGAACGGGAGAAGCGCCCACCGCTCGCCCACGGCCCGCTCCACCCGTCGCTGGAGAAGGGGGATGATGCCGGGCGGGCGGATGGGCCGAGCCGTCTCGAATTGTCGGGCCAGGGCGGGGTAACGGCGCAGCAGCGCTCCCCACGCGATCTCGGGTCCATGACCCTGCAACTCGTTCCAATCGACCCCGGCGGCGTCGTGATCGACCACGAAGCCGGCGCTCACCACGCCGTCGTCGAACGGCAGGACGTACACCCACCCGTCTTCGGTGAGGTGGTGCACGGCCGCGCGCTCATCCGGATATGGTCCCGGCTCGAACTCCGCTCTCGCGGAGTCGGCGGCCTCAGCGAACGGCGTCAGGTCCGCGAAGTGTCCGTACACCAGCCCGGTCCGCGGAAACGACCACCCGGGGGGTGCCGCCGGAGCCGCCGCGAGCCCGAGCTGGCCGGGCACGAATCCGCCCGCTCCGGAGGCATCCACCACGAAGTCGACGTCGAAACGCAGCGGGTGGCCCGACCGCGAGCCACTCAGACGCCAGCCCCTGCCGATCGCCTCCATGGACTCCAGCGATACCTCTTCGAGCAACTCGACTCCCTCCGAGGCCGCCCGTCGTGCCAGGTAGTGGTCCACATCGGCACGAAGCCAGTGCGCATCCGCGACCGAATCATCGGGACTCGCCGCGACCAGAAGACGGGACTCGTTGGCGCGCCCGTTCGCGTACTCCTGCCCGGAGCGGTGCGCGTAGAACGTGAAGCCTCGCTTGAGTCCGCGTCGCAGATCGGGAAAACGCCGGGTCCAGCGCCCATACGCGGCGAGGGCGTCCAGATCGTCCAGCCCGTACCGCCGGGCCAGCCTCTCCAGGCAGATGGCTGCCAGCGGAGTGGAGGATTCTCCGAGCGTGAAGCGGGGGTGACGCCCGCGCTCGAGGAGAACCACGTGGTGGCCGAGCGCGCTCAGGATGCGGGCCAGGATCGAGCCCGCGAATCCGGCGCCCACGATCCCGATCGTCCAGGCTCCCATGGTTCAGTGACCGCAGTCCGCGCACGACGCTCGCGGGAGCACCTTGCCCGTCATGTTCATGACCGCCAATCGCCGGATCCGTGCGCCCGCGCACGAGTCGCAGTCCGAGAGCGCGCTCGCGTCCCACAGGTCGGCCTCCGCGATGCCCCCGCCGAGGTCCAGGACCTCCTCCAGCGTCTCCTCCAGATCTTCGAGCCGCACGCGATCCAGCTCACCCTCCGCATCGAGAGCGTCGAGCGCACCGTTCCCGGTGCGGAGCGGGATGAGGCTCACACGAGCCGCCCCCGCCTCGAGCGCGTACGCCGCGCTCCGAACCGCCCAGGCGCGCGCCTCGCGTCTCGACACGAAGGGCAGGCCGAGGAGCACGAACGCCCGCACGCCGATCCCATGATCGCGAAGGAAGTCCGCCGCCCGGTCGAAGTCCGTGATCTCCATCCCCTTGTTCAGGCGCGGGAAGACCCCGGGGTGCACCGTCTCGAGCCCCATGGCCACCTCGAGATCTCCATCGAGCCGATCGGCGAACCGGACGCAGTGATCCGCTCCGAGAGGGACGGCGTCGCGCCGGGCGGCGATGAGTCGCGGATGACACTCGACCGTGACTCGGGCGAACGGCGCGGCCAGCTCGCAGATGCGCGCGTGGTCGGCCACGGGCACCGCGCGGGCATCGAAGAAGCTACTGGCGTTGTACAGCTTGAGCGCCGCACCCGCGGGCGGCGGGATTCGCCGCTCGAGCACGTGATCGATCTGCGCCGGGATCGCACCCCGTGGCGTGGGCCCGTCGAGCGTGCCCCGCCACAGATCGCAGAAGAGGCAGGTGAACGGACACTCCGCTCCGGTCAGAAAGATGGTGAGGACCCGTCGCGCCCCACCCTCACGGGCTCGCTCTTCCTCCCACAAATGGCCGTGTGGCGTGAACGGGTTGACCGGCTTCTTCGGGGGGCGCAGCGCTCGGATCCTCGCTCTCCCCCAGCCCCGAGGATCGGTCGCGGTACCCGATCCGGAAGTGGTTTCCGGCGCCATGGGATCAGCCGCCTCGGGGTGACCCTCGCGTCACGCGTACAGAGACAGGAAGTGGCGTCGGTACCGGGATTCCGTCCGATCGAACAGCCGGGTTGCAAGCGAGGGCGAGGCCGCCCCGTCCTGAAACCGGCGCTTCGGATAGGCCGGCATGCGAATCCCGGTCGCCTGCTCCACGCCGCGGGTCACGATGCTCCCCTTGAGCTCGTAGAGCGCGCCGTGGGAACCCTTCGTCAGCGTGTCGAACGGGATCGCCTCGGCCACGCGGACCACGCGGGATCGGGCGAACGGGCTGAACAGGCGGAAGCCGTATCTGCTCGCGGGCGCGTGCCCGCGAACGCACCCCCGGCTGAGGCCGCCGCTGTAGGTCAGCGAGTGCTTCACCGCGTCCACGCCCCACCCTTCCTGGTACAGCATCCGATTCCCGACCACGCTCCGGATCGTGAGCTCGGGGTTTTCCTCGATCGGGTAGTCCTTGAGGTTCTCATCCCCGCCGTCCCCGTCGGCCAGCCAGCGCCATCTCGGGTACCGATCCCGGATGCCCTGGAGCAGTGCCAGGTTCACGGCCGCGCACTCGACGTCGAGCGCCTTGTAGTCCTCGATCACCTCCACGGCCCCGAGCGGATCCACGGCCCGCCGCTCCACTTCGATCGTCTCGCCCAGGATCTCGAGGTCGCAGGCACGCAGGAACTCGCGCGCCTGGGCCATGTCGCTCCCCCCGCCATCCACGGCAAGCGTGAACGCCTTGAGACGCGTCGGTGCCTCACCGCGGCCGAGCAGCGCGTGATACAGGGCGATGAGGACGGCCCCCGAGTCGATCCCGCCGGAGAACAACACGCCGATCGGATCGTCCGCGGGCACGCTCGACAGCCACTGGTCGACCTCGTACAGGAGGGCGTCGACGTAGGCTTGCCCGATCGCGTCGACGTCGGGTGGAAGCTCCCCCCGCGGCGGATCGAAGAAACGCTGGTAGGTGGGGTTGGGGTCGGGGCACCCCACGAGCCGGATCTCCGTGACGTGGTGTGCCGGTACCATCCGCGTATACGTGGGGTGGAACTGGTCGGCGTAGCCCTCGCCCTCGAGCGCATCCCGAATCGCATCGATCCGATCCGCGACCACCAGCATGGGGCCGTCGGCCTCCTTGGCCAGGAAATAACGCAGCGGCCGATCCAGGCTCCGTGCCATGCGCACTCGCTCGCCATCGCGCGCCACCAGAGCGAAGGAACCCTCGATCTCGAGGACTCTCTCGGGCGCGTCCGACAGCAGGCGCGTCCGGGCCTCCTCCGGAGAGAGGTTCAGGATGCTCTGGCTCTCGGCGGGCACGAGGTCGAGAACGCGGGCGATCGGTGCGAGGCGCATGGAGTCTCCTTTACCCTCGGTCACAAACAAGAACGGGAGGGGCCATCAGCTGGTGGCGCGAGGCCGCGTCTTCATGATCACCCCCGGTACGCCGTTCTCGCGCAACCTCGAGTTGAAGTCCGCTACGTCCGTCTCGAGGATCACCTGCAACTCGTGCAGCTGTACGTTGAGCTCGCCCTGGAGGTCGTCGGCCCGCTCGATGGCGCCCTGATTGGGTCGGTCCTGCGTGCCGAGGATGTAGCCGTACAGCGCCGCGATGTGGTTGTCGAGCATCGGCGGGAAGTTGAGCGGGTCCTGACCGCTCTCGTTCTTCGTCTGCATCAGCTCCTCCTCGACGCCCGTCAGCTTCTTCCCCGTCTCGTCCGCCATGTCGATGAACTCGTCGCCGAAGCCCGCATCCTTGGCCAGCGTCGCCTGCTCCTTCATCTGCGACCGCACCGAGCGGATGTCCCGGATCGCGTCGTGCGACTGCTGGAGCATGTCGCGCACGCGGACCATCAGGTCGTGCCGCTCCTGCAGATCCGCCACCGAGACCTGATCGGCCACACGCGGGTCGATCAATACCTCGAAGTCCTGCGTCTGCACGACGTCGCCCAACGTCAAGCGAACCTGATAGCTGCCGGGCACGGCGGGCACGGGGCCTGTGAAGCCCCAGATCCTGGCGCCCTCCACGAGATCGGCACCCTCCTCCGTCAGGTTCCAGGCCGTCCGGTTGAGTCCGGCGTCGGCCGGGATCTCTCCTGGCTCGAACTCGGGTCGCAGCCCGCGCGCTTCCTTCATCGCGTCGTCGAACTTGGACGGCTGGCTGGAGAAGATCCGCACTGCTTCCCCGCGCGCGTTCAGGATCTCCATGAGCAGCGGCTCGTCGGACTCCTCGCCGAGCGAGTAGTACATGATCGCTCCGTTCGGGCGTCCGCCGCCGCCACCCCCTCCAAACCCGCCGCCGAAGGAGGCGGCATACGTATCAGCCGGATCGAACAGGTGGAGATCGGCACCGGCCACCGCCGGCGACAGCTCGTGCAACGGCGAGAGGTCATCCAGAATCCAGAACGAGCGCCCCTGCGTCGCCACGACCAGGTCACCCTGGTGCACGCGAAGGTCCGTGATGGGCGTGACCGGCAGGTTCAGCTGGAAGGACTGCCAGCTCCGTCCGTCGTCGAAGCTCACGTACATGCCGTACTCGGTGCCCGCGTACAGCAGCCCCTGGCGATCCGGGTCTTCTCGGATCACGCGCACGAAATGGCCGTCCGCGATCCCCTGCGTCCCGAGCCGTTCCCACGTCTGCCCGTAGTCATCCGTGCGGAACATATACGCGCTGTAGTCCGCCTGCCGGTACTTCTGCACGGCGAGGAAGGCCCGGCCGGAACCGTGCGCGGACAGTTCGATCATGTTGACGGTCCCCCACTCCGGCATCCCGGGGGGCGTGATGTCGTCCCAATTCGCACCGTCATCGCGCGAGATATGGACGAGACCATCATCCGACCCCGCCCACAGCACGCCCTGCTCGTGCGGGGACTCCTCGAACGCGAACACGACGCCGTATACCTCGACGCCCGTGTTGTCCATCGTGATCGGCTCGCCCGCGTGGTACTGCTTCGTCGTGTCGTTGCGGGTGAGGTCCGGGCTGATCGTCTCCCACGAATGCCCCATGTCCGTCGTGCGGTGCACGTGATTGGACGTGTGGTAGACCATGTCCGGGTTGTGGGGCGAGAGGCGGATCGGCGCGTTCCACTGGAACCGGTACTTCAGCGTCTTGGGCGCCTGCCCGAGTTGGAGCTGCGGGTAGATGAGGATCGCGCGGACGTCGCCGGTGCGCCGATCGACGCGGTTGATGTTGCCCCCGTAGCAGCCCGCGTAGGTGACCATCGGGTCGCGCGGATCGATCGCGATGTGCCCGCTCTCGCACCCCCCGACCGACGCCCAGTGCTGCGACGGGGTGACGCCCGGCAACGGACGGCTCGGCACCGTGATCGTCGAGTTGTCCTGCTGCGAGCCATACACGCGGTACGGGAACTGGTCGTCGACGAACACCCGGTACATTTCGGCCGTCGGCTGGTTGTAGTACGTGGACCAGCTCCCGGCGCCGTTCGTCGTGACCTGCGCGCCGCCGTCGTCGGCCACCACCTGCTTGTCGGGATCTTCGTAGTTCACCCACAGATCGTGCACGTCACCGTGCGGGACGCGATACGACTGGAACGTCTGCCCCCCGTCGATCGATTTGTAGTAGGAGGTGTTGAGCGCGTATACCGTGTTCTCGTCGACCGGATCGGCGTAGATGTGGGTGTAGTACCAGGCGCGCTGCTGGAGATTCCGATTCCGGTTGACGTGGCTCCAGCTCTCTCCCCCATCATCGGAGCGGTATACGCCGCCCTTGCCGTCAGGGGCTTCGATCAGCACCCAAACGCGATCGGGGTTCGCGCGCGACACGGTCACCGCGGCCTTCCCCACCAGCCCGGTCGGGAGTCCGCCCTCTAGCTTGCCCCATGTGGCGCCGCCGTCCTTCGACCGGAAGATGCCGCTCTCCGACGAGCCGGAGATCATCGTCCACGGCTTGCGCTCGGCCCGCCAGGCCGCGGCGAAGATGATGCGCGGGTTCCTCTGGTTGAGCGCGAGGTCGACGAAGCCCGTCGAATCGCTCAGGAAGAGCACACGCTCCCAGTTGTCGCCACCGTCCACGGTGCGGTAGACGCCCCGCTCGGGGTTCGGCCCGAAGGGGTCGCCCAACGCCGCGACGAACGCCACGTCGGGATTGTCGGGGTGCACCTCGATGCGTCCGATCTGACCGGCGTTCGGAAGCCCGACGTGCGACCAGGTGTCCCCACCGTCCTGCGAGCGGTACATGCCGATCCCCTTCGACGTATTCCCCCGCGTGCAGGCGGAACCGGTTCCCACGTAGATCACGTTGGGATCGCTGTCCGCCACGTCGATGGCGCCGATCGAGCCCGCCTCGAAGAAGCCGTCGGAGATGTTGGCCCAGTTGAGCCCGGCGTCCGTGGTCTTCCATACGCCACCTCCCGTCGCTCCCATGAAGAAGGTGAGCGGCTGTTCGGTGATTCCGGCCACGGCGGTGCTGCGGCCTCCGCGGGTGGGGCCGATCGACCGGTACCGCAGACCCGCGAACGTGGCGGAGTCGTACGCCGCCCCACCGTCTTGCGCCTGCACATCGGCGGGCGCGGACGCGAGGAGCGCCATCAACGCCGTTCCGACGGCGAGTCGCTTCGTGCCACGCCGCTTGCGGGGCGCGGCTGAACCGGTGTGCGGCGCTGTCGAACCGGGTGACCGGGAAGTCATGGATCGCTCGCGACTGATCGGGCGCTGAGAAGGCATTGAGACACCCCTCCTATGGCGTGGACGAGCACGACGGGGATTCCTGTCTGGACCGCCAAGCTACGGATCCCATCCACGCGCTAGCAATGCGTGCGCTCCGCGATCGGGCCGTGAATCCGGCGTGTCCCGCGGAGTGTTCCCGCGAGTCACCCGGGGGTGGCGCCACAGCCCCTTATCTGGCATGGTTTTTCCGTGATCCTGGCGTGAAGCGGTCTGGATGGGGGGCGGTGCCCTCCCGTTCAGTTGGTGGGGAGCAGTAAAGCCACGGAGTGTTGGGGATGCCTGAAGGGATCGAAACGGCCTACCGCCGCGTGTACGAGGGTGTGAACCACCGCATGCGGACACTGGCCGG
>JBDHHV010000084.1:0-14830 GCA_039589195.1 Gemmatimonadota bacterium | reverse complement strand
GCTCCCGGCGGAATACGGCGCGCTCGCTCCACGGGTAGAGGGCGGGAGCGACGTGCCCTCCACTCCCCTGGCACGCCGCGACCGGTCCGCCATGATCGTGGACGAGTGGGGCCCCTACGACTGGCGCTCCTCGAAGCTGTGGCCCATCGACAGCGTGCGCGCCCTGCCGCTGCGCCTCGCCGTGCTCGGGCCGCCGGGGACATGGCGGGCGGTGGACCGTACCGGGATAGCGGCCCTTTCGCACACGTCCGGCGCAGCCGGCGACACGCTCGTCGTCACGGCCGCGGCCGACTCGTTCGGCGACTGGGAGATCACGCTCGAGTACCGGGGCGAAGAGACGATCTCGCCGCGCGGCTTACGAACCGCGCCCGACGAGCCCGTACGCTTCTCCTATGGGCGATTCGAGCCCGCAATCGAGTGGGACGCCCGATTCTTCGCGTGGACCCCGGCGGATCCGGACCGCGGCCCTGGGGAAGGCGCTCCCCGGGAAGGCGCAACTTTGCAGGGCGCCTTTCCGGACCTCGCGGCCGTGGCCGAGACCGAGCCGATCCTCACCGCATTACTCCCCAGGCTGGATTACCAGTGGTACCGACCGCGCGTCGAGGCGTTGCCGGACGAGAACTGGGCGCTCGTGGCCACGGGGGAGGTCACCCTGGGGCCCGGCGAGTACACCCTGCGCACGATCAGCGATGACGGCATCCGGGTGTGGGTTGACGGCGAGCGGGTCATCGACAACTGGACTTCACACGGCTCCGAGGTCGACTTTGCGCCGATCGGGCCCGGCCGGCACGACCTGCGGGTCGAGTACTACCAGGCCGGAGGCTGGACCGAGCTGCGTGTCGAGATCGTGCGCGGGACCGCCACCTCGACAGGGTCACCCGGGCCCCACTGACGCGCTCGCCGACTTAGCCGTGGCTCATTCCTCTATGGCCCTTCGAAGGCCTCGAACGTCCCCTCGTGACCGCCGAGCCGCCTACCCACATGGAGTCCTTCAGGGGCTCGACCTCATCACCCCTGCTCGCTCGGGTTCCTTCCGCTGGCCCCCCCCACTACGGCTCGACCTTTCGCGCGTATCCGCTCGCCTCCAGGAAGGCTTCGAAGTCCGTGATGTTGAGGATGTCGTGGATCGCGAGGTGCTTGTCCGACGCACGTTCATGGTAGGCTTCGCAGATCTTGTAACCGACGTAGTACCCCAGGTCCGCTGGACCGTCCTCGTACACCGAGCCGCCGTACAGCCAGCTGTCCGTGTGCTCAGCCTGCGGCTCGAGCATGACCGCCGAGAACCTCCGCCACACGTCGTCTTCCCGGGGCTCCGCGAACTCGTGCGCAGCGTCATTGATGTGACGGCCGGTGGTGAGCTCGGCGATGAAGTCGGCCGCACCCTCCATGATCGACTGGCCGAGGAGGGTGGTGACGGAGTCGTAATCCTGCTGAAAGTGGATCGCCTCGTGGAGCACGATATGGGGGAGCTGCCTCATCGCCTCGTCGTCGTTGGCATACATCTCGGTGCCGATCAGCAGCCCGTTCCGCGAGCTGGTCCCGCCCGAATTCAGACGACCGATCACGAAATAGACGCTAGGAAACGTCGCCTCCGGATACAGGTACTTGAGCGCGTAGAATCCGGCCCGGATGGACCGCTCGAAATCCCGCACGCGCGCAGAGCGCTCTCTGGCCTCGGCCGAATACCGCTCCGGTTGCTCCGCGATCTTCTTCGCGAGCGACTCGCCACTCAGAATTCGATAGGGCACGAAGTCCCGTACACCGACCGAGCCACCCTCGATATACTCGCGTTGCAGCAACTCCGCCCGATTCCCGGGAGTCGAGCGCTCGAGGACCTGCCAGAAGAGATCCACGTCGCTCGTCACGATCGCGGCGAGGTCGGGATCGTCGTTCACCTGCGGCTGACCCGCTGCCGGGTGGGCGACTACGGTGAGGAGGGTCATGAGAATCGATGTCCGACGTACTGCCTGCATG
The DNA here is from genome assembly GCA_039589195.1 of Gemmatimonadota bacterium. Classification (GTDB taxonomy): domain Bacteria; phylum Gemmatimonadota; class Gemmatimonadetes; order Palauibacterales; family Palauibacteraceae; genus JBDHAC01. Next base: position 12,856 of record JBDHHV010000084.1, on the reverse strand, counting down.
GAACCTCCTGAAGGCTGACGGGACCGCAGCGAGAGCAGACCGCTTTTCTGCCGCCACGCCTCTCTGTTATGTGGAACGCGCTCCCGCCATCCGGGCGGCGCACCGGCCTCCTCCACCCGTACCCGTATCGCATCGACCCCTCGGCGTGGACCGACATCGCGGACGCGATCGGCCTCCCGCTGGGGACCACGGGTCGACTATCGTGATCTAGCGGCCGCGAATCTCCTCGTACGCCTGCCCCCAGGTCCGCGACAGGCGGAGCGCGGCGGCCTGTTCCTCGATCGCCGCCAGGATCGCGCCGGCCTCCTCGGCATGCCCGAGCGCACTCAAAGATCGCGCGATGAGGATCGCCGTGCGGCACCGATCGCGCGTCGCGCACGCCTCCGCGACCTGTCCGGTGGGCGGCTCGGCGACCGGCCCCGCTACCACTTCTTCGTGCCGACCGAGCGCGAAGAGCTCGGAGGTCAAAAGGTAACGGGTGAAGTCGTCATCGGGCTCGGCTGCGAGCTGCGCGCGGGCCAGCGCCAGGAACGGCTCCGTCATGCCTGCGTGCACCATCGCCTGGAGGAACGCGCGCCGGATGTCCGGGTGCGAGCTGTTCCACATCGGGAGCGCGCCGTTCGGATCGAGCCGCACATCCCGTAGAGGCTCGGAGCTCGTCACCTCGAGCACCTGCTCCCGCTCGTCGCCGAAGCCCTCCACAGACAGCGTGCGCACCACGCGAGCTCCCGAAGCATACACGAGCTCCACGTCGACCTCGTATGGCACGGTTCCGGGGCGTCGGACCGTCACCCGATGGGTCCAGCTACTCTCATTCGGCTCGGACTCGACCCCGGCGATCTCGAAGTGCAGCCACGCGTCGCCCCGCTGCCAGGCGTCGAAGAACTCCCCCGCCCCGGCTGCACCGGCCTCCTCCAGCCGGCGAACGAACTCCTCGATCCCGAAGGGCCCGAAGCGATGATCCGCCAGGATGCCGCGCTGGACGTCCAGGAACCTCTCGGCCCCCAGCCGACGGGACTGGAGGTAGACGCCGATGGCGGCCTTCGAGTGCCGGATGAGCGAATTGTAGTCGAAGTCGAGCGGGGACTCCTCCTCCCGGGTCAGCCCCAGTCGCGCCTCGCGATTCTCGAGTTGGGCCTGGAGAAAGTCCGTGAACGCGCCGATCCCACCCGGGGCCCGCCACTGCTCCTCGAGCGTCCTCCCCGACGTGCGGGCCAGGTACAGGTGGTCGATCCAGATACCGTTGGCGAGGTTGAGCCAATCGAGGCGCTCGGACGTCGCGCTCAGGGCGTACAGCCCCCAGTAGTAGTGCCCCAGCTCGTGCGCCGTTATCCAGCGCAGGAAGTCCTCGTTCAGGTTCGCGCGGTGGATCATGAACACGTTGGGGAGGGGAAAGCCGCCGCCCCACTGCCTCGGCCCGGGGATGATCCCGATCTGCTCGACGGGGAAGAATCCGTACCCATCGCGGTACCACTCCACCGCCTCGGCCGCGAGCGCCACGACGCGCCGGAAGGCCAAGGCTTCGGCCTCGTCCGGGGGCAGAAGCCCCACGACCGTGTAGCCGTCCCCCTCCAACTCGAGCGTCTCGAGACCCTCGGCGATGCTGAGCGAGAAGCCCTCGACGTGGTCCGCACGATACGTGGCACGTACGACATCGCCGTCGCGCTCGGGGGGCGCGGTCAGGACACCGGTGGTGAGCAGCGCGTGACCGGCAGGATACTCGAGCGTAACCTCGAAGTCCTTGAAGCGCACGCGCTCCTCCCCGGCCGCGATCACGTCCGGGTACCAGTAGGCGCCCGGCTCGTGCGACCAGAAGCTCGCGTAGCCCAGCCAGCCACGGATCTGTTCATCGAAGACCGTCGAGAAGCGGACGTCCAGCTCTACCAGGTCCCCCGGGCGTGCGGGGGCCCGGAGGACGATGCGAAGGACCCCGGCCGAGTCGCGGGCGATCTCGACCGACCGGCTCGAAGTCACCGACTCGATGTGCAGAGTGCCGGCGCCGAGCGAGTCTTCGCCGGCCGAGAGAAGGTCCAGCCGCACCTCGGAGGGCGACCACAGGGCGGAGAACGGCACCGTCATGCGGGCCGTGCCGCTGGCGCCGCGCTCGGGGTCGATCGAGGCTTCGATCCGGTACGAGAGCCGCTTCTCGGCGCCAGGCTCCTGGGGTGCGACGCCGCCGGACGTGACCACACCAGGCGCGACGCTTGCGGGCGCCGAGGCCTGCGTCTGGTCGAGGGCCGGCGCTTGGCCGACGACTTTCGCTCCGCCGACGACCGGCGCTTCGCCGAGGATCGGGACGAGGCCGATCGCTACGACGACGGCCGCGAGGGAGCGGGGACGGACGTGGATCTTCATCTCGTCGCTCCGGTCAGGTTGAGATCGGGTCGAGTTGAAGCGCATCGCAGGTGGACAGCACGGCACTTCACCGCGTGCACGTCACGACTACTACATGAGACCCCGCGATCGCCCCGTGGGTTGGCTTGAATGGCAGGGTGTTGTTCAAGTGGGCCTAAACAGGGAAGGGTCCGTCGAGCACCTGTCGAAGCGCCTCTCCAGTCGGTGTCCGGTAGGTCGAGAACCCGCGCCGATCGAGCGTCAGGATCTCCTCGACCTCGAGACCCTCGGCCGGGAGCAGGAGCGTGGCGTCCGCGAAGTCCATCGGCGTGTCCACGGTACTTCTCCATCAGAGCCGCGGCCAGGTGTAGCTCCAGCGGCTGACAGAGGTCGTACAACTGTAGATCACTCGCGGTGGTGAACTCGGCGAGGAGCCCGGGACCCCCAGCCGTCGCTGAAACGAAATGCGTCGCCTCGGTGACCACGGCGCTTGTCGTGGCTTGTGGACCGAGCTCCCTATGTCTTATTCTACATATATAGTATTCAAGCTAGGAGAGCTGGCGGACCGGGGCGTTTCGTCGGCTCGCCTGAGTTGGCGGGAGAAGGAGTCGGCGTTGGCGAAGAGCCGGATGACCGTGCCAACCGCGTTGATCCTCGGTGCGATCGCGAGCGGGTCCCGGTACGGGTTCGACATCATGGATGCGACCGGGCTTCCGTCGGGCACGGTGTATCCGGCCCTGCGGCGGCTGGAGGGCGCTGGTCTCCTGCGCTCCCGGTGGGAGGCGGCGCGCGACGCGCAGCGGGCGGGGCGCCCGCGACGGCGCATGTACGAGCTTACGGGCGCCGGTGCCGCCGTCCTCCCGGCCGCGCGGAGGAAGCTCGCGGCGCTCCCACAGCTCGTAGGCGGGCAGCTCCCGAGACCGGCCACGGGATAGCCAGATGCCGGTTCGCGTAGGTCCCGTACCGGGTCAGTACGCAGGGGCGCAGCCCGCACGACGGCCGTGCGAAGGCCGCCCGGCCCCGCGAAGACCCGCTGGCTCATGATTCCACCCGGCCCGGCCGAGCCACCCACCCCCGACGCCGGTCTTTGGATCGCTCTCCGTATCGTCCGGCGGGCGGGCGGGCTGGTCCCGCACGCCGAGCGTCGGGGATGGCTCGCGGAATGGCACGCGGAGCTCATCACTCGCTTCGAGACGCGGCAGCGAGAGGGAGAGCTCGGCGCGGCGGCTCGTATCGAGCTGATCTGGCATGCGATCGGCGCGGCACCGGACGCCTGGTACATGGTGACGCGCGGCTTCACTCCGGCCAATGTGCTCGCCGACCTCCGGCACGCGTTCCGTTCGCTCCGCAGGCGGCCCGCGTTCACCGCGATCGCGGTCGTCACCCTCGGGCTCGGCATCGGCGCGAACACCGCGTTGTTCAGCGTCGTGCGCGGGGTCCTGCTCAGCCCGCTCGCCTACCACGAGCCCCACCGTCTGGTGCGTCTTCACGGGACGCGGCTCGACCGACCCCAGGGGTTCGGCAACGTGTCGTACCCGAATCTGCACGACGTCGAGCTACGCGCGTCCACGCTCCAGGGCGTCGCGGGGGCGAGCAGCTGGCGGCCGGCGCTGACAGGCGACGGAGACCCCAGCGTGGTGATCGGCGCCACCGTGTCATGGGACTTTTTCCGGGTACTCGGCGTCCAGCCGGCGGCCGGGCGCTTCTTCCGGGCGGAGGACGAGGGAGAAGGCCGGGAGCCGGTCGTGGTCATCAGCCATGATCTGTGGTCTCAACGGTTTGCCCGGGACACGTCGATCATCGAGGGGACGATCTCGATCAACCACACGGCCTATCGGCTCTTGGGCGTCGCGCCGGCAACCTTCGAAGGGCCCCATCTGGTCGAGTTCGACGGCGCACAGCCGGTCGTTTGGCGCACCCCCTCGTTTGATGCGCTCGCCTGGTACCGTTCGGGGCGCTCGTGGAGGGGGATCGCCCGTCTGAGCGAAGGGGTCACGCCGGCCGCCGCCCAGACCGAGGTCTCCAATCTGATGACGGCGCTCGCGGAGGAGTTCCCCCAGGAGAACGCCAATCGCGACATGACGCTCCGGCCTCTTCACGAGAGCATCGTGGGGGGGAGCCGGAGCACCCTGCTGCTGCTGTTCGGCGCCGTCGGCCTGGTGCTACTCGTCGCGTGCGTCAACCTGGCCAACCTGCTGTTCGGACGGGCGCTCGAGCGGTACGACGAGCTCCTGGTGCGGTCGGCGCTCGGTGCGCCCCACGGCAGGCTGATCGCGCACCTGTTCGCTGAGAGCCTCGGGCTCGCGACCCTCGGCGGTGCGCTCGGCATCGCTATGGCGTACGGGGGCGTCGCGGCGATCGTGCATTACGCCGGGGCGTTGATCCCGCGTCCCGAGGCGATCGCGTTGGATGGAGGCGTGCTCCTGTTCGCGGCGGCAGCCTCACTCGGTTCCGGGATCCTGTTTGGTCTGACGCCGGGACTCCGGGTTCTACGCGGCGCGCGGATCGCGTCGATCGCCTCCGTCCGGGGAGGGGGAGCCCTGGCGCGGAAGACCGGTCGGATCAGACGGACCCTGGTTCTGGCCGAGATCGCCACCACCGTCGTGCTCGTGGTGGGCGCCGGGTTGTTACTCAAGAGCCTGTGGAACCTCCACCGCGTAGAGCTGGGAGTCGAGCGGGAGGGGGTCGTGACGATGGAGCTGCACGGCTCCGCCTGGTGGGACCTCAAGCCGGAGACTGCTGCGACCCGATACCGCGAGGTGTTCGACGCGGTCGGTGCGCTCCCCGGCGTTCAGGCGGGGGCAGCGATCGACGTCGTCCCGTTGTCCGACAATTACTCCTGCGACGGGGTCACGCCGCTCGATCGGCCGCCTCCCGCGCCCGGGGACGGGCGCTGCGCCGAAGTACGATCGGCTACTCCGGGGATCTTCGAGGCGCTCGGTATCCCGCTGCTTCGAGGTCGTGCCATCGCCTGGAGCGATGACGCCGACGCACCGGGCAGCGCCGTGTTCAGCGAGCGGGCCGCGGAGGTGTTCTGGCCCGGTGAGAACGCGCTCGGGCAAACCGCGGTGATTCGCTCGGACACGTTCACCGTCGTCGGCATCGTCGCCGACGTCCGGCATTTCGGCCCCGCGGCCGAGCTGAATCCTGCGGTCTACCTGCCCGCGACTCAGGAGCCGTGGAACGGGATCGCCCGCGGTCTGACGCTGGTCGTACGCGGTGGCCCCGGCGTCGACGGGATGCTTTCCGGGATTCGGAACGCGGTGCGCCCGGCCAACCCCGCGATCGCGATCGGTAACGTCCGTACGATGGACGCGTTGCTCTCCGCCCGCGTCGGTGCTCCTCGCTTCCGCGCCTTCCTGCTGGGAAGCTTCGCGGCGCTGGCGCTTCTCCTCGCCCTGGTGGGGATCGCGGGCGTGATGGCGTACTCGGTCGTTAGCCGCACACGCGAGTTCGGGATCCGGATCGCGCTCGGCGCCGCGCCGATGAGAGTGACGGGATCCATCCTCGCGGAGGGTGCGAGGCTCACCCTCGGTGGCTTGGCCCTCGGTCTCCTCGCCGCAATCGGGCTGACCCGTCTTCTGCGATCGCTCGTGTTCGAGGTGGGGACGCTCGATGCGGGCGTGGTCGCGATCGCCTGCGTCGCGGTGTCGGGCTGCGCCCTTCTCGCCTGCTGGCTCCCGGCCCGGCGCGCGTCCCGCATCGATCCGGTCCGCGCGCTGCGGGCGGATTAGCTGGCGGTCACTCCACGAGCCTCCTCCACTCGGCGTCCCGTCCCTTCTGAAGGAGCTCGATCTCGCCGGCGTCCCGGAGCTTGCGGATCGCGCGCTGGATCGTCGGTCGGCTTACGCCAGGGCAGGCCTTTGCCACGTCGGCGTACCGGAATCTCTCCGGGAACCGGTCCACTTCAGTTCCAACCCCGGCGCTGTGCGCGACGTCTAACGAGTCAACTGAGAAGAAGGCATCCAGAGGAGGTAGCAGCATGAGGACGCTCGTCGTGTTTCTGTCCGCCCTGACGATTCCCATTCCGACCCCGGCTTCAGCTCAATCGCCGGTGCGACCCGAGATCCTGATTCTCGGGACCTACCACATGGCCAGCCCGGGACGCGATGTCCACAACATGGAGGTGGACGATGTCCTGGCAGCCGCACGCCAACAAGAGATGGCGGAGCTGATTGACGTCTTGAAGGGCTTCCGTCCCACCAAGATCGCGATCGAGGCGCAGGTCGGCAGTCGGCGCGTGGCCGAAAGGTACACCGAATATCTCAGGGGAGAGTACACGCTATCGCGGAACGAGACCGATCAGATCGGGTTCCGACTCGCCAGGGAACTGGGTCATCAAGTGATCTACCCCGTCGATGAAGATGGCGAGTTCCCGTTCTATCGGGTCCAGAACTACGCCATCGCCAACGGCCTCAAAGGCGGCCCCGGAGCAGGGCCGGTGCGACCGAGGAAGGGTCTCCAGTAGTCCTCGAAGCTGTTGAACTCGGTCGGCACGCTCAGCGCCCCCACCCTCACCCTTTCGGCTCCGGCTTCCTCGAACAGGGACTCGAGCGCCGTTGGATGGCAGAGGGGGAAGCGCCGGCCCCTCGGCCAGCCGCGCGACGTTCTCGCGCGCGATGGGCGGTCCTTCCTGAAGCCAGGCGTCCGGCAGCCGGGCGAGAGACGGAGCGCGGACGCCCCCGGAGCTCATGGTCAGGCTAAGAGAGCCCGCGATCACCAGCGAGTGCGGGAGGAGGCTCCGACGCCCAGGATTCATTGTGCACCGACCCCCTGTCAGGGTGTCGTAATCGAAAGCGCAGACGAAACTACATGAGCACCCACATCCCCACGATGACATAGAACAGTCCCGTCGCGAGCACCTCTAGCAGCAGATAATGTCGGGCGATCCGCGTGAACGCGGGTGAAGCCGACTCGCCGGGTCCTGGGGCCAACCGCCGAAACCTCGGCTCGACGACGTTGTCGATGACCGGACCCAGCACCCATATCGCCCCGACGAGGCCGAGCTTCACGACGAGGACCGGCGTGAGCGGGTACCCGACGAGGAGCCAGCCGACACCCGACAGCGTCAGCAGAGCGAGACCCAGGATGATGATTCGCGTGACGTACCGCGCCACAGCGATATACGTCGGCACGAAAGCATGGTCGGCCCTGCATTTGACCAGCAACGCCAGTTTTGCAGTGGCGCAACCGAGCCCAAGCGCCAGTCCAATCAGATGCGCCAGGGACAGGAGTGACGGCAGCGAGGTCATGCTATCGGTCCTGTAACAGGTGCTTCAACCTCTTCACTCCTTCTCGGGGTCCGGCGGAGCGCTCTCCGGCAGGATGTCCTCGAAGTCGATGGACCCCTGCCGCGAGCGCGGTCAGGACGTGTGTGATCGCGATGCCGACCACGATCGACACCAACACCATGACGTACTCGAAAGGGCTCACGGCACTACCTTGCTAGCGGTGGTCAGCACACCCGTGAGTATCGCCTGCACTGTTACGATGACACCGATCGCATCGTACACGAGGAGATGGAGCAGGATGGGTCGCCGCGCAGCGGATTGACCTGAATTCCTGGCAAACCACGTGAGCATGAGCGTGCCGATCACGAGCACAGTGCCGACCCCGAGCCGTTACTCGACGGACAACCGCCTCAGCCCGTAGGAGATCCCGACGCGGCGTCCAGCGAGGGTTCCGGTGCCCAGGAGCATCGCGGGCTCGTCCGCGAACCCCAAGGCTGCGAACACCGGCAGGTCGACAACACCGACTATCACATCGCGGGCGAGGACACTGCTTCCGAGCTTGAGCTCCCCGACCTTCAGGGCGGCAGCATGACCCCCAGGCACCGTGGCAGGAAGCTCGACGCCAATCGCCGTGGCTGCCCGGCGGTTCATGCCAGTGCGGCCCGAACCAGTGTCGAGAATAGCTGCGATCGGCTGGTCGCTGATCGACACCTCGATCTCGATATGCGTGCCTCCAACCAGGTCGAAGGGGGCCCAGATCTCGCCCTGGCAAACCGCGCAGTCATCCGGATCGGCAGCGAGAGGATGAAGCACGACAGTGTTGCTCACGAAGTCCAACGTCAGGTCGAAGCGTGACAGAACGTCGAAGCCGAGGACTCCGAAGAGCGTCATGTCATCACCCTCGACGTTGGTCAGGTCCATCGTGCCCAGTTCGAGAGCCCCGAGCGCGGCTCCTCCGACCGATAGAGAGCCGACGTCTGTCAGGCCCATCTCGAACTGTCCGTGCGCTCCTTGCACCGTGTCCGTGGATGACCGCTCCTCGAGCCCCAGCGCACTCAGACGAGCTTGATTGACGACGGTCCTGCCGGCCCCCGTGTCGAGTGCGAACGGCACCGGCTCGTGACCGTTCAGGGACACATTGACGAGGATGTGTCCGCGAGGGCCCATGTCGAACGGGATCTCAATGCCTGTGCCCGCAACCGCCGGTGTGCCTTGCGCGGAGGTTGGAGAGGTGTCGATCAAGACCGTCGCAACGAAACACGCGAAGACGAGTGTCAGCTTTCTCACAATAGCCATCCCGAGGAATCGTGTGGGCGGAGTCGGACGAATATCCGTCCGACCGAGCGTACGCGTTAGATGCAAATGTCGAGGGACAGGTTGCCCCACCCCGCCACCTGTGACCCGCGGTCCTTGGCCATGAAACGACTCGCGATTCCGCCGAACGACCTCCTGCTGACACCACTGGCGCCGTGCACTGTCGTCCGATCCACGGTGGACGCTAGCCGGGCTTTTGAGCGATCAACTCCACAGGAGCGACCCTGCCCTGAGAGATGTTCTGGATCATGTTCTGCACTTTCGTCGAGGCATCCTCGCCCATGAGGATGTGCAAGCCCAGTGGAGGAGGCCCTTCGGCCTCTCCCGCGTTCTCCCTCAAACCCTCGAAGAACTGAAGTGCAAAACCACGCCGGTCACGTTCACCGGACAGGACGAATCCCGATCCAGCCAGGGCATCCTTGTACTCATCGGAGGATGCCACCGAGCTCGTATCGGCTACCGTCGCCCATGGCACGGGGAACGTGAGATCCTCGTCACCTGCTCGCATCACGTCGTAGATGCCGAGCACACCGCCCGGCTTGAGGACTCTCCACGCCTCCGCCGCGAGCGCCCGCTTGTCCGCGATGTTCATCCCCACGTGAAGCATGAAGGCCTTGTCGAACGAACTCGCCGAAAAGTCCGTGGCCAGTGCGTTGCCGTGAACGAGGTCGACTCGATGCGCCAGCCCGACCCAGGAGCAAAGGACTTTGCCCGTCTCCACGTACTCGCGCGTGAGGTCGATGCCCGTGACGCGACACCCGTAGGTTTTTGCCGCGAAGCGGCTCGTCCCCCCGAGTCCGCAGCCGATATCCAGGACGTGATCTTCAGCCCCTATCGCGACCTGGTCGAGGAAGGAACGGGTCGCCAAGGAGCCGCCGATGTGGAACTCGTCGACAGGTGCGAGATCCTGGATGGTCACGCTCTCCAGGCTCTTGCCCAGCCTCTCGACACCGGTGGATATCCTCTCGAGCAGGTCTCCACGTGTGTAGTGGCGCGCAATTACGTCCAGGTCGGTCATAGCGGCGTTTTCCCGGGGGGTGTTCTCAGGAGGCGGCATCCGTTCAAAGGGCGCGTGATCGTGGGCGAACGTCCACGCCCGATGCTCTGGACGGTCGGTCAGCCGCCTGACGGTTTGGTGTTCTGCCGTCGGCCAACCTGGCGACCCGTGAGCGCGAGCCGCAAGGCGAGGGCTCCGGGGCGTCGAGCCTGCCGCGACTGCAGCAACTGCTCCCTGGACGGAGCCCCTCCTATCGCGGCTGCACCGTGAACTCGTGGAGCACCTGTCCCGCCTGATTCACGAAGCTGACGGTCGCCTGGTTCGGTTGCACGGAGAGCCGTGCGTGCCCGGAGTCGCCCCAGTAGCGCCTGTAACCCGTGACGTCCCTGCCGAACTTCCACGGCGCACCGCAACTTCCGGGCAGCGTGTAGTGGATATCGTCCACGAGCTCGTCTACGAAGACGTGATCGTGTCCATAGAAGAACACCTGAACGCCGAAGTCTCGCATGGCCTCGTGAACCAGGCGTTGCTCGCCGACGCCGGCTGCTCGCGGGCCCCCGCGACCATAGAGCGTCTCTTGCTCGTTTGCGCCGCTCCCCCCGACCGCGTGATGGATGCAGATGAACTTGAAGCCATGATCCGAGGCCGAAAGGGTGGATTCCATCCATGCGAACTGCTCGCGTCCGAGCGTCCAGTCCTCCACCACGGTCACGTCGTCCCGTGGGTCCTGCCGCAAACCGGATGGCTTGGTGTACGACTGCACGTTGAGAATGACGAAGAGTGCCGGCCCCCACTCGAAGGCGTAATAATCCTCCCGCTCGCCCCCGCCCTGCGGGTACGTGCTTCGATTCGGGTTCGGTGTGAACTGTCGTCGGACCCGTCCGACCCGCGCCACGCTCTCGGCGGGCAGTTTGCCTGACTCACCCTCCCAGTTCCCGATGAGACCGAAGTGCGGGCATGACATGGAGAGCGGAGCCAGGTGCCTGCGGTACATGGAATAGGCTCTCTCAGCACCGACGTCATCCTCTTGCGATGAGTTGCGCGACGTGGCCCACGCAACGTTGTCCCCGAGCGCTATGACGAAATCCGGACGATCTCTGCGGACGTTTCGGACCACTTCGTCGAGTACCTCGATGGGCCCCGTGCCGTCAACGAAAGTCCCGGTGTGCGCATCCGTCATCAGAGCCGCTTGGAACCCGACTTCACCCAACCGTTGCGTGGTGAAACGGCCCCTGGATATCGGTGCCGGCTCTCCTCCCGGGGTGGCTGTGAGTACCTGGTACTCGTGGCTCGTTCCGGCATCGAGGCCCCCGACGGTCCAGCTGAAGAACTCCCCCGGGGCCACTCTGATCTCCGGGCCCGCGTCCATCCACTGCATCTCGGAGAGTGGCCGGACTCGCAGTCGCGCGTCGCAGTCCGCGTGGCCGTTTCGAGCATTCACCAGGATCGAGTCGGTCGTGGGGCGCGCGAGAAACGGCAGGAGCGAGAGGGTCGGGACGACGTGGGAGCCTCTGACAGATCGCGGGAGAGCCAATGCCGACGCGCCCGCGATACCCTTGAGGAACGATCGGCGCGTCACGACACGGCGCCAGAGAGTCATAGCCATGCTCCACGTACAGGTGATACCGCTTCGGCTACCGACGCTGTTAGAACGCGCCTCTTCCGGGCCTACGAACCACGGTGGCCATCCTCATCGCGCTCCTTCGCGCAACGGAGCCGGTGGAACAACCTCCCGCACGCGGCCATCGGTAACGTCATATACGTATCCAGCGACGACCAGGTCATCCGGCAACTCCGGTGCGGCACGAAGCCGTTCGACGTCCTCCGCGACGCTGCTCTGCGGGTCACTCGCGGCGAACCGCTCGATGGCGCCCTCATCGACCCCGGAGACCTGGCTCAGCTGCTGCCGCAGTCGAGCATCACCGAAGCGAACAGCTCCGCAGTTCGTGTGGTGAAGGATCGCCACTTCGAGGGCAGCCCCGCCCGACACGACCGTGAGTCCCAGGAGGATCGCGATCTGCTCGATGAGCTCGGCGGTGACTCGCCCGCCGAGGCTCCGAATCACGAAGGCGTCCCCCAATTCGAGGCCGAAGAAGTGGGCCGGGTCGACTCTGGCGTCGAGGCAGGTCACGATCAGCGTCGACAGGCGGGGCGGGATGCCCAGATGCCCCTGGTCGAAGCCGTCAGCGAACTCGCGATTCCGAGTGATCAGGGTCTGCGTATGAGCCATGGCGTTCCTCGATGAGGAAGTAGCGCCAGTCGGCTGAAGCCGTAGCGCCAGTCGTCTGTGGACGGATTAGTCAGCGGGCCTGCTCCAGGACCCTTTATGGACATGCGGAGCAAATCGCAACGCACCGCTCGTCAGGAAGCTGACGACGCTCGTAGCCTCCGAAACCACATGATCATCAGCGGGGCCCCGAGGACCTCGACAATCGCGAAAACCACCATCGCCGAAGACGGCGCGCCGACGAGGAATGCGGAGAGGAGCCGGCCAAGACCTCCGAGAAATGCGCAGCCCCAGAAGACGGCGACCACATCGGGGCGCCGTTCGATCGTGGGAAGCGCCCAGAGCATCATGACGGCCAATCCGACGCCCATGCCCCCGAAAAAGCGGAGGTTGCTGTCGAGAACGGGAATCGATGGGAGGTCGGCGGCGCCGTACATCGGACTCTCGGTCCCACGGACGAGTTGAATGCCTCCGAGGGCTACCGTCGCAGCCGCAACGATGCCGTTGACTCCCTGGAAGAGCCGTCGTCGACTTCGTGACGTCGGTCGTGGCGTCCCTCCGAAGTCTCATTGGTCTTCGAGTGGAGAGCGATCCCGAGTCTCGTGCGAACTGACGTTTCCGAGCGCAAACTGATCCACCACCCAGAGCCAACTACCATCCGGCTGACGTCTGGCAACTTCAGCGGTGATATCTCCATTGGTGAGTCGCGACGAGGTGAGTGCGAGGTCGCCACTGCACAGCGCAGGCGCCTGG
>JBDHHV010000083.1:0-15437 GCA_039589195.1 Gemmatimonadota bacterium | reverse complement strand
GTGATGGACTCCTCGGCCTCCGAGTAGAGGACTCCCTCCAGGGACAACGCGTCGATATCCTCCAGCTCGATCTGCCGGCCCGGGGTCACCGTGAACTGTCCGACCCACTTGGTCTCGCCGCTTACGGAGAGGTCGATGATGTCACCCGGCCAGATGTCGCCCTGCTGGAGACGGTACGCGAGGCCGCTGATCCGATTCTGAAGATCGCGGCGGGCATCCCCGTCTCGCTCGTCGATCGCCACGTTCTGTAGCGAATCCAGCATCGTGTTGAGCTCGGCGCGGGAAGCCATGCGTGGCCCCACCATCTGCGCCTGTAGCTCGAGCCCCCCACCGAATAGGAGCACCAAAGCGAGCACCGGCACCCGACTTCCGCTTCCCAGACGCCCTGGCGCCATTCCACCCCCTGGGTTCAACACTCCATCACTCTCCTGCCTACTCCTGATTCATCCGCTTCATCCGCCGTGCCGGCCGCGCCAGCACACCACCTGAACGGGCTGCGCTGAAGTTGCAAGACATGCACCACGTTGTCGCGGTCTCGCGATCGGGCCTCGAGGACCGGAATCGCGCCAGTTTAAGGGGTTTTCCGGTATTTACCGCCCCGGCACCGTATTCGCGGCTCCAGGGCATGTTGCGCCTGGACCACAACCCGAGGCCGCACACCCGACCCCGAGACGAGGTCAGGCATTTAGCCCGAGGAGTGAGGAACGTCGTCTGGGATTCTGCCGAGCGCGTGCTATTCGAGGCCGTAGTCGCGGATCTTGTACAACAGAGCCCGGTAGCTCAGGTCCAGGAGACCTGACGCCCGTGTGCGATTGCCACCCGTGATCTCCAGCGCGCGGGCAATCAGGTGCTTCTCGAGCTCGGCGGTGCGTTTCTTCACCGAGAGCTCGTCCTCGGGAAGCGCGTCTCCGACACCGAGCGGGCGGCTCTCCTTCTCGCGAACGCCCGCCGGGAGCTGCTCCAGCCCGACCTTCGAACCGTCGGTGAGAACCATCGCACGCTCGACCACGTTTTCCAGCTCGCGGACGTTGCCGGGCCATCCGTATGCAAGCAGGCAGTTCATCGCCGAAGAGTCGAAGCCCTCCACGCTCGTGCCCAGCGCATCGTTGTATTTCTCGAGGAAGTGAAGTGCCAGCTGGGGGATCTCCTCCGAGCGGTGACGCAGCGGAGGCAGATGGATGTTCACGACGTTCAGCCGATAGTAGAGGTCGGATCGGAACCCACCGTTCTCCACCTCCTTGGCGAGATCTCGCGCCGTGGCGGCGACGATTCTCACATCGATCTTGCGAGAAGTGGATTCACCGACTCGCCTGATCTCCCGGTCCTGGAGCGCCCTCAGCAGCTTGACCTGGAGCGAGGTGGGCAGTTCCCCGATCTCATCCAGGAACAGCGTGCCGTCGTTGGCCTCCTCGAACAACCCGACGCGATTGCTCTCGGCGCCCGTGAAGGCTCCACGAACGTGACCGAACAGCTCCGACTCCAGGAGGTTCTCGGGAATCGCTCCGCAGTTCACCGGCACGAACGGCCCATCGCTTCGCGCGGACGCGCTGTGGATCAAGCGCGCGATCACCTCCTTGCCGGTTCCGCTCTCACCGGTGACGAGCACCGTGGATGGGTGCGGAGCCACCTTTTCCGCGAGCTCGACCGCGGTGACCATCGCCGGGCTCTTCACCACGATGTCCGGGTGGCGATGATCGGTGCGGACCTGACGCTTCAGGCGCTTTACCTCACGACGAAGGCTCTCCCTCTCTTCCGCCTTCCGCAGCGTGAGGAGGACGGAATCGGCGGAGAAAGGCTTCGCGATGTAGTCGTAGGCGCCCCGCTTCATCGCCTCGAGCGCCAGCTCCGTGCTCCCGTAGGCCGTCATGGTGACGACCAGTCCTTCTCCACCCCCTTCGCGGTACTCGTCCAGAAACTGGAGGCCATCCATCTCCGGCATCCGAACGTCGCACAGCACGATATCCGCCTCGGTCTCGAGAGCTTGCGTGAGCCCTTCCTTGCCACTCGAAGCCGTGGCTACCTCGTAGCCCTCATCCTCGAGGATCATCGAGACGGTGCGGCGAACACCGGCCTCGTCGTCAATGACCAAAATGTTCATGCGGCACCTTCGATCGAGTCCTCACCGGTGGATGTGCCCGTACAGGGAAGCAGCAGGGTAAACCGTGTTCCCTCGGCCGACGTCGAGTCCGCCGCCATCGCGCCCTTCATCTGCTCGGCCAGCCGCGCGCTCACGGCGAGCCCGAGCCCGCTACCTCTGCCGGGGTCTTTAGTCGTGTAGAACGGCTCGAAGATGTTGACGAGGTGCTCCGGATCGATCCCCGCCCCGTTATCCGACACCTCGATGCTCGCGACGAGCTGTCGTGCTTCGAACCTGTCGGCGGCCTCCGGCGAGCGCCGGTTTTCCCTCAGATGGGCGTAGGTCACACCTTCGGGGTCATCCTGGCGGCGGGGCGCGGGCTGCTGGCGCACTTCCCCGAAGGGCGCCGTGCTCGTTCGAACCACGATCCTGCCCGGAGCGTCGACCTCATGGATCGCATCGGCCGCATTCAGGAGCAGGTTCACCAGGATCTGCTCGAGATGCGTCGAGTCGCCGAAGACGACCGGTGTCGGATTCTCCAGATCGAGCTCGAGTCGAATCCGCTTGAAGCGACCCTGATCCTCGAGAAGTCCGACCGCGGACTCGACCGCACCGTTGATGCATACCTCCTTCGAGTGAGAAGGCGTGGGACGGGCGAAGTCGAGCAGACCTCGTATGACCCGATCGATCCGATCCGCCTCGCGTGACACGCCGTCGACCCATTCCTCGTTGCCGTTACCCCGTCGACGAGCCACCTCCAGATAGCCCACGATCGCCCCCAGCGGGTTGCCCACCTCATGCGCGATGCCCGCCGCGAGCCGTCCCACGGTGACGAGCTTCTCGGCCTGGATCAGCTCACGCCTCGCCAGCGAGAGCTCGCGGTTGGTCGAATCCAGGGAGCGGACGTTGTCCTTCAGCTGCGCCTGATTCTCGATCAGACGATTCGCCATCCGGTTCACGCTCTCGGCCAGCCTGCGGAGCTCATCCGCCCCGGTCGCGTGCAGGCGCCGGGTGAAGTCGCCTTCCGCGATCATCTCCGCTTCCCCGACCATCGTCTCGACCGGGCCGACGAACTGGCGTCGGAGGAGGTAGTCCCCGAAAAGCAGTACCAGTGCGACATCCGCGACGATCAGCGAGATCAGGCTGAGCAGCAGAATCGGCGGCGAGGGCGTGCGCGGGAGCCATATCAGCATCGCCACCGCGAGGGTCAATAACGCGATCGTGAGCAGCGTCGCCGTCCCCTGGAGAAGGATGGATCGAAGCGAGCCCCCCGCATCCGATCTTTCGCGCTTTGCGTGCAATATGCCCTACCCGTTGCGTGGGTCTTGCAGGCTGAGTGACCCGAAGGCCGTTGGACCCGATTTCCAGGGCTTATGTGGAAGGAGCGTGCCGTGTGCTCTCCTGACGTGGCCTCGCCCGGGACCGCCGCCAACATGAAATACGCGTATGTTGCGGTTGACGTTGCAGATGACATGATATCCTCATAAATCATCGCTACTAAAACGCGTTTACGTGCGTTTCGCTTGCAGGGCTTGACGTTCGCACGAAATTTGCGATCTTCAGGCCTTCAATTGCCCGAACGACCGCGTCGCGGTCGCGAAGAACCCATGGGAGGAGGCAACATGACGCCGGATACGATCTTCGCCGCGCCCACCGAGCGCGAGGCCGAAACGCGATTCGCGGAGTACGGAAAGAAGCTCGGGTCCACACCCGACCGCGACGGCCTGCTGGAGCTGTGCAAGGCGCTCAACGTGCGATTCCTGCGGCTGACGTTCACCGACATCCTGGGCGCCCCGAAGAACGTCGAGGTTCCGGCGAGCCAGTTCGACAAGGCGTTCGATGGGGAGATCCTGTTCGACGGGTCGTCGATCCAGGGCTTCGTCCGGATCGAGGAGAGCGACATGCTCCTCCATCCCGATCTCCACACGTTTCGGGTGCACCCGTGGGGGAACCCGGAGGCCCGCGTCGCCCACGTCATCTGCGATGTCTACAATCCGGACGGAACTCCCTTTCCCGGCGATCCCAGGCTTTGCCTGAAGCGGATCACCGCCGAGGCCGCCGAGCTGGGCTTCGAGATGAACGCGGGCGTCGAGGCGGAGTTCTTCCTCTTCCAACGGGACGAGCAGGGGGAGGCGACCACGATCACGCACGATCGAGGTGGGTACTTCGACCTCACGCCGGTCGATTTGGGCGAGAAGACGCGTCGCATGATCGTGACCGATCTGGAAGCCATGGGGCTGGAGATCGAGGCCGCACACCACGAGGTCGCACAGGGCCAGCACGAGATCGACTTCAAGTACGCGGAGGCGGTCGAGACGGCGGACAACCTGATGGTCTTCAGGTTCGTCGTACGTAATGCCGCGCTGGCGCACGGGCTGCACGCCACCTTCATGCCCAAGCCCATCTTCGGTCAGAACGGCTCGGGGATGCACACACACCAGTCGCTCTTCCGGGACGGGGGGAACGTGTTCCATGATCCCGACGGTGACTACGAGCTGTCGGATCTGATGCGGTTCTATATCGGCGGCTTGAAGAAGCACGCGCGGGCGATCGCCGCGGTCACGAACCCGATCGTCAACTCCTACAAGCGGCTCGTGCCGGGGTACGAGGCGCCCGTGAACATCGCCTGGTCGAGGCGCAATCGGTCGCCCCTGATCCGGGTCCCCGAGCGCCGCGGGGTCGGTACGCGGTGCGAGTTCCGGATGCCGGACCCGGCCTGCAATCCGTACCTGGCACTCGCCGTGCAGCTAGCAGCCGGGCTGGACGGGATTCGAAACGAGATCGATCCCGGTCCACCGGTCGACACGAACGTGTGGAAGCTGACGGAGGAAGAGCGGGCGAAGTACGGGATGGGGGTTCTGCCGGCCAACCTGTCCGAGGCGGTGGGAGCCCTGGAACGTGACGAACTGCTGCGCGACGCCCTCGGCGACCACATCTTCACGCACTATCTCGAGGCCAAGAAAGCCGAGTGGTCGGATTACGTAGCGCAGGTGACCCCCTGGGAGCTAGACACGTACCTCGCCACCTACTAACCGGCGATAGGCTGCCGCCGCTCCGTCCAGGACGGTTTCGGCGCGAGCAGACTCAGGCAGGGGTGCCCGGAGATGTCCCGGGCACCCCACTTCTCACACCCCCACCAGCATGAAGCGGGATCTGGCGCGGCTCTCGGACGAGCAGGTCGATGTCTGTGTGGTCGGCGGTGGCGTCCTGGGGGCCTGCATCGCACGCGACGCGGCCCTCAGAGGCTTGCGAACAGCTCTGATCGAAAGCGGAGATTTCGGGGGCGGCACCTCGGCGCATTGTCTCAAGGTGGTGCACGGCGGGCTGCGCTACCTCGCGGATCTGGATCTTCTGCGTGCGAGGCGATCGGCTCATGAGCGATCGGTGTGGCTTCGCATCGCACCGCACCTGGTCGAGCCTTGGCCGTTCGTCGCCCCGGCACTCGAGATGAGCGGGCCATCCGGACTCACTCTCAGGCTCGCAGCCGCGCTGGACGAGCAGCTCACCCGAGGCCGGAACCGGGGCTTGCCCCCACATCGTCATATCCCACCGGCCCGACACCTGCCGGCCGACGCGTGCGCCGAGCTGCTCCCTGCCGAGCTCTCCACGAAAGGTGGGCTTCTGTTCCATGACGGGCTGATGTACAGCTCCGAGAGGCTCGTCCTCGAGGTAGTACGGGCCGCATGGAACGAGGGCGCGGCGATCGCGAATTACGTCGCATTCCGCAACGCCCGCGAGCGGTCGGGGGAGTGGGTGGTCGAAGCGGAAGATGCTGAAAGCGGCGAGAGCTTCCAGATCCGTGCGAGCATGCTCGTCAACGCGGCCGGAGCCAGGGCCGCGGGCGTGGCGAGGGGAGCGGGGCTCTCGGGCGAGAAGCTGCCGCAGGCGTACTCGGTGGGGCTGAACCTGGTCCTGAATCGTCCGCCGGGACCCGCGGCCTACGGCATCACCATCAGCGATGAGGACGGTGGAAAGCGGTTGGGCCGCGGGCGGCGTTTCATCTTCGTCGTCCCGTGGCGAGGACGCACCCTGGTGGGCACTGGCCACGAGGGTGCCACCGGGTCGTCAGATACCTGGGAGCCGAGCGAAGAGCAGACGGCCCGGTTTGTCACCCAGGTGAACCGCGCGTTAGCGGCCGAGCCGATTCAGATGGAAGAGATCGTAGGGGTGCATGCGGGTCTCCAACCCGCTCACCCGGCGAGACCCGCACACCCCGACACCCGCGACCGAATGATCGTGCACGAGTACCCCCCGCGTCCGCCGGCGATCACCGCGATCCTCACCAAGTACACGACCGCTCGGGCGCTGGCCGAGAGGACCGTCGATCGCTGCGTGGCAAGACTCGGGCGAGGGAGTACTCGATGTCGCACGGCAACCGTCGCGCTCCCCGGCGCTCCCGACGGCCCGATCGACGCGCCCGAGGGCAGGGTTCGAGAGCTCCTCGGGGCCGGCCTGCGGGCCGAGACCGCGCGGCACCTGGCGCGAATGTACGGGGCTCATCTGTCCGAGTTCGCTCGGATCGTCACGCCGTCGGAGGGTTGGAGTGACCGCATCCACGAGGATGCCCTGACCATCCGCGGCCAGATGACCTACGCCGTGGAACGCGAGATGGCCGTGCGAGCAGAGGATCTCGTGTGGCGGCGCACCGAGCTCGGACCCAGGGGACAGGCGGATCAGCACAGCGCGGGGATAGCCGACGAGGTGCTGCGCGCGGTGGGGAGCGCCGCCTAGGAGGCCCGTCGGGCGCGCCGGGGCAACCTTCAGCCCTTCGACTCCGTCTGGACGGCGCCCAGCAGGTCGTCAACCGCATCCACGGCCACGACGAGCGCTGCCAGACCCCGCTCGTCGGCCCCTCGTACATCCTCTATCACGTTGTGAAGGCGCTGCAACGCCCTGGCGTTGCCGTGTCGAAACTCCTCCAGGCCGCCCCGAATCTCCCCATCGCCGCGAATACCCTGGAGGACGCGGGAGGAAATCCTCGACCGAGCCGCGACGAGCCGTGCGTTCAGTATCCTCGCAGCGCGCTGTCCCCAATAGTCCTGGCCGGCGCGCGCATCCAGCTCGCCGCGCAACCACGGGAAATCGATGTCATCCGCGATTCCCAGGTAAACCGCCGACACGAGCCGGGCCGGCGCTTCGGTCTCGCGGATCAGGCGTGCGATCGGGACCATCTCGTCCAGATACCGGAACGTGGACAGACGGACCGCAGGATCGGCGTCCAGTCCATCCATCTCGTACAGCGCGCCCTGGCTCTTGAAGGCCTCCAGACGATCGCCGGAGAGTAGCTCCGGAAGCAGCGCCCTGATCTCTCGTACGGGCTCGCGGTACCACTCGATCGCATCCGCGATGCCGATGGTCAAATCATCGTGCTCGAGCAGCCAGCGCGTCACTCGGCCGAGTGACTCGGCGATCTCCAGGTACCACTGGCACTGCGTCCCGGCCCTCACCTTGGCGTCGGCGTCCCGTAGCTCCGCGTACAGCGAGTCGGCGTCCGCCACGCAGCTCGCCACATACCATGTTCGCGCGATCGTGGCCGCCGAGTGGCCCGTCTCGCTCATCAGCTTCATGTGCCAGGTGGCGCCCATCCGGTCGACGAAGCGGTTCGTCAGCATGGTGCTCGCGATGTTGTCGCGGAGACGGTGCGATTCGAGCTCTTCGTCTCGGACCGCTGCGAGAGCGCGCGGGGGGAAGTAGGCCTGCACCAGCGACAGCATCGCCCGATCCTTCGGAACGCTCGAGGCCGCCAACCACTGCTTCATGTGGAGCTTGGCATACGCCAGCAGGATGGACAGCTCGGGCCGAGTCAGGCCACGCCCGTCGACCTGACGTTCCAGCAACTCATCATGGCTGGGGAGGAATTCCAACTGCGGATCCAGCAAGCCCTCGCGCTCGAGCCGCTGCAGGGCATCCAAAAAATCCCCGGGAGCGGATCGCGCGCGTCGCTCATCGAGGCTGACGGCGAGTCCCTGCGCGTAGTTGTTGGAGAGGACAGCGGCCGAGACGTCGTCGGTGCATTCACGCAGCAGGTCGTTACGCGCCTCGTGGTCGATGGTACGCGCCTGTAGGGCGGCGTCCAGAAGGATCTTCAGGTTGACTTCCCGGTCGGACATGTCGACGCCGCCCGAGTTGTCCAGGGCGTCGGTATTCAGCCGTCCACCCGCGAGCGCATATTCGACCCTGGCCCGCTGGGTCAACCCGAGGTTGCCTCCCTCGCCGACGACGTGGGCGCGAAGCTCGCTGGCATCGATGCGAACGCGATCGTTCTCCGGATCACCCACCTCGGCATCGGTCTCCTCCGAGGCCTTTACGTATGTGCCGATTCCCCCGTTCCAGAGCAGGTCGACGGGAGCCCGCAGGATCGCCCGAATCACCTCCTCCCCATTCAGCGGTCGACTCTCGATGCCGAGCCGCTCACAGGCCTGCGGGGACAGGTGAATCTCCTTCTCCGCGCGCTCGTAGACCCCACCACCCTCGCTCAAGGCTCGGGGGTCGTAGTCGGTCCAAGACGATGACGGCATCTCGAACAACCGCTTTCGTTCCTCCCAGGTGGACCTCGGGTCCGGGTCGGGATCGACGAAGATGTGCCGATGATCGAAGGCGGCCACGAGCTGGATCTGATCGCTCAGCAACATGCCGTTCCCGAACACGTCGCCGCTCATGTCACCGATCCCGACGACCGTGAACGGCTCGTGCTCCATGTCCACATCTCGCTCACGAAAATGACGCCTCACGCACTCCCAGGCGCCGCGCGCGGTGATCGCCTCCTTTTTATGGTCGTAGCCTTGTGAGCCTCCCGACGCGAACGCATCCCCCAGCCAGAAGCCCGTTTCCTGGGCGAGCCTGTTGGCGGTGTCCGATAGCCTGGCGGTTCCCTTGTCGGCCGCCACTACGAGATACGGGTCGTTCCCATCGTGGATCGTGACGTCGGGGGGGTGAGCCACCTCTCCGTCGACCACGTTGTCGGTGATCTCCAGCATCCCGCGAATGAACTCCACGTAGCTATCGACGCCCGCCTGGAGCGCCTCCTCGCGACTCGCGCACGGACGCTTCGAGATGAACGAACCCTTCGCACCGGTGGGTACGATCACCGCGTTCTTGACGCGCTGGGTCTTTACCAGGCCGAGGACCTCGACGCGGAAGTCCTCCATCCGATCGCTCCACCGAATACCCCCGCGCGCGACGTCGCCCATCCGCAGGTGCGACGCCTCGGTGTGCGGCCCACGCAGATACACTTCGTATTTGGGGCGCGGCTCGGGCATGAACTCGACGGACCTGCAGTCGATCTTCAGCGCCAGCGGACCGGCCCCCGTCTGATACGACTCGCGGAAGTAGTTGGTACGAAGCGTGGCCCGCACCAGCTCCAGCAGCCGTCGAAGCGCGCGATCGTCCTCGATGCCACGGATGGAAGACAACGACGCGTCGAATCGCCTCCGGGCCACTCGCACCCTCTCCTGACGGGTGTCCCCCAGGGCCGGGTCCAGGTGCGCCTCGAACACCCGGAACAAGAGGGCAGCCGACTCGGGGTATTCCGTGATCGGCCGTTGCGCGCCAAGACGGCTCGCGACGGCCCCGATCCGGAACGCATATCCGGCATATGCGCGCAGGACGCTCACCTGTCGCCACGTGAGACCGCAGGACAGGACCAGGCTGTTCAGCCGGTCGTCCTCCGCCTCACCGTATCGCGCAGCGCGCAGCGCGGCGGCGACCCTGGGCTCGGCCTCCGCGCGGTCCACTCGCCAGGCTTCGGGAGCCTGCACCTGGAACACGTGGATCGTACGGGGCGCCAGGCCATCCGCTCCGCCGACGTGGTGGCGATACGCATCGAGGACGCGGAAGCCGAGATTCTCGAGTGTGGGCATCACGTCGCTGAGGACGAACGTCCCGCGTGGCGCGAATATCTTCAAGCGTGAGGCTTTCGGGCGCTCCGGATCCAGCTCTTCCAGACAGGTCTGCTGGACGCCGGTCGCATCGAGCGCCTCGAGGTGCCCGATATCGGATACCGCCGTCCGAACTTCGACCGCCGCCTGGTATTCGTCGGAGAACTCGCCCCGATATCGTTCGGCGAGCTCGTGCGCTCGCCTTGACTCGTGGACCTCCTCGAGCGCATGGGCGAGCCGTTCGTCCCACGTCCGGACCTTGCTGCGGAAGACATTCTCGAGGGCCAGCACATCTACGTGCTCGGCCTCCTCGGGATCCGCCGTCAGGTAGAAATGCAGGCGCGCCTGGTCGCCCTGCCCGAGCGCCAAGTGGTAATTGAGCAGTGTGCCGCCGTACGCCTGCACCAGGGCATCCTGGAGCTGGTGGCGCACGTCCCCCGAGAAGCGCTGCTTTGGCATCACGACCAGGACGTTGATCCCACGACCCAGCGCGTCCGGTCTCGCCGTGACCCGGACATCGTCGCCACCCTCGGTCTCCATCACGGTCTCGATTACCTGCCGGAGCTCCTCCACCGAGGCGAGGAAGAGCTCTTCTTTGGGCATCGAGTTGAACGTTTCCAGAATCAGGTTGTGGTCGTGTGACCCCTTCGGTGCGTTTTCGAGCTGCAGGATCTCACGCAGCTTGCGTCGCAGGATCGGAATCGTGGAGGCGTCCTGGCTGTATGCCTTCGCGGTGAACAGTCCGAGGAAACGGTGCTCGCCGCGGACGGTCCCATCGCCTCCCAATCGTTTGATCCCCACATAGTCCATGCGCGCGCGGCGACGGATGGGCGCTTCCGCGTTCGTCTTCGAAACGATCAACAGCGGGCCACCGAGGGCGCGTGCCTTCAAGTCGGACGAGAGCTCGTCGACCGGCCGGGGGTGCCAGTAACGCGATTCCTCCTCGTTCCGCAGGATACCCAGACCCGTCCCCTTCTCCACCTGGATGAAATCGCGGCCGCTCTCGTCAGGCCGGATCTCGTAGCCCCGGTACCCGAGGAAGACGAAACCGGGATCCTGCAGCCATCTGAGCAGCTCCTGGATCTCCTCCAGCTCCCGGGCGCGCCAGGGGATCTCCTGCTTCCTCTCGTCCAATTCCTCGAAGATGGCCGCCGCCCGCTCGACGAGGTCTGGGAAGTCGGTGGTCACCGCCTCGACGTGGCTCAGGCGCACCCGCACCTCGTCCTCGATCTGCTTCAGCTTCTGGTCATCGAGCGCGCCCTCCATGGTGATGTGGACGACGGAGGTGTGTGGACCCACAGACGCCCGGGCTTTCGCCTCGATGACGCGACCCGCTCGATCGCGTTCGAACACGAATACGGGGTGGAGCAGGTGGGTGATGCCCAGATCCAGCGAGTGGAGGTATTCGCGGAGCGTATCCACGATGAACGGCCGGTCCGTCATGACCGTGTGGAGGACGGCGTGCTTCGGACTCCCGGGCTTCGGGTGCAGCCGGACCGAGATCTCGCCTGCGGGGGCCTCGTCCGCCAACCGGTATAGGGTCGCAATCTCGTCCACCACTTCGACGAGGGATCGGCCTTCGAGGAACTCCGTCGAGCCCCGCTGAAGCAGGTGCCGCGTGAAGTCACCGACCGTTTCGGGCTCACAGTCGTGAAGCTCGACCACCAGAGCTTCGACCAAACGATCCAGCGTCATCGTGCCAGGCATGGGAGCGCGGTCCATGTGTCTCGAGATCCGGAAGTGGAGTACCACGAAGCGGGCCCTGGGCGCCTCGCTCGGTCGTCATGCGGGACAGCTGAGCGAGACGATAGATTCTCGGGTGCCTGGGTGCAACGGACTGAGAGGAGGGTTCCCACCGTGATTCGTGGCGTCGGAGTCGACATCGTTTCGGTGCCGCGCCTGTCCGCACTCGTGGAGCGGTATGGAGAGCGGGCGACGGGACGCCTGTTTACGCGCGGCGAGCTAGCGGACTGCGAGCGGCGTGCGGCACCGGCCGATTGCCTCGCGGGCCGCTTCGCGGCCAAGGAAGCCTTCCTCAAAGCACTAGGGACGGGTCTGGCCAGCGGGGTGCGCTGGGGTGACATGGCCATTCGATCCGACCAGCAAGGACGCCCCGAGCTCCTGCTGACCGGGAAGGCGAGAGAGCGTCTGCGGGAGGTTGGAGGAGATGGGGTTCACGTATCGCTCAGCCACGATGCCGGGGTGGCCGTAGCCGTGGTGATCATCGAGGGAGATTCGGCTCCGATGGCGTGACCCGGTCTCCCGTCAGGGGTCTCGTGCTCGCCACGATCGATCGACGAAGCAGCCGCGCCAGGTCCCCATCGCTCGCGAGATCGTCCGTATGCACGCGGCCGTTCGAGGCCGCGGCGTGCACGACCCCCTCTCCCCCCGTGGAAATCGCGACGTGGCTGATCCCCACCCCTTCGGGCGCGAAGAAGAGGAGATCTCCCGGCTCCAACGCGCCCATCCCATCCGGGCCTGTCTCGAGGTCGGGTCCGACACCGCGCTGTGGACCGCTGTCGCGCGGGAGCAGGAGCCCATGCAACCCGTACACGGCCTGGACCAGGCCGGAGCAATCGACACCCGCCCGCGTCCGCCCACCCCACATGTAGGGGACGCCGATCCACTGCATCGCGGTGTCCACGACCGCCTCGCCCGTGGCCGGAAACCGCTCCGCCCGGTCTTCTTCGGGCACGAGTCGGTCGGGATCCCGAGGAACGGCGATCGTCCCGTCCGGGAGAGCCACGCGGGCCGCGGCCACGGAGCGAGCCCTGGCACCCCACGGCAAGCGGTTGGTGGGACGAGGCGAGTCACCGAGCAGATCGGTGCCGAGCGACCAGAGCGTCGCCTCGCGGCGCCACGCGTCGACCTCGTTCGACTCGCATCCGAGGGCCGCGCTCGCCGTCACCCACCCCTCGTACCCATCGGGACCGCGGCCTCGCACCCAACCCGCGGTGTGCTCCAGAACCGCGATGATCTCACCACACAACCATTCCGTTACCCTTTCGGCGCGGTGCGAGGGATCGGCGCGCACGGGCGCGGCGGCGGCGAGAAGAATCATGCGGTTCAAGGCCGGGCCCGTCGCGTCGAGAGCGTGAAAAGGCCGGGTGCGAGCCGGCGAGGCTTGAGAAGTCGCGACGAGGGCGCACAAGTTACCTTCGCGCGGATCCGCGGCGGGACGACGACCGGCAACGTTACTGGAGGCACGCGATGCATGTGACGATCGAGTACTGCCTTGCCTGAAACTACGAGCCACGAGCCGCCAGTTTGGCGGACGCGCTCAAGGAACGATACGAGGACCTCAGCGTGGAGCTCATCGGGTCCGGCGGCGGCGCCTTCGAGGTAACCGCGGACGGGCGGCTGATCTACTCCAAGCTCGCGACCGGACGACACGCCACACACGAGGAGATCTTCGAGAGCCTTGGTTAGCGGGCGAAACGTGGTTAGCGGGCGAGACACGGCTGCGACCTGTCTCTAAGCCGGCGGCCGACCCGTCAGGAACGTGGCGGGTCGATGCGAGATCAGCAGCGCGAGGCCGATCACCAGGCCACCGATCGCAGGCACCAAATCCCCGCTCACCACCGCGAAGGCCAGCCCGCTCAACGCAGGCACCTCGGCCAGCGCCCAGATCATGAGGGCGGTGGTCCTGGACTCCCGAGCCGGCGCCTCCGGTCGCAGACGCCCGCGTAGCACGCCGGCAGCGAACAGCGCCGCGATGGCGAGCGCGAGCCACACCCAACGCAGAACACCTCCACCACCGTTCCCTGCCCTCCCACTCGCCAAGAAGAACAGGACGATTGCACCAAACGTCACGATGCCGCCCAGCAGGGCCGCATGGATGATGCGCAGCATCTGTCGCAGGTCTCCGGCGTCTCCGCTCCCGTCCATCAGCCACCCCTCCCCATCGGTACGGTCAATTGTCGGCCATCTCGCGCCGCAGCAACCACTCGATGTCGCCGCTCGCCAATGGTTCCCAGGCGAGCCCGACGTATCCGTGCACGGCGTCGGGAGCCGTGAACCCGAATATCGCCGGCTGGCGTCCGTAGAAGTAGAGTCCGATCTCCGCGGCCGTCGCCGGCGTGAGGATGCGCGTGCCGAAGGAGACACCCAGGTGCCGGAACGGACGGCCCGCGTGGATTTCGTTCGTCTCGTCCCGCTCGACCAGGTACGTCAGCGTCGGACCGAACGAGAGGACATGCGTGTGCCCGTCTCCGCGCTCCGGTGAGCCGGGTCGGGGCCCGACCTTCACCCAGCGGTCGGATGGCTCCGCGAAGCCCCGCATCTGCCGGGCGACATGTCGAAGCTCGATCGCGCCCGGGGAAAGGTCCACGATCTCGTGACCGACCAGGCGCGGGGATCGATCCACGACATCGATGAGCAGCCAGGTGCGCGGGTATTCTGGCTGATCCAGTACAAGGTCGCTCATTCCGTGCGGCCGTAGCGATCCTCGAGGCGGACGACATCATCCAGCTCGGGTGTGCTCACCTCGAGGATCACGCTGTCCTCGATCGCCTCCATCCGGTGTACGGTATCGGGCGGGATCTCGACCACCTCACCGGGCCGCCACTCGAACGTGCGCTCACCCAGAGTGAAACGCATGCGGCCGGACTGAAGGTACAGGGTCTCGTGCTTCACGCGGTGCTTCTGTAGCGAGAGCAGATGCCCCTCCGTCACCTCCAGGATCTTGCCGGCATAGCGCTCCGTGTGGGCGTACCACACCTCTCGACCCCAGGGCTTGTCGACGATTTTCGGGCCCGTGGGCTCAGGCCTGGGGGCGGTCGGTTCCGGATCCGAATGTGCGTCCATCGCGCGTTCCGTCGGTTCCGGATCCGAATGTGCGTCCATCGCGCGTTCCAGAATGTGTTGGCAGCTCGCTCGAGTTTTTCAGCGACCTGCCTCGGGGCGACTGCCGCCCCGGCGGTGAACGAACAGGCGCTGAAGAGCTCCAGCGGCCTGCGGGATCCGGTGACACCCGCGTGCAAGTGCCTGGCCACCGGAACTCGGAAGAGGATAGGGACGTAGGCCGATGACGCGAAAGGGCGATTAGCGGCGACTGCCCCCGGCCCAGCATCAGATGCCGTCCCTGGCGATGCTACGGCCAGCCCTCGTGGAGCACTACACCCGCCGAGAACCGCCAGGCTTGCCTCGTCCCATCCGGCAGGAGCGGGATCGACTCGTCGGTAGGATCGAGCGCGCCAAACTCTCCCTGCACCCAAAGTCCGGTCGCGTCTGCCACCTGCCAGCGGGCTGCGATCGTGCCTGCGGCAGTTACCGCCTGGGCGAGCTCGAGCGCGAGATCGGGTCCGACGAAGCGCCGGTATACGGGACCGCGGGAGTTGGGGTCGGGAATCTCGCCTGACGGGCTGTAACTGGCGAACCGGCCACCGATGGAGACCCCGAGGCGGTTCGCGAAGACGCGGGCCAGCTCGATGGCGCCCCCTCCCTGCCAGCTCCGGATGTCGGAGGTCGCCTCCGCGAGGAGA
>JBDHHV010000082.1:0-28041 GCA_039589195.1 Gemmatimonadota bacterium | reverse complement strand
CTCCGCCCGAGCGCCACCCCTGATCGGGCATCGCGTACCAATCCGCGTACAGCGGCTTCGTCCGGAGCTTGATCTGCGTCCCCGGCTCGCCCCGGAAGTTCCACCAGAGGCGGTTGATCCCCGCGTGCGTCGTCCCATCGAGCTCGCGCACGGTCTCGCCCGCGGCGTTCTCGATCCGAAGCTTCGCGTCGCCCTCGGGATCCGAGCCGAGCCAATAATTGATCGACGCCCCGTTAGGCGGGTTCTCGCCGTGCGTCCAGTCCTCGAACATGATCATCGGCTCCGTCGTGGGCCGGAACCGGTAGGCATCCCTCGGCCGGAACAGGTGTGCGGCGGATGCGGCGACCTCGTCCGTCAGCTGCTGGATGGGGCTCAGATCGTCGAGGATCCAATACCCCCGCCCGTAGGTCCCCACGACCAGGTCGTTGAAATGCTCCTGCACGAAGAGCCCGTAGTAGGGCGTGGGAGGCAGGTTGGGCATGAACCGCTGCCAATTCGCCCCGTCGTCGAACGAGATGTACAGCGAGGCCTCCGTACCCAGGTAGAGGAGTCCCGGCCTGAAGGGGTCCTCCAGCAGATAACGCGTATACGAGAGCGGGCCGTCATCCACACCTTCCGTGATCTGCGTCCACGTCTCGCCGAAGTCCTCGGTCTTGTACGCCCGCGCGTCGAAGTCGCCCACCTGGTGGTGCTCGATCGTGACGTAGGCCTTCCCCGCACTCCACTTCGAGGCATCGATGCTCCGCACCACGCCGTCGGGAGGCAGGTTCGGGATATTCATGGTGACATTGCCCCAGCTCTCCCCACCGTCCCGGCTCACATGCACCATCCCGTCATTGGAGCCGGCCCACAGGACACCCTGCTCCACCGGTGACTCATCGAAGGCGTAGATCACGCAGCAATACTCCACCCCGATGTTGTCCGGGGTAAGTCCGCCCGAGATCCCCTGCTTCGACTTGTCGTTCGTGGTCAGATCGGGGCTGATCACGTCCCAGCTCTGCCCCCCGTTCATGGTCCGGTGCACGTGCTGGCTCGTCACGTAGATCGTGTTGCGGTCGTGCGGCGAGATGAGGAGCGGAAAGGTCCACTGGAAGCGGTAGCGGAGACCCTCGGCGGGCCAACCGCGGGTGGACATCGGCCACACCTCGACATTGCGGAATTGACCCGCCGTCACATCGTGGCGGACCACGATCCCACCCCCGGCTCCGGATCCCGATGCGCTCGACCATACGATGTTTGGGTCCGCCGGGTCCGCGGTCGCGAAGCCGCTCTCGCCGCCGCCCACGGCACGCCAGTCGCCGCGTGGGATGATGCCGCGGGCCCATAAGCCACCGGTTCGGGTGTTGGAGGGCCCCCTGAACGAAGGGCCATCCTGACGGTTCCCGAGCACGTTGTACGGCACCGCGTTGTCGGCCGTCACGTGGTACATCTGCGCGATCGGGAGCTGCATCCGGAACCAGGATTCCCCGCGATTCTCGGTAAGCGTGACGCCCCCGTCGAACGCCAGCACCATCCGGTCGCCGTCGGTCGGGTCGATCCAGATGTCATGGAAATCCCACCCCGGCGACGATTTGTCGCGGAGGAAGTTCGTCGTCGTGTGGGTCTCGCCTCCATTCAGGCTCCAGCTGAAGGATGACGAGGCGAAGTAGATCTCGTCTCGATCGTCGGGCGAGACCGCGCAACGGGTGTAGTAAGCCTGCCGGGTCGCGAGGTCGTGGTGATAGGAGACGAGCTGCCAGTTCTCGCCGCCGTCCTCGGATCGCCACAGCTCTCCGGTGTCCGTCTCCTCGCCGTGGATCGGGACGCCGTCCCCGGTCTCGATCAGCGCGTATACCCGGCGCGAGTCATCCGCCGACAGGCAGACCGCGATCTTCCCCACCGGCTTCGTCGGAAGGCCGTGGCCTTCGAGGCGTGCCCAGGTGTCTCCTCCATCGTTCGTGACGAAGATCCCGCTTCCCGGCCCACCGCTCTCCCGCCCCCACGTCTTGAGATCGATCTGCCACATCGTCGCGAGCAGCTTGCGCGGGTTGTACGGATCCATCGCGATCTCGTACGCACCCGTATTCTCGTCCACGAACAGCACCCGCTCCCACGTCTCGCCACCATCCGTGGTCCGGTATACGCCACGTTCCTGTTGTGGGGCGTACGCGTGCCCGAGCACGGCCGCGTACACGATGTCCCGGTTCAGCGGGTGGACGACGATGCGGCCGATGCGGCCGCTGCCCTCCAACCCCATGTGCCGCCACGTCTCACCGGCGTCCGTCGACTTCCAGATCCCGTTCCCGATCGAGACGTTCGAGCGGATCGAGGTCTCCCCTGTCCCGGCCCACACGGTGGCCGGGTCCGATGGGGTGACGGCGAGGGCCCCGATCGCGTGGACGGGCTGGTCGTCGAACACGGGCTTCCAGTGGAGCCCGGCGTCTTCGGTCTTCCACACCCCACCGCTGGCGGCGCCCGCGTAGTAGACCATGCGATCACCGGGAACGCCCGCAATCGAGGCGGCGCGGTTTCCCACGGGCCCGATGTGACGAAATCGGAGGTGCTCGTAGTGCTCGGGTGAGATCTGCTGCGCGACCGACGGCGTGACCATCAGCGTCAGCGCGAGCCCGGGCGCGAATACGGACGAGAGCGCGGCGGTGCTGCGGCGACGACCAAACATGGGATTTCCCTCCTGTGGCTGGGGGGGACCTAGCGTCCACAGAAGGTGGGACGCCTGACCGAAACGGGCCAGAGTCGCCGAGGTCTGGGGGTCAGCCGCGAGCTTCGGGAATCCGACTCGACCAGGGCGGAGGTCCGATAGCTAACGTCGCGGGACCAACCAGAGAGTCCGTTCCGCGGCGGCTTCCACACGACCGCGCGAGTAGACGATCGGGTGGAACTCGTTTCGGGCCCACTGCGCGAACAGATCGCGGTAGTGGGGACTGTCCGGGTTCCCGGCTTGCCCCGGGGCGTTCATCCCGACCGCCCGATCCCAGTCCTGCGTGTCCACGATGGTCCGGAAGGAGGCACCACTCGTCTGGTTGTCCCCGTTCCCGGTGTTGTTCACCGTTAGCCCGTACCCACCCCGCGGCGCGGGACCCACCTCCAGGCGCTGCCGGGTCGCCTCGTCCACCACCCGACCCAACGAGTGCCGGAGGAGCGCGTGCTTGTATCCCTCCTGGCCGTACTGCCAACCGGCCATGTCGGGACCCAGCTTCTCGGTCAGATCGGTGACGGCTCTCTGGAGGGAAGTCAGCAGAAGAGCGTCTCGGGCCAAGTTGGGATCCGGCCCGAATTCGGCGGGAGGTACCGTGAGCCAGTCGATCACCCGTGTCAGCGACACGCCCCGCAGGTAGGGACGCACTTCCTCCGGCACCATCAACTCTCGGCTCGCGCTCCGGAGTCGTGCCTCCCACGCCGCGTAGATCCCGGCCGCCACGGACCGCCGGTCGAGGACGAAATCCCACTCGAGGAGGCGATCGCGAGCCGCCGCTACACGCGAACCCGCGGAAGCGTCCAACTCGATGTTCCACAGTAGCGGCACGAGTCTCCGGGCCGGGAGCGACAGCTCATCGGTCTGGAGTCGCATCATGTCCACCAGCGAGTGCTTCCGCCCGCTGCCCAGGACCTCGTTGATCCGGGACCAGCGGAAGGGCGCGGACCAGTTGAAGCCGACCGCGTCCATGTGCGCGTAGTCGCGTGGGATGAGATCGTTGTTGGCGGTCGCGAAGTACCCCTCGGGTGGGTTGTAGACGTGGGGCTTGTCCACGATAGGCAGGTACCCATCCCATTCATAGCGACCGTCGCCGGGGACCGGGACCAGCCCGCTCCAGTTCCTCCGGATCGGTGCGATCCCCACGGCCTGCCAGCCGATGTTCCCCTCACGATCCGCCCATACCATGTTCTCGCCCGGGATGTGGCTGTAGTTGCAGGCGTCCCGGAACTCCTCCCAGGACCGGGCCTGATCCATTCGGAGGCTGGCCAGGTAGGGTGCGCCGCCGATCTCCATCCACGCCGCGCGCACCGCGTACGCCTTCCGGCGCTCGATATCCTCGTACACGACCGGGCCGTGTCGCGTGTACTTGAGCTCCGCCACGTGGGACGCCTGTCCCTTCACACGGATCGTGTCCCCGAGCACGGTCATGCGCTCCCAGCCGTCTCCGTACCGGTAGCGGTTCGGGTCGGCCGGGTCGGTGTCGTACACGTACAGGTCCTCACCGTCCGTCTGGAAGACCGTCAGCCCCCAGGCGCCATGCTCGTTGTGCCCGATCGAGACACCGGGAAGGCTCGGCTCGCCACCACCGATCACGTTCCAGCCCGGCCCTACCAGGTGCACCCAGTAGCGCAGCGAGGGAGCGGCCTGTGCCCGGTGGGGATCGTTGGCCATGATCGGGTAGCCGCTCTCGGTGAGGCGTCCGCTCACCACCCAGTTGTTGCTGCCGATGTCCTGATCCGGGTCCCAGGCGGGGGCGGCCGAAGCCAGGGCCGCCGCTGCCTCGAGCCGCTCGAACGCGTCGCGCGAGGCCCGGTGCTCCTCGGCGATGTCCTCGGGCAGGAAGCGCACCGGGCCCCGGAAGGCGTCGTACACGGCGAGGATATCATCGAACAGCAGCGACCCGTCGATCGCCGGATCCAAGCCGAGGTCGGGTTCACCGGGGCCGAAGGTCGAGACCGCTTCCAGTCGATCGCCTCCGATCAGGCTCACGACGCGTCCGTAGTCGAGCTCGGACCCGATGTTGCCCAGGAGCCCCTGGTGCCGGGAGATCACCACTTCCGGAGTCCACCGGCCCGGCCGGATGCCCAAGAGCTCGAACTCCACCGTCAGGAGAGAAGGGTCTCGCTCGGTCTCGGCCACGTACGCGTTGATCCCCTGCACGAAGGCCTCGACAATCTCCCGGCCGCGCGGGTGGTAGTGCGCCAGCTCCGCATCGAGGTCGCGGCGAAACATGAACAGGCGAGTCCCGACGTCGCGTTCCAGCTCTCGCGGGCCCAGGATCTCGGCCACCGTGCCCGTCGCCTGTCGACGCCAAAGCTCGAGCTGAAACAGGCGATCTCTAGCCGCGTTCCAGCCCTGCGCGAAGAACAGATCGGCTTCGTTCTCCGCGTAGATATGTGAGATGCCCCAACGATCGACGATGATCTCTACGGGCTCGACGAGCCCTGGGGCCGTGAGCTCGGTCGTCTGGGCGGCCGCGGCCGGTGCCAGCGCGAGGGTGAAGAGCACGCTGATGCGGACAAGGCGGAGCGGGGCGATTCGGGTCATGCTCTCCCCCATTGAACCAGGCCGGGAGTCTGAACTAGGCCAGTAGTGCTTGTCGTATCGTGGCGATCTCTTCGGGACTCACGCGACAGCAGCCACCCACCGCCATCGCGCCCTCCTCGGTCCACTGCAGGCTTGCCTGCCTCCAATCGATGGCCCGTGGCGCACCCACCCACGACTTCGCCGCCGCATCATATCCCTCCCCGGAGTTGGGGTAGACGATCACCGGCTTGTCGGTCGCCGTACGGATTTCGCGGATCAGCGAGGAGATCAGGTCCGGTGAGGTGCAGTTGATGCCAACGGCGGCGACCCCCGGCTCCGCATCGCACTCCCGGGCCGCGTCGGCCAGATCGCTTCCATCGCTCACATGGGTCCCATCGCCGCAACTGAAGCTGATCCAGATCCACCTGCCTGGCGTGTTTCGCAGCAGCCGTAGCAGCATACGAGCTTCCGATCGTGAGGGGATGGTCTCGCAGGCGATGAGGTCCGCCTCGCTCTCGGCGAGCACGTGCCAGCGTTTCAGGTGAAACGTGTACAGCTCGTCCTCGTCGATGTCGTAGTCGCCCGTGTACTCGGACCCATCGGCCAGGTACGCGCCGTACGGACCGATGCTCGCTCGCCCGTGTACTCGGACCCATCGGCCAGGTACGCGCCGTACGGACCGATGCTCGCCGCGACGATGGGCCGGAGCCGACCGCGGTGGTTTCCGGGCTCGCTCCAGAACTCGTCCCGGGCTTCGACCGCCAACCGAACCGATTGGCGTAACAGCTCCACGCCTTCGCGTTCCGTGAGGCCGCGCTTCCGGAAGCCCGGGATGGTGGCCTGATACGTGGTCGTGGCGATGCAATCGGCGCCGGCAGCGAGAAAGTCGCGGTGCACCTGACGAATCACGTCCGGCGCTTCCAGGAGGACCTTGGCCGACCACAGGTCGTCGTCGAGGTCGCAACCACGGGCTTCCAGGGCGGTGGCCAAGCCCCCGTCCAAGACCATGACTCCCTGGTGGGCGATGAACCGTGCGATCGGGTTCTCGATCTCCGACTCCACGACACAGGATTCCGCCATCGAGGGCTCCACCCGGCGTGGTCCCCAAGGGCGGTTCGGTGTGACCCAAACTAGACGTGCGGGACCGCGGAAGACGAGACCCTACCGCCGTCGGCGCGGTCCCGTCACCTTCACGCTGATGCAGGACGCCCGCCACCGAGAATGAGTGCGAGAGGAATCCCATGTCGATCGCCCGACGCGACTTCCTGAAGAACGCGGCCGCTGCGGGCGGTGCACTTACACTCGCCTTGCCGTCGTAGGCGGGCGCCTCGACCCCGGCCGGGCCCGCGCTCGACAGCCGTAGTCCCTCGTTTGGGCTCTAATGAGGGTGAGCCTCGTAGTGCTGCCGCAGGAGGTCCTTCCCGTAGTCGTTGCCGTTCGGCGTGCGGACCACGGCGTGGATGTGCTGCCGGTTGGGTGACCGGTCCGGGAACAGGTGACGGGTGCCTACCGGCCGCTGGTGGTCGAACTCGATCAGGATGACGGGGCTGTGGATGCGGTAGTAGAAGACGGCGTCCGGCCCGGTGCCCCCGATCCAGGCGAACCAGGTCTCGTCGAGGTGCCGCTCGACCTCTTCCATACGAACCCGCGCGTGACCCTCTCTCAAATTCCCCACGAACAGTCCGACCAGCTCGAGTAGTCGCTCTCTCTGCGCGGCGGAGAAGGAGGAGACCGGCGCCCCGGCGAAGTCGAGGACGATGTTGTCCTTGAACGCTTCTCCGAGAGTGCTGTTGGCGGTCTTCGACACCTCGACGATCGCCTGGTCACGCTGCGCGCCGGTCAGGGATTGGATCATGGCCAGCCCCGCGTCCTGCTCGTCCTGGAGGATGGCGACGCCCGCGTACTTCCCGGTCTCGGCGATCACGGGCTCGGAGCCCACGAACAGGGGTGTCATCACGACCTGGTCGCCCAGGACGAAGTAGTTGATGATCACGTGGTGGCCATCGAGCTGCCATCCCCACGGCTCGGTCGACGAGGGCTCGCCCATGACGGTGATCCAGTAGAGCCACTCCCCGTACTCTACGAAGTTGTCATCGTTGAGCTCGCCCAGCGTATGGTTCAGCCGCATGATATCGCGCGTGAGCCTGAGCCCCTTCGCGCTCAGCGATGCTCGCAGCAGATCGAAGGCGGCATCGCGCTGCGCCTCGCTCATCTCGTCGAAGCCGACCCCCTGCCGCACGTAGAAGTGCTGGTTCATCCATTTGCGCCACTCGGTGTCGTCCACGGCGAAGGTGGTGCGCTCCAGCTGCTCCTCGGTCAGAGCCGAGAGGAAGTCCTCGGTCGCCCGGCGCACGGGCTCGGTGGAGACGCCGGTGGAGTGGATTCCGAACAGCCCCGGAGCGACCTCTCCGTTTGTCGTCACACCGAGGAAAGGCTCGGCCAGGCCGCGCGCCTCCGCCTCCTCCGACATGCGGCGAAAGCGTTCCATGACATCCTGGTCATCGGTCGCGTCTGGACGATCGGTCCGAAGGGCAGCGGATCCGAGGAGCAACGCCGGGAGCAGAACACCCGGGACGGCGAAGAGGGCGAAACGGCTTCTCATGCTCAAACCTCCGGTCGAGGCGTGCGGAACGGCCGCGGGAACAAGAGCGGCGTGCGGCGCGCGTATTCGGCAAAGCCCGGCTTCCTCGCGAGACGGCGCTCCATCATCGGCAAACTCACAAGGGCGAACAGGGCGGTGATCGCGACGGCACCGGCCACGGACCAGGCCATGTTCCCCGGCGAAGCACCCAGCCCCGCGAGCGCCAGCCCCCACCAGAACAGAAGCTCACCAAGGTAGTTGGGGTGGCGACACCACGCCCATGGGCCGGCCGTGAGCAAGGTTCCTTCGGGGACAACGTTTCGGAGAAAGCGCCGCAGCTCTCGGTCCGCCGTCCACTCGAGCCAGATCCCGGCCATCGCCAGCCCCAACGCCAACGCGTCGAGGGGTCCGAGCGGTCGAGCATCGGCGCCGAGGGCAAAGTAGACCGGCACGCAGCCGAGGAGTACGAGGACGGTCGGCAGGAGATGGAACCCTCCCAGGCTGATCGCCCAGTAGGAGCGGCCCACGTTCTGCCGGTACTCCGTATATCGCCAGTCCTCGTCGGTGAGTCCCCGCCAGCGTCGTACCCAGTTCGCGGTCAGACGCACACCCCAGATCAGGACGAGAAGGACGAGTACGAGGTCCTGGACGCTCGGGAAGGCGTTCACGGGCTCTGATGCCGACCCGGTGGTGGGAGCGCCGGCAACGGCCCAGTAGGCGACGATCGGGATCGGAGCCAGGCTCCAGTACGGATCGTACACGCTGGAGTTGTCGAGCGCGAAGCTGAATCCGAACACGACCAGCGTAGCTGCGATGTCCGCGGTGGCCGCCACCGCGATCGGGTGCGTCGTCCAGGCGACCGCGCCATCGGCGGTCACCAACGTGCCACGGGCCAGCACCCACCCGACCAGCAGCGCCACGAGCAGCGCGAGGGCATACGCCAGCGCCACCCGCGCGCGATCGACGCCCAGTCGTTCCGCCTCGCTCAACGGCCGCTCGTGGGGTGCACACGCATCTCCGACCGGGGGCTCACAGGCTGGGCCGGGGGCTCACAGCAACCCGGGTATGAGCGCTTTCCGCCGGGGCGGATAGTCGGGGAACCGCTCGCGATACCAGCGGTGGTGAGCGAGGGCACGGGGCGCGAGGTTGGCCACCGTCCACACGGCGAACGAGACTGCCGGGAGCGACCACGTCAGAAGTGCAAACCCGATCCACTCGATCATCTCGCCCAGGTAGTTGGGGCATGACACCCACCGGTAGAGCCCACCCTCGGGAACCCGGTAGCCGGTGTCCCCGGGGCGCCGAAGCCTGAGCAGGATCCGGTCTGCGTGCCAGTTCATGAGAACGCCCGCCGCGAACAGGCTCACACCCACCACGAACCGAGAGTCGGCGAGCCACTCTACCGGGTAGGGAGTTGCCATCGCGCCCAGGTAGTGGCCGTTCAGGAAGCCGTTCACGCCGTTGAACAGCATGGCCGATCCCATGATCGCGACCGGCATGCGCTTGCCCCGCGTCTTCTGCCGCAGAGGATAGATCAATGCTCGGTTCATGTAATGACCGGACCACAGGGCCGCAAACAGCCACATCGGCCCGGTCTTGAGCCCGCCCCCCGCCAAGAAGAAGACGAGGAACGCGACCGGCGATACCAGCTCCATCGCGATCCAGCCCACGCGGTGCGGGATGGAGGGCCCCCGACCCTCGCTCGCATACCGCCCGTAGGGAGCTCGAATGCGAAGAAGGACGACGAAGGTGAGAACGGCGACGAGGATCCAGCCGTAGACGAGCGACGTGAAGGGCATGCGGGCGATCAGCCGAGCCGGCCGACAGTCGCGAACCAGGCGTAGGCGTCCTCGAGAGTCGTCCTTAGAGCCCGTGGATTGAAGCCCAGGTCGCGGGTCGCCTTCGCGTGGCTCACGCAACGGCTCGAGCGGACGAGGCGGTCCAGGGACTCCTGCGTGTAAAGCGGGCGCCTCCCAGTCAACCGGCTGTGGAGCTTCGCGAACGGAACGCCCGCGCGCGCCAGCCACAGCGGGGTGGTGAGCCGCGGGCGCTTCCTCCCGGTAATCGATTCCGCCACCGCAGCGAGCTCGCCTACCGTGGTCCAGCCGCCGCCAAGCAGATAGCGCTCGCCGGGCGTTCCGTGCTCGAGGGCGGAGACCGCAGCGTCGCACACATCGCGCACGTCGACCCAGTCCGAGCCCCCGGGGACGAGGCTCGGCAACCGGCCATGGTACAGGTCGAGCAGCACCTCGCCCATCAACGACGGCTTGTAATCGTGCGGGCCAAGGATCGCCGTGGGGTTGAGGATCACCGCGGGCAACCCCCGCTCGATCCCGGCCATCACCTCCCGCTCGCCAGCGACCTTCGAGCGGTCGTAGGGAAACGCGGACGAACCGACCCGAGGGCGTTCTTCGGTCAACTCCTCATCGAACGGCGCCTGAGTGAATGCATGGAACGAGCTGCAGTGGACCAGGCGATCGACGCCTGCGCTCAGACAGGCCGCGACCACATTGCGGGTGCCCTCGACGTTCACGGCGTGGACCTGACCGTCCCGGTCGCCGTCTATCGAGATTCGTGCGGCCAGGTGGAAGGCGACATCGACCCCGTCCACAGCGGCGCGGAGCGTCTCCACCTTCAGGACGTCACCCTCCGCACGCTCCAGCTCCACCCCATCCAGGGCGTCGCTCTCGGTGTGGCAAAGCGCCACGACGGTGTCGCCACGCTCGACCAGGAGGCGGCAGAGGTTCGCCCCCACATGCCCGGTGGCGCCCGTGACCAGAGCCCTCAAGCGTTCTCGACCCTAATCGTCGATCTCACGACATCTCCCGAATGGCCGCTTGAACGCTCGCTTGAACGGTCGTTTCCGTTCCGGGAAGCCGGCGTCAGGGGCCCATGTGTTGGCCGGCCGCGGACGTCGGAGGAACGGAGCTTGCGCCCGCGGCCCCGGAATCCGGTGGAACCCGGACCCCCCGAAGTGAGTATCGGGGGGCTTTGTACGTCAAGCCGATGCACGGAGGGGACCATCAGAAAGCGCGTACTCGAGTTCGGGGGCTGGGGCCAGCGCTCCATGGGAGCGTTGCCCGAGGCGACGTGGCAGGAAGAGCTCGTGAACAGCGTCACGGGTGGCGTGGGTCTGGTGGGGGCCGTGCTGGCGCTCGGGATCCTCGTGCAGGTCGCCCTCCAGGCCGGCCATTTCGAATACCTGTTCGGGGCGGTCGTGTACGGCTTCACGCTGGTCTTCTCGTATGCGGCCACGACCCTGTATCACGGCGTACGCCATGCGTCCCGGAAGGAACGGCTCCGCGTGCTCGATCACTGCGCCGTGTACACCTTGATCGCCGGGTCGTACACACCGGTGGCGATCGCCGGTCTCGGCGGACGCACGGGTTGGCTGCTCCTCGGTGCAGTGTGGGCGCTGGCGGGGATCGGCATCCTGTTCAAGCTACGGTATCGATTCCGGTTCCCAGGCACTTCCGTACTCATCTACCTCCTGATGGGATGGCTCGGGATCCTCACGATTCGCCCCGTCATGGCGGCGCTCGGATCCCAGGGCTTTCTGCTCCTGGCCGCGGGCGGGCTCGCGTACACGATCGGCACGATCTTCTTCGGGGCGAAGCGCCTGCCGTATCACCACGCGGTATGGCACGTGCTCGTGATCCTCGGAAGCGGGTTCCACTTCCTGGCCATCTTCGGACACGTGCTCACGCCCGGCGCTTGATACCGCGGCGGCTGGTCGGCCGCTGACGCGAACGTCACCTCCTCAAAGCCGGCCCGGGGCGGAAACTGGCCGCCTTACGACGCCGTAGGTATCCTCGGGGTCCGGGGTTCGATCCGATCGGTCCGCGGGCCCTGGGCCCATGGCCGGTCGGACATCACCTCAACATGTGCATGACCCACGACGCGCGGAGCGATCAAGATGCCTACCGAAATCCTCGAGATGATCGGACCGGTGATAGTGCTCTTTCTCATCGGGTGCGTCATCCTTCTCTTCCCCATCAGCCGGCGTTTGGGCGGAGTGATGGAGGAGTGGATGAAGCTCAAGCGGGAGACCTCCCCGGACCGCGCCAGGCTCGCGAGCCTGGAGCAGACGGTGCACGAGGTGCGGCATC
This sequence comes from Gemmatimonadota bacterium, assembly GCA_039589195.1. Taxonomy (GTDB): domain Bacteria; phylum Gemmatimonadota; class Gemmatimonadetes; order Palauibacterales; family Palauibacteraceae; genus JBDHAC01. Next base: position 16,130 of record JBDHHV010000082.1, on the reverse strand, counting down.
TGGTCGAGAGCGTGAATCAGCGGGTCACGATTCTCTCCGAGCGCCAGGACTTCATGGAGTCTCTGATCGAGTCGAAGAGACCCGAAGAGCTCCCGGCGGGGCGCATCGCCGAGGACTAGCCGGCCCCCGCCACGAACTCCCGCGCCTCGGTCACCTCGGGCCTGTCGGAGCTCGCCTCGCCGATCACCTCGAGTAGCCTCGCGTAGAAGCCACGCGCCCGCCCGTCGTCGCCAATGGCCCGCGACGCGCGGGCCGCGCCCACCAATGTTTGGAAGCGCTTCGGCCACGCCTTTAGCGAGCCTTCGTAGGCAACCAGGGCATCGGCGGGACGCTTCAGCTCCATCAGCAGATCGCCGAGGGCCTCGTTGGCTGGAAGGAGCGCCCCGGGTGTGACGGGGTGCTTCTGGATGCCTCCCTCCAACTCCACGGCCGCCCGGGCCAGTGCGAGAGCCTCGTCGACCTCACCGCGTACCTGCGCCATGTGCGACACCAGGATCAATCGGTCGATCTCGATGTAGGTCGCGAAGGCCTGCTCCCCGGATCCCTCCGCCTGGTCCCGGAGAGCGCGCATTCTGGCGTCCGCCCTGGCTGCTTCGTCCAGATCTCCCGTGCGGGCGGCTCCCACGCCGCGCGCGAACCAGCTGAGACCCTCGGGCCACAGGAACCGATCCCAGTCGACCGACGCGCGTGCTCGCGGTGTGACCCGAGCGGCTTCCGCCCACGCACGGCGTTCCAGCGCGTAGCGGGCCGGCATCGCCGCCAGGTGAAACGCGCTCGCGAACTCCTGCTGATAATCCTGCTCCCGGTCCACCACCTCGCGCAGCGCCGCGAGGGCTCGTTCGTCCTCACCCCGTTGCAAGTACGCGTACAGCAGGTAGTCCATCGCGTGGGGATAGTGGTTGGACACCCGGTCGCCGGCCGGCAGCTCGAGCGCGGCGTCCGCCGATCGACGGTTCCACGTGATCACCTCCGGCCACTCGCCCAGCCGGACGAAGATGTGCGTGGGCATGTGCAGGGCGTGGGGGACGCTGGGGGCGATGTCATCGTAGCTCCGCACGATGTCCAGCGATTCGTCGGCCCGACCCGCGACGTCGTTCGCGTGAATGGTGTAGTGGAGTGCCCCGGGGTGCGTCGGCTCCCTGGCGTACACACCGAGGAGTACCTCGGCGGCCGTCTCCTGATGATCCATCCTGTTCTCCGCCACCAGTCCGGCCGCCATGTGCGAGAGGGCGTAGAAGGCAGCCGTCTCGAGGTCGTCCGGACTCGTCGCGTACGCCGCCGCGACGAAGGCCTGCTCGCGATCGGTGCCCGGTCGCAGCTCGACGGCCTTCTGCACCTCCTCCCACCCACGCATGAGGTGCTCGGGCGTGGGTCGAGCCGGCCACAGGGGCTGAAACAGGGTCACCGCGATGCCCCAATGCGCCATCGCGCACGACGGATCGGCCTTCGCGATCCCCTCGAACGCCGCGCGCGACTCCACGTACTGCATGTGGTGCAGCAGGGCCACGGCCCGGTTGAAATCGGCCTGCACGCCCGAGTCGCACGATATGGGGAAGTCTACGAGCCCCAGCGCGGCGTCGTGGAGTTGATCGAGCTCCTGCGCGGTGATCCCGGCGGGCACCAGCGAGCCCAGCGCGACGATCGAGAGAAGCCGGCGGCGGGACGGGCGAAGCGAACCCTGCATCTTCCATGACCTCCTGTGGGATGGCGTCGGCCTCCCGGGCCGAAACGATTCCGAACAGAGTAGGGGGTGGTCGTCCGTCTCGCACGTTCGGGCGGCGTGAGCCAGTTGACGGGCGGCGTGGCGGTGTCCGTCGCTTGCCGTGGATGTGCTACATAGATAGCATTTCTATACAAGCAGGTTCGATTCCCTCGGCGAGGCGATCCATGGTTCGAAAGACGCTGGGACTCACGACCATTCAGGTGCTGTACGCGGTTGCGGCCGGTTCGCGCTACGGCTTCGACATCATGGACCGAACCGCCCTCCCGAGCGGGACGGTCTACCCGGCGCTGAGCCGGCTCGAGCGGCAGGGGCTGCTGAGAGCCAAGTGGGAAGACCAGCGGGTCGCGCAGCGGGAGAAGCGGCCGCCCCGCAAGTACTACCAGATCACGAAGGACGGACAGCGGCGCCTTCTCGAAGAGGCGGAGCGAATTCGCGCCGTCGAGCGAGTCCTGCCTCGAGACCTCCGGGGTCTCGAAGCGGCCTCGAGTTGACGCGACCGGGACCGATGGCACACCCCCTCCTCTCCATCTGCCTCGCGCTCGTACAAGCCGCCGGTCACGTGGCTCCCGGCTCGGAGCGCCGGACCTGGAGCGCGGAGTGGGAGGCGGAGATCCTCCATCGGTGGGCCGAACTGGAGAAGAGGAAAGGGGCGACGGGCGAAGGACCGGGCGCGTTCGAGTCGCTCGATCTGCTACGGAGGAGCGCGGGAGCGTTGGCTCACGCCATATGGCTACGTCGGGAAGAGTGGAGGTTCGACGTGTTGATGCAGGACATCCGGTACGCCCTCAGGGGCCTCATCAAGCGCCCCGTGTTTTCCGGGGTGGTGATTGGCACGATCGCGCTCGCGATCGGAGCGAACGCGGCGATCTTCAGCGTCCTGAGCGGCGTCCTGCTCCGTCCCCTCCCCTTCGAAGACTCGGACGGCCTGGTGATGGTGTGGGAGCACAACATCCCGAGGGCCAATCCCACCAACGTCGTCTCGGGCGCCAACTTCGTGACCTGGCGCGAGGAGAACACCACCTTCGCGGACCTTGCCGGGATCACCTGGACCAGCGGAAACCTGGTCGAAGGGGAGGACGCGGAGCGCGTCGGCGTGGTGGCGGTGAACGCGAGCTTCTTCCCGATGCTCGGGCTGAGCGCGGCCCACGGCCGGGTGTTCCTCCCCGAGGAGGATCGAGCGAGCGACGCGCCCAGACCCGTGCTCCTGAGCCACGGCTTTTGGCAACGCCGCTTCGGCGGGAGCCCCGACGTGATCGGGCGCACCCTCAACGTGAACGGGCTCGAGCTCCCGGTCATCGGCGTGCTACCCGAGGGTTTCCGCTTCGATTTCCTGCCCTACTCGTTCAACGCGACGGGGACGCAGGACATCTGGATGCCGCAGCAGTTCTCGGACGAGCTCAGGGAGGCGAACGGACGGTGGCTGCAGGTGCTCGGGCGGCTCCGACCCGGCACCTCGGTCGAACGCGCGCAGACGGAAATGAGCACGCTCGCGAGCAGGCTCGAGATGGAGTTCCCGAACCGGCAGACGGGGTGGACCGTGAACGTGGTGCCGCTCCAAGAGCAGGTGGTCGGGGAAGCCAGGACACCGCTCCTGATTCTGTTCGGCGCGGTGACGCTCGTCCTGCTGATCGCGTGCGCGAATGTGGCCAATCTCCTGCTCTCGCGCTCGGCGGGACGCCAGCAGGAGGTGGCGCTCCGCACGGCGCTCGGAGCGAGCCGCCTGCGACTGGTGCGGCAGCTGTTGACCGAGAGCTCGATCCTCGCCCTCGTCGGCGGAGCGCTCGGTCTGGGGTTGGCGTCCGCGCTGGTGAAGGGTCTCGTGGGGCTGGGGCCCGACATCCCGAGGCTAGCCGAGATCTCCGTGAGTGGAACCGTGATCGCCTTCACGCTGGGGGTCTCGGCCCTTACGGGTTCTGCCTTCGGGCTCGCGCCCGCTCTCCGGGCCTCACGGCCGGATCTGGCCGGGTCGCTCAAGGAAGGAGGAGCTCGAGCCGGAAGAAGCGGAGGCGTGCTGCGCGCGCGGAGCGCCCTCGTCGTCGCGGAGGTGGCGCTCGCCCTGGTGCTCCTCGTGGGGAGCGGACTCCTGCTGCGCAGCTTCTCGAACCTCCTGGACCTCGGCATCGGGCTCGAGACCGAGGGGTTGATTACGGCGGAGGTCGCGCTTCCGGGAGGCGACTACGCGGAGGAGGCCGACCGCGTGCGGTTCTTCGAGGAGCTGGTGGGCCGCGTGCAGAGCATCCCGGGCGTGAGCACCGCGAGCGCGATCACCTTCCTCCCCCTGGCGGGCAGCGGCTCGGCGACCTCGTTTTGGGCGAACGACCGACCGGTTCCGGAGGCCGGTCAACGGCCGGTCGCCGACATCCGGTGGGTCCACAAAGACTACTACCGGACGGTAGGCATCCCCCTCGTCCGCGGCCGTCTGTTCGATGGCCGGGACACGCGCCGTGTCCCGCTGCGCGTCGTGATCAGCGATGCGATGGCGCGCGATCTGTGGCCGTCCGAGGATCCGATCGGCCGCACGATCTCGATGCCGTGGGGCGATACGCTGGTGGCCGAGATCATCGGCGTCGTCGGCGACGTCCGGCACGATGGCCCCGAAACGGCCCCCCGTGCGAAGATCTACTGGCACCACCTTCAATGGACGGATTTCTCGGCCATGGCGATCGTCGCGCGGACGGCGGGGGATCCCGCGGGTTACGTCGGCTCCATTCGGGAGGAGCTCCAAGCGATGGATTCCAGCCTGCCGTTGTTCAACGTGAGCACGATGACCGATCTGCTGGGCGAGTCCCTGGCGGCGCGACGGTTCACCATGCTGGTCCTCGGCCTGTTCGCGCTCGTGGCCCTGCTACTGGCGAGCGTGGGCGTGTACGGCGTGATGTCGTACGGGGTGAGCCAGCGCACGCAGGAGTTCGGGGTGCGAATGGCGCTCGGCGCCAGCGCACGCTCGGTCGCCCTTCAGGTCGTGAAGAGCGGACTGCGGCTGGTGCTGATCGCCGTCGTGCTGGGCGGCGTCGGGGCGCTGGCGCTCGCGAGGCTGATGCAGAGCCTCGTGTTCGAGATCAGCACCGCCGACCCCCTCACGTTCGCCCTCGCGGCCCTGTTCCTGGCGGTCGTGGCCGCGGTGGCGTGTTACTGGCCGGCGCACCGCGCAGGTCGCGTGGACCCGATCGAGGCGCTCCGCTTCGAGTAGCCGTCGGTTCCGGTCGCCCGCGGCGCGGGGCGACGTAGGGAACCGCCCGTTGCGCGGTCACCCCTCGCGGTCTAATCCTGACTCCCCGTCAGGAGGTCGCTGAAGCCCCAGTTCCCTCCTCGTAGGATCACGTCCGGACGGCCCAGGAGAGGCGGGCGCCTTGCGATACAGAAGCGGACGACACTTTCTCCAGCTCCCCGGTCCCACCCCTGTCCCCGATCGTATCCTGCGGGCCATGAACCGGGCCCTGATCGATCACCGTGGGCCGGAGTTCGCCGAGCTCGGACGGCGGGTGCTCAAAGGTGTGCGACCCGTCTTCAAGACGGAGTCGCCGGTTCTGATCTTCCCCTCCTCGGGAAGCGGCGCGTGGGAGGCCGCCCTTCAGAATACGCTCTCTCCGGGCGACCGGGTCCTGTCGATCGACCAGGGGTTCTTCGCCGGGAAGTGGGCGGAGGTCGGCCGACGGCTGGGGCTCGAGGTGTTGGAGATCGAGACCGACTGGCGCCGGCCGGTGGATCCGAGCGCCGTCGAGGGAGCGCTCTCCGCCGACTCCGGCGGGACGGCGGCAGCCGTCCTGGTAGTGCACAACGAGACCTCCACGGGCGTCACGAGTGACATAGGCGCGATCCGAGCCGCCATCGATCGGTGCGGGCATCCCGCGCTCCTGATGGTGGACGCAGTCTCATCGCTCGGTGCCACCGACTACCGGCACGATGAGTGGGGTGTCGACGTGACCGTCAGCGGATCGCAGAAAGGGCTCATGCTACCCCCGGGGCTCGGCTTCACGGCGGTGAGCGGCAAGGCGCTCGATGCCCACGAGCGAGCCCGTCTCCCACGCGCATACTGGGACTGGAGCGACATGCTGCGGTTCAACGAGGAAGGGTTCTTCCCGTACACGCCGGCCACCGGTCTTCTGTACGGACTCGAGGAGGCCCTGGCGATGCTGCGCGAGGAGGGACTCGATCGCGTCTTCGCCCGCCACGCGCGCTTCGCCGAGGCGACGCGTCGGGCGGTGGCCGCGTGGGGGTTGGAGAACTACTCGATCGACCCCGGCGCGCATTCCAACTCGGGCACCACCGTCCTGATGCCCCGGGGAGCGGGTGCGGACGAGCTGCGTCGTGAGATCCTCGAGCGATTCGACATGTCGTTGGGCACCGGGCTCGGTCGTCTCAGGGGCAGCGTGTTCCGCATCGGCCACCTGGGTGATCTCAACGAGTTGACGCTCGCCGGAGCGTTGTGCGGGGTGGAGATGGGTCTCGCAGCGGCTGGGGTGCCACATACGAAGGGTGGCGTAGACGCCGCGATGGAGTTCCTGGTCGCGGTATCGGCGGCCGCGCCGACACCGGCGGACGGATCGTGACCCGCCGACGCGGTCGCGCGGGAAGCAACACAGCCCCCCGGGCCGGCCAGACGCTCACCGCGATGGTCGCTACGCTCCTGGCGTTCGCCTGTGGAGGCAGTCGCTCGAGCGACGACGTGATCGAGCTCAAGTTCGGCCACGTGGGAGGGCCCGGCTCGCTCTACGACCTGGCGACAAGCGAGTTCGCCCGGCGCGTGAACGAGCGTCTGGTCGGGCGCGTCGAGGTCACGGTGTTCGGAGCGAGTCAGCTGGGCAGCGATGAAGTCCTTCTCCAGAAGCTCAAGCTGGGGACAGTCGACATCTCGCTCCCCGCCACGATCATGTCTTCCACCATCGAGCAGTTCGGTCTGTTCGAGATGCCGTACCTGGTGAAGGACCGCGGGCACATGAGGCGAATCGAAGAGGCGGTCGTGTGGCCCGATCTCGCCCCGCTGGCGGAAGCGCGAGGATACAGACTCCTCGCGGTATGGGAGAACGGGTTCCGGCACATTACCAACAGCCGGCGCCCGATCGTGGAGCCGGAGGATCTACGCGGAATCAAGCTCCGTACGCCGCGGGGAATATGGCGGGTGAAGCTCTTCCAGGCCCTCGGGGCGAATCCCACGCCCATGCCGTACTCCGAAGTGTTCATCGCACTTCAGACCGGGGTGATGGACGGCCAGGAGAACCCGTTCACGCAAATCCGCGGCGGCCGCCTGCACGAGGTACAGGAGTATCTCTCCCTGACCGGACATGTGTACTCGCCTGCCTTCGTCATGGTCGGCGCTGGGCGCTGGGACCGCCTTCCTGAGGACATCCGTGCGACGGTCGAGGAGATCGCGCGCGACATCCAGGCGTTCGTGTATCAGGCCGCGGAGCGACTGGACGCCGAGCTGTTGCAGGAGATGCGTGAGGCGGGGATCGAGGTGAACGAGGTGGATCGCGACGCGTTCCTGCGCGCCAGCGATGCGGTGTACGAGGAGTTCGGGGCGACGGTCGAGGGGGGTCGGCAGCTGATCGAGAAGGCCAACTCCGTTGCCACCGGCTGAGCCGGGCGGCTCGGGGACGCAGGGGCCGAGCGCGCCGCAGGCTTCCACCGGGCCCACGGGTGCGAGCAGCCGGTCACGCTTGAAAGCCGTCGTCGCGCGTCTCCTCGAGACGGCCGTCCTGTCGCTGATTGCCGTTCTGGCCGCCGTTGTCGTCGTGGGCGTGGTGTTCCGGAAGTTCGGAGCCGCATTGGTATGGTATGACGAGGTCGCGTCGATACTCCTCGCCTGGCTCACGTACTACGGCGCGGCGCTCGCCGCTCTGAGGCGGGCTCATATCGGTGTTCCCACCGTCGTCGAAAGGCTCGAGGGGCGCCCCCGGCTGCTCGCCGTGGGGATCGCGGAGACAGCCGTCATCGGCTTCTTCATCGTCGTGGCCTGGGCGGGCTGGCAGGTCCTCCAGGTCCTCGGCGGGACGACCCTTATCAGCCTCCCGTGGGTTCCGGCCAGGCTCGCGCAGTCCGTGATCCCGATCGGCGCGCTCCTCTTCATCATCGCCGAGCTGCTGAGCGTTCCCGAGGCGTTGGCACCACACCGCGCGAGCGAAGCCGGGCGGGCCGAACCGTGACGCCGGTCAGGCCAACTCGCGTGTCGGTCCGTGGTGCGCCTCTTGACGCGGGTCGAGCCGTGGCGGGGGCGGGGGTCGCCGCTTGACGCTCTTTTTGATGTTCGTGGGGCTACTGGTCCTCGTAACCCTCAACGTACCTATCGCGGTGGCGTTGGGGATCGTCGCGGTCATCGCGATGGTCGCCACTTCCGGTGCGGCCGTGCTCCCGAATGCGGGTCTCGTGCTATTCGACGGAGCGACCTCGTTCCCTCTCATCGCTATCCCGCTGTTCATCCTCGCGGGCGCGATCATGAACGCGACCGGCATCTCGCGCCGGCTGATCGCATTCGCGTCGGCGCTGGTGGGCTTCATCCGGGGCGGGCTCGCGATGGTGAGCATCAGCGCGTCCCTGTTCTTCGCCGAGATCTCGGGCTCCGCGGTGGCGGACGTGGCCGCGCTCGGCTCGCTCTTGATCCCGGCGATGGAGAAGCGCGGCTACTCGAAGCCGTTCGCCGCGGCAGTCATGTCTTCGGCGGCGACTCTCGCGGTCATCATCCCGCCCTCGATCCCGATGATCATCTACGGAGTCATGTCCGAGAGCTCGATCGTCGAGCTGTTCGTGGCAGGCATCATCCCGGGTTTGATCGGAGGGTGCTTGCTGATGTTCGTGGCGTATCTGATCGCGCGGCGCCACGATTTCCCGGTCGAGGAAACGTTTCAATTGCGGCGCGTGTGGAGGACGCTCAGAGAAGCCGGTTGGGCGCTGCTCCTGCCGTTGATCATCCTGGGCGGGATCTTCAGCGGCTGGGTCACCGCGACGGAGGGAGCGGGGCTGGCGGTCGTGGCCGCGCTCGTAATCGGGGGCCTCGTGTACCGGGAGCTCGACATGGCCCATCTGAGAGAGGCCATGCTCGAGGGAGGCGTGCAGACCGCCGTGGTCATGCTCCTCGTCGCCACCTCGGCGTTACTGGGCGACTTCCTGACCGAGCAGCAGGTTCCGCAGCGCGTGGCCTCCGGGATCATGTCCATCACCGATAGCAAGTGGATGATCCTCGCGCTTCTGAACCTGTTCTTCCTCGTCATCGGGCTCTTCCTCCACTCGGCAGCGGCCATCATCCTCGTCGTTCCCATCGTCATGCCGCTCGTCCGCGCCGCGGGAATCGATCCCGTGCACTTCGGGCTCATCGTCACCCTCAATCTCGGGATCGGCCAGCAGACCCCACCCGTAGCCAGCGTGCTCGTGACGGCATGCTCGGTGGCCAAGGCGGACATCTGGGAGGTGAGCAAGGTCAACGTCCGCTTTATCGCGGTGCTGCTCGCCGTGTTGGTGCTGGTGACGTATCTGCCGGCGATTCCGATGAGCCTGGTGAACTGGTTCTATCGCTGAAGATGGAGCGCCCCGCCGAACCCGCGGGGGCTTCGATTCAAATGGCGAGGCCAAGCTCGCTGAGGGTTGGTGCCGAGCGCACCCTAGCCCTCCGCCGGCATCGTGACTGTATACTCGTCCGCGATCTCCTGCACCGAGGCCTCCAACAACGACAGGTATCCCTCCAGGTCCGCCGCGGTGATCGGGTTGCCGTGGATGGGCGCCACGAAGGACACCGGGTGCTCTTCGAGCAGGCGCCGAAGCTTCCCGCTCAGTTTTCGCGGGGCCACATAACGCAGCCACTTGAGCGCGCCCGCGTGGAAGTCCAGAATCCCGAGCGCGCGTCCTTCCTCCGGCAGCTCTGACGACAGCTGCTGGCAGGTCCCCGGCTCGTGATAGTTGCCGAACCCATCCGCCACGAACATGACCCGTGATCCTCGATCGTAGATCCAGGTCGTATGGGACCGGTCGGCGAGAGGCGGATCCAGGAAGGTGAACTCGCGCCCGAGCACGTCGAGCGTCTCTCCGATCCTGGATCGTCGGGCGTACGGCAGTCCCTGCACGCCTGCATCGGCGCACGATGCCACGATCTCGAAGTCGCCCCACTCCTCGCGGAACGAGGGGATGTTGCCCGAATGCGGGAAGTCGGAATGCGACAGGATGAGGGCCTGGATGCCCTGGCCGCGCGTGGCGTCCGTCAGTCGCGACTCGATGCTCTCCCGATGATAGAACGATCCGGAATCGACCACGATGTTACCGTTCGGAGCTCGGACCAGGTACAACGAAACGTGCAGGTGACGGTCCCCGACGGGATAGCACTCGCTGATCCACTCCACATCCTCCGTCAGCCGCACGGTCGAGCTCACAACACCCCCACGCGACCGGATGCCGCCACGCGGCTCACCACGTCCTTCATGAGCTCGAAGTAGCGCTCGATGTCGCGTCGAATCACGAGGCCGTGTGCGGGAGCGACTCGGCTCGGACGGAACTTCCGGGCGAGATGGTCTACTTCCGCACGTGTCTTGTCGACGTCGACATATTGGAACCAGAACAGGACCCTGCTGTGGAATTCGGTAAGGCGCTCGATGCCGATGTCGACATCGAGCTCGTCCACGAAGCGCGTGCATTCCCCGTCCAGGTGTGGAAACCCCAGCCAATCGACGGGGAAGAGCGTCCGGGTGCGCTCCTCGGTCATCCACAGGTGCAACGCGGCGTCGAGGAACGTGGCCTCGTGGAAGCGCACGATCGGTCCGCCCAGATCGATCTCGTCACCCGGCTTCACCTTGAGCGCCTGGTCGAGTTGGTAGAGCGCGTGCGTATGGCCCTCCCCCGGGGCCACCAGCCGGGCCTCGGGGTAGCTGCGCAGGATCCGTGCGGTATTGCCGGCGTGTGGCACGTCCGGGTGTGAGACGACGAGATAGTCGAGCGCCGCACCGTCGAGGATCCGGTCGAGCTCATCGATGATCAGCTCGCCTCCGACCGGCGAGAGCGTGTCGAACAGCAGACTCCGCTCGCCCCTGAGCAGATAGGCGTTCTGGGGCACGTGGAGCTTTCGGTCCGGAGCGCACCAGGTCTCACCACGGTCGCGCGCGGCGTCGGCGATCTCGCCGCGGTGGGGACCGCATTCCTGGATCCAGTAGAAACCCGGTTCGATCTCCCGATGCATCGGCTCCTACCCGAAGAGATCTGATCCAAGCCGGCTCCCGCACGAGCCCATGGCGTTCGGTGCGCGAGCACGCGGTACGCGGCGCGAGCAGCCACACTACGGGGTCCGAACTTCGTCGGCCAGAGAGTCGTCGGCCAGAGAGTCGTGGCCAGCGAGTCGCGGACCAAAGCGCTCTTGGCCACGGCGGCCAGCTGCGGGTACGTTGCTTCGGCACACGAATCGACGAGCCGTCGCGTCGCGGGCCGGCGATGCGCACCAGGCACCCTGCTGCATCACATGATTCCCGACAGAGGACGTCCATGACCTCATCCGCTTCCATACTCCTCGCGGCTCTGGCTCCCGTGAGCTGTGGCCACCCGTCCGGGCCTGCTGCACCGACGCCGATCGGCTCCGGGCCGGGGCTCGTTCGGGTGCAGGCGCCCGCCATGCCCGCTCACGCGAGCGGTGCCCCCGCGACCCTGGAAGAGCTGTATCGGTCAGGGGTCACGTTCGACGAGTTCCTCGCGCAGGCGGATCGGCGGAAGCCGATGTGGCGGGATCACTACGGGAATGGCGCGGTTTCCGACGCGATGTTCGATCGCGCGCGCCGCATCCGGGGAACGTGGCGCATCCTGGCCATCGCCGAGGACTGGTGCAGCGATTCCGTGAACACGATCCCCTATCTGGCGCTACTCACGGAACGGTCCGACGCGATCGAGATGCGGATCATCGATTCGGACGTGGGACGCGAGATCATGGAGGCGCATCTCACTCCCGATGGGCGCGCGGCGACGCCGACGGTCCTGATCCTCGACGAGAACTACGAGAAGGCAGGTTGCTGGGTCGAGCGTCCGGCGGATCTGCAGGCGTGGGCGCTGGAGCACCGCCCGAAGCTCAAGGACGACGAGTTCCTCACCCGGAAGATGGCCTGGTATCGGGAGGACGGTGGCGAGGCCACGGTGTCCGAAGTGCTAGAGCTACTCGAGGCTGCCGCGTCCGGAGACCCGATCTGCGGCGGGTGAAACACCGGGATCGGCCCGGCGTCTGCGCGAAGCGGACCCCATCACAGGGAGGTAGGGACGAAGCTCGCTCTCAGCCCGGCCTGGCACGTCATCGGGGTGGTACAGATACGCCGTGTCGTTGACGGGAGCGGCATGATAATCCTGGGCCGTTACGCCCTCGTGTAGCATTGCCGGCACGCTTTCGAATTCGACCGGCCGCCCGAAGTAATACCCCTGGACCAGGCGCCCCCCGAGATCCTTCAAGTGCCCCAACTGCTCTGCATCCTCGATCCCCTCGATGATCACCCCCATGTCCAGCATCTCCGCCAGAGTGATGATCGTGCGGATGATCGCCACGGACGCGGGGTCCGCTCCAAGCCCGAGGACGAAAGACTTATCCACTTTGAGAACGTCGACCTCGAGATCCCTCACGTATCCGAGCGACGAGAACCCGGTCCCGAAGTCATCGATCGCGATCTTCACACCGAGAGTCTTCAGTCGACGCACCGTGTCCGGATCGCCACCCGCGACGCTTTCAGTGATCTCCAACTGGATGTTCTCGGGATCGAACTCCGCGTCGAGGATGATGCTCGAGATCGCGTCTATCAGATCGTATTCGGCGAAGTGGCGGCCGGAGAGGTTCACGCTCAGGAAGAGTGGGCTCTCGGCGTCGATGGTCTTGAACAGCTCCTGAGCCTGATACAGTCCCCGCTCGAGCACCCATCGGTCCACCTCTGCGATAAGCGAGGATTTCTCCGCCATCGGGATAAAAGTGGACGGCAGTAGTATGCCGTGCCGGGGGTGGTTCCACCGCGCCAACACTTCGAGTCCTACGATCTGACTCTCGATGATGTCTACGATCGGCTGGTACATGACGGTCAGCTCATCACGCTCGATTCCTCGTCGCAGTTCGCCCTCCAACTCGACTTGTGAATCGGAGCGGAGCTCCGCCATGTCGCTCCGATAGAGCTTCGAGCCGAATCCCCCGCGTCGCTTGGCTTCGTACATGGCGAGGTCCGCCTGCTGGACCAGCTCCTCGGGCCCAGCCGTCTCCTCGGAGCTCACCGCGACTCCGACGCTTGCACCGACCTGGACCTCCTTCCCCTCGATCGTCATGGGAGCCCTCACCAGACTCACGATACGCTCGGCGGTGGCGCGTGCGTCGGCCGTTTCCTTCACGTCCTCCAACAACACGCCGAACTCGTCCCCACCGATTCGTGCCACGGTATCGCCGCCACGCACTACAGTCGCTAGCCGAGCCGCCACCTCCTGGAGCAGGGCATCCCCCACAGCGTGTCCGGCCCGATCGTTCACGAGCTTGAATTTGTCGAGATCCACGTAAAGCAGGGCGATTCTGCCGGCATCTCGTTGCGCGCGTTCCAGCGCATGGTGGAGACGGTCCGTGAACAGCGCCCGATTCGGCAGCTCCGTCAAATAGTCGTGGAGGGCCCGGTTGCTGAGCTCCCGCTCGAGCTCTGTGCGATCGGTAATGTCACGAACGATCTGGTACGCTTCTCGGATCTTGCCCCCGGTAACGATCGGAACGCTGCTCAGCTCTACCTCGAGGGTCCGGCCACCGGCCCGGCGAATCATCGTCGTGATCGTGCGGCGGGTCCCGCGAACGATGCTGCTCAACACCGTCTCGACTTGTTGCCGCTGCGAGGATACGGCAAGCTCGACAAACGAGCGGCCGATCAGCGCCTCGGGGGGGAAACCGGTCAGTTCCGTCAAGGAGGGATTTGTCCGCTTGATGACGCCTCGGTGATCGACGGCGGCAACGGCGTCGATGTTGTGGCGAAAGAGCGACCTCTGAATCTCTTTTTCGGCCAGGAGGCTTCTCTGTAGCCGCACGACATGGAGTCGCCCCACCAGAACCGCGGCGAGGATCAGGATCCCCGCCACTACCGTCATCCAGGGGCTTTCAAGAGGGGCCAGCATGACGGCGCCCAATCTTGACGATCGAGTGGTGGTCGTGTCCCTGGGTCGAGTTGCTCACGCGTCCACCGTCATGGTCCCCCTCCCGCTCTTGCCAGACCCATCCTCCCGCGGTGACTCCCAAGTGGAGGCCGGGCACCCTTCCCGCATCAAGAAGCGCCGTTTAGCCAGCAGGTTACGGGCCACCCCTCCGACCGGGGGGCGAAATACGTAGGCTGCTAGCTCTCTGACTCACGGAGAGATTATGGCTAGCCTGAAGAAGCGGTGTGGCGTGGCATCGGATGAACGCCCGTGGGACCCGCAAACTGCGCGAGGAGGCTTGCTCCGGCTCGGTCAGCTGAACGCAGCTAGCCCCGTAATGTCGTGTCCGAGGATCAACCCGTGGATGTCGTGCGTCCCCTCGTACGTGTACACGGATTCCAGGTTGGCCATGTGGCGCATCGACTGATACTCGACCAGGATCCCGTTCCCACCCAGTAGTCGCCGCGCCTCGCGCGCAATGTCGCACGCTATGCTCACGTTGTTGCGCTTGGCGAGCGACACCTGTTGGGGGCGCATCTTCCCGGCGTCTTTCAAGCGTCCGAGCTGTAGCACCAGAAGCTGCGCTTTGGTGATCTCGGTCAGCATCTCGGCAAGACGCACCTGCTGGATCTGGTACCCCGCGATCGCGCGCTCGAACTGTACGCGGTTCTGCGCATACTCGAGCGCCTCGCGATAGCACGCCATGGCAGACCCGATCGCGCCCCAGGCGATTCCGTAGCGTGCCTGTGTGAGGCATTTGAGCGGGCTCTTCAGACCTCCGCTGTCGGGGAGCAGATTGGCGTCGGGCACGCGCACGTCCTGGAGGACGAGCTCGCTCGTGTCGGAGGCGAGCAGGGAGAGCTTTCCTTTCTGATCCTTCGCTGAGAAGCCCTCACGCGAGGTCTCCACGATAAACCCGCGAATCGAGTCCACATCGTCCAGCTCACCCGTCTTCGCCCAGATGACCGCCACATCGGCCATCGATCCGTTCGTGATCCACATCTTGGCGCCGTTCAGGATCCAGTCGTCACCCTCTCTCACGGCGCGCGTGATCATTCCGCCCGGGTTCGAACCGAAATCCGGCTCGGTAAGACCGAAACAGCCGATCGCCTCGCCGCTGGCCAGCTTCGGAAGCCACTCCTGCCGCTGCTCCTCGTTCCCGAACGCATGAATCGGGTACATCACGAGCGACCCCTGGACCGATGCAAAGGACCGGAGACCGGAGTCGCCTCGCTCCAGCTCCTGCATGATCAGCCCGTATGCCACGTTGTTCAGCTCGGCGCAGCCGTATGTCCCGGGGAGGTTCGCGCCCAGGAATCCGAGCTCGCCCATCTTGGGGATCAGGTCGGTGGGGAACGTGTGCTCGACATAGTGCCGATTGATGATCGGGATCACCTCACTCTCCACCCAATCCCGCACCATGTCCCGCACGGCGCGCTCCTCCTCGCTGAGGAGCGAGTCCATGTCGTAATAGTCGACGCCCACGAAGCTCATGTCTCGATCTCTCCCTCGGTTTCCTGGATTCGGGCCGGATCGGCCTCGCGTTGCGTGCTCTCGGCTGTCTCGCGGACTTCGGCGGCTCGAAACAAGCGAAGGGTAAAGGCGATGCCAACGAGGGCGGTCAACGAGCCGACCACGACCGCGGCACTCCCGTAATGACCCGGGTTGGCCGCGAGCACAATACCGCCCATCACCGCCAGTACGGCCAGCGGCAACGCGTACAGGGCGGCGGGCCGGGTCCACCTGCCGTTCACCGAACGTGTCGCCAACGCAGGTAGCCTTTGACGGCCTCGCGGCCGATTCGGACCCCGAGGTAATACGCGGCCCCGAGCGGGATCAGCCACGCGTAGGCCGGAAGGAACTCGGCTTTGTCGAGCCTCCACACCCAGATCGCGAACGGTACCACGATGAGGGTGGCGATCACGTGGGGGCTGATGCGCATCCGGCGCTGCATTCGGGGGCGACATTCTGCGCACCACCCGTCCTCGTCCAACGCCTCCTTCGGGTGCAGCCGTCTGCAACTGTCGCACTGCGTGCCTTTGAAGTGTAGCTCTTCGCCCCGATCCGACATGGCTCGTCCCGGGCTCAAGTGGCGTTCAAGCAGGTCGCTGGGGTTTCTCAGTGGCCTGCCAGGTTCCGTATCAGGGCGTCGCCGAATTCGGCCGTGGTCGCCGAGCCGCCCAAATCGGGCGTGAGCGAGTTACCTCTGAGCGTCGTGTGAAGCGCGGCCCGTACGCGGTCGGCGATTCTCGCCTCGCCCAGGTGGTCCAGCAAGAGGCACCCCGCCAATAGAATCGAACACGGGTTCGCGATCCCC
>JBDHHV010000081.1:0-20116 GCA_039589195.1 Gemmatimonadota bacterium | reverse complement strand
CGCTCGACCCAGTCCCCTCGCTCGAGCATGAGGACATCGAGACCGGCGCGGACGAGCGTATGGGCGATGAGTGATCCGCCGAAGCCGCTTCCGACGATCACGGCGTCGTAGACGCGCGACGAGTCCGAGCTCTCGGATCCCGGTACCGGGTCTGATAATCGCGAGTTCGACATGCGGGGCGGAAGCTCGCAGCCCGGCTGGAAGGGCGCAACGTTTTTCGACTCCCGTCGGCAGGCCGCCGCAATCGGCGCGAGGCTTGACCGCTCGCGGCCCTGAACCGAGCTTGGGGCGCATGAATATGTCTGGCTTACTTCTGTTCTTGCATGTCCTGGGCTTCGCGCTCTGGCTCGGCGTGACCTTCACCCTCGCCGCGATCACCGTGCGGGCGGCACGGTCGGACAACCGTGACGTAGCGGCGTTCACGTACCGGGCCGCGAGCCACTTGCTCAAGGGACCCGGCCTGGTCGGAATGCTCCTCACCCTGGGGTCGGGGATCTGGCTGACGGTGTCGCTCGACTACGGCTTCTTCCGGCCGTTCCCGAACCACTGGCTGTTCCAGATGCAGCTGCTCGGATCGGTCGCGTTTCTGGTCGGGCTGCTCTACCAGATTCCGCTCGCCGATCGCCTGGCGCGCGCCGCGGAGGCGAGAGCGGCCGCCGGCGAAGACAGCGCGGCGTACGTGAAATTCCGCAAGCGCAACGCCATGGTCGGCTCTCTGATCGGGTTCATCCTGCTGCTGTCGATCTTTATGGGGGCGGTCCGCCCCGGCGGCTAGGGCGCGCCCGGGTTGGAGAGCTGGAAGAGGCGATCGGCGCGCAGGAGACTGCGGTCCGCTTCCTCCCGATTGTCGACGAGCTCCTCGGCCAACCCCAGCGTGATGTAGGCGAGGTAGTACTGCGCGGGAATGCTGGCCCGCGTGGACGGCTCCGGCCAGATGTCCCAATCCAGCAGGTAATCGAGCTGGAACACGTCCCACAGGAGCTCACGCGAGCGGGGACGATCGATCCAGGGGGGAGAGCCGGGGATCTGCTCGCCGATGTTCACCGTGTCGACGGTCTCCTCGAGCGGCCCATCGATCAGCTTGAACGCCAGCCCCTGCCGCAGCATGTGGGGCTGGAACCCCCACACCCCGTACACCGGCGGCGCCGTGACCGCGAAATACACGGGCCGGTCACCCAGCGAGTTCTGCACGATGTGGTACACCAGGATGTCGGGGTAGGTGATGTAGTCCCCGCTTCGCAGGTACGCGTAGACCCAGTCCGTCACCCGCAACGTCGTGTCCTGCTGGATCGGCACCAGCGTGGGGAGCGTGTCGATCTCCTCTTCCGTGTACGCGATGATCGAGCGGGTCGGCGCGGTCGCCGCGTGATCACGGTACGGGCCGACCGCTGCCTCGCGATCGAACGGACGTTGACACACGATCACGGTCGGGGTGTCACCCGGGTCCACGCCCGGCTCACACGGAGTCGTGAGCTGGCTTAGCTGCTTGGGATACCACTGCGTGCCCAGATAGGAGTGGACGATCACCGTCACATCCCGCCGGATGCCCTCCACTTCCTGCAGGTACCAGAGCGGGAACGTGTCGTTGTCGCCGTTCGTGAACAGGACCCCGTACGGCTCCACCGATTGCAGAATGTTGTACGCCCAGTCCCGCGCCGCGAAATCGCCGGCCCGATTGGCCAGCCCGAAGTTGAACACGAGCGGAATGAACGCCAGGGCGAGGATGGGAGAAGCCCGTTTGTACCCGGATGAGGCAGACCCCTCGCGCCCCTCGAGCCGCGTATCGAAGTGAGCCGCCAGCTGGCCCCAGAGCGCAACGATCCCCAGGCCGACGTACAGTCCCCACACGCTGAACCCGACGACGTAGAAGTAGTCGCGTTCCCTCACTTCGTGATCGGCGAGGGCGGGGACGGTGTCCGCGTAGAGCGAGTAGCCGTACTTGAAGTTCAGGTAGTAGACGAGCAGCAGCGACATCGTGAACAGCAGCGTGCCCAGGAAAAGGAAGCTGTCCCGGTCCCCTTTCCAGTGCTGCCACAGACCCAGCAGCGCGAGGAACAGGAAGACCACGGTCACCGCCGAGCGAGGCCCTCGTCCGAGCGTTCGGGCCCATTGCCAGTCGAAGTACTGCCAGTAGTTCGCGTACTGCGCCGAGAGTGGAGCCTGGCGCTCGGCCAGCGGGGGCTTCGCGTACTGGTCCCGCATCAGTGACAGGGCGAGGTCCTCGCAGACGACACCGAGCTTCTTATCCCCGTAGCGATCCTCGTACATCTTGGGGATGAGCGCTTCGACGAGAGACGCGCATTCCGGGTCGGCCTCATCGATGATCGGGTTCTGGGCCGATCGAATCGGAACGAAGAGCAGCTGGACCGAGAATCCGACCGCCAGCAACAGCCCCGAGCCCAGCACGAGGCGCCAGCGCAGGATCGTCCGCCACCGGTGCCACAGGACGAACAGGAGCAGCGCCGGTATGGGCAGGACCGACATCGTGTGATTCGCCGCGCCCAGACCGAGGATGAGCGCGATCAGGAGCAGGAGACGGTCTCCTCGTGGCGTCTCCGCCTCATCCTCCCACACCAACGCCAGGTAGGTGATGAGCGCGACGACGAACAACGAGACCGTGTAGACCTTCTCGTTCAGGTTCGACTGCGTCCACACGGTGAAGGCGGTGGCGCTCACGAGGGTGGCCACCGAGGCGCCCACGACGATGTCGCGCCGACTCTCCCAAAAGTGCGCAACGATACGCGCGATGGACAGGAACCAGAAGACGGCGGCCGCCGCCGAGAGCGTAGCGCTCAGCAGGTTGATGCGGGCAGGTACACTCAACCCGGTCCAGCCGAGCAGCGTGATCCACACGCGACCGATCACGACGAACAGCGGGTTTCCCGGCGGGTGCGGCAGACCGAGGATTTGCGCGGTCGCGACGTACTCGGATGTGTCCCAGAACCCCGTCGTCGGCGCGAGCGTCAGGGCATAGATGCACCACACCAGCACACCGCATGCGAGGCCCCAGCCCCACACCGGGAGCGGTCCGACTCTTTCACGCTCGATGCTGCTCATCTACCTGCCATTCGGTCCGATCCGTTCCGGTCTAATCCGATCCGGTCGATTCCGGTCTAACTCGGTCCGATCCGTTCGACACGCGTGGCTCCGAACGGGTGGCCTCGCCGGACGGGTGCCGAGTGCCGAAGGGAAGCGGCTCGGCGCGCGGAAGCTAAGGGTTCAGAGACCGATTGGCCAAGCAAGAACCGCCCGACGGTCGCGTCCTTCAGCGGCCGTCGGGCGGCCAGGTGGGGGTGGGGGGAAGCCTGCTCTAGCGAGACCGGCTCAGGGTCCGCCGGCGAGCAACTCCTCGAACAGATCGAGTACCCGCGGATCCTCGCCACGCTGGCCCAGCCAGAAGATGGCCGTCTTCCGAAGCTCGGGCTCCTCGTGATCCCGCGCGATCCGGATCAGCGCGTCGACGGCGGCGTCCTCGCGACGCTGTGAGAGCGCGAACACGGCGCTCTCCCGCACCTCGAGCTCGTCCTCATCCTGGATGATCGATTCGAGGCCCTCCGTCGCGCTCTCGCTGGCCTCCTGACCAAGCCAGAAGACGGCCTGACGCCGCGCCTTGCTGCGCACTTCATCGTTCCGCGCGATCTGGAGCAACCTGGGCCATGCCTCGACTCCGCGGGCGATCGTCGCGGGGAAGATCGCGTCCTCGGCCACGCCGGTCTGAGAGCTCTCCGCCAGATTCAGGAGGTAGTCGGCTGCCTCTGTTGGTGACACCTCTCCCAGGTCCGTTACCCTGCCGGAGCGCGTTCCCCAGCTCCCGCCGACGTCGGCGTCCAGGTCGCGCACGACCCCGTCCTCCACCTGCATCTCGATTCGGACGGGACCCTCCTCGCACGCGCAGTCGCAATCGTCCGAGTCACCGCTGCGGATCCGCCCTTCGCCGTCGGTGGAGATCCAGTTCCCGTTCCCGCATACACCGGGACGTGCCTCGTACTGGAACCGGACGTATCCGTCGGGTGCCGCCGACACGCGGCTGGCCAGGGTCTGCCCCAGGAGCTCGCTCGCTCCGAGTACCAGGAACGCGGCCGTGAGCGCGAATCCGGTCACCGTTAGACGCAGCTTCCTTGAACCGGGCGTTGAGTGGCTCATCATGTATGTCCTGACCTTGTATGTCCTACGGCTCGACCAGCTCCAGCAGGTACTGGATCGCGCGATCATCCCCGCTCTGTCCGAGCCAGAAGATCGCTGTCTTGCGGAGCTCGGGATCGGTCTCGGTCCGTGCGATTTCGATCAACTGCTCGATGGCTCCCGGCTCGTCGGTGCGCTGCGAGAGCGCGAAGATGATATGCTCCTTCATCTCCCGATCCAGCTCGGTGTCGTACAGACCCTCCAGCCGCGAGATCTCGACGCCGGCCTGTCCCGCCCAGAAGAGGGCCTGCCCGCGAAGCTCCATGTCTTCGTTCCGGTCCAGGGCCCGCTGGAGCATCCACTCGATCGCCGCTTCGTCCTGCGCCTGCGAGAGCGCGAAGAACACCTTCTCCTTGAGCTCGGGCGAGTCCAGCTCCGGATAGAGGTCGATGAGGAATTGCGGGTCCGTGTACCCGCCGTGCTGGCTGATCCAGAAGATCGCCTGCGCGCGCATGTGATCCGGCTTCGAACTATCCATCGCGTAGTCGCGCAGGATGGCGGCGGCCCGGTCGCTCGTGTGCTGCGACAGGGCGAAGATCGCCTTGTCCTGGATCCGCGGATTGTCCGTCGTCGCGAGGATGTCGGCGAGGGCGTCCACCGCGCTCTCCGAGTCCACCTGTGAGAGCCAGAAGACGGCCGACTCCTTCACCTCGGGATCGGGATCGTTCCGGGCGACATCGAGCATGATCGTCTCGACCTGATCGGCGTCACCGTGCTGTGAAAGAACGAAGATCGCCTGCTTGCGGAGCGGAACCGAGCACTCGTCACGCCGCTGGAGTACTTTCATCAGGACCGGCAGCGCGCGCTCGGCATCCATCTGCATCAACGCGTTGATGGCGGCGCTGCGGACGTCGTCCTCTTCCTCGCAGGCCTGCTGCTGGCGGTCCCGCGGGCTTCTCATCGCCCTCGCCTCCGCGCGCGCTTCCGCTCGCGCCACCTCTTCGGCGCCTCGCAGGAGAGCCCGTTCGGCCTGGGTAATGGCCCGCTGGGCGGCCCGTGCATCGCCTCGCTGACCCAGGAGACTTGCAGACGAAGCTGGAGCTCTTTCGCCTCCTGCGTCGTCCGC
Organism: Gemmatimonadota bacterium; assembly: GCA_039589195.1. Taxonomy (GTDB): domain Bacteria; phylum Gemmatimonadota; class Gemmatimonadetes; order Palauibacterales; family Palauibacteraceae; genus JBDHAC01. Next base: position 14,868 of record JBDHHV010000081.1, on the reverse strand, counting down.
GCATCCGGGAATGACTCCAGCTGTACATCGAGCAGCTGGAGCGCCTGCTTGAACTCTTCCAGCCGGTAGAGCGCAAAGGCCTGCCAGTAGTAGGTGTCACCTGCGTATTGGGACGCCGGATAGCTGTCCCGGAGCAGGCTGAACTGCTGGACCGCATGCTCGAAGTTGCTGCGGTTCAGTGCCTCGCGCGCCGCGCGATACGCGGCCTGGGCCTGCAGTTCGGCTTCCTCTTGAGCCATCAGGCTCGACGCGTCGAAGTCACCGTCGTGCTCCAACGCGCGGCCGGCGACCGGGAGCAAAAGCCCCAGCCCCAGTCCCATCGCGAGAATTCGCGTCCCAATCGTGATCATCTCTCTAGCTCCTCCAACTCGGTATCTATGGTCTTCCATGCTCGTATTCGACTCCCACCCGGCTCGTAATCTCACCGAGCTAGGTGCCAACTCGCCCCGCACCCGCGGGACCGCTCGGCATCACCGCCCTCAGTCGAGGCAACGTGCCTTGTTGATCCAGCCCGTCCGCTATGAAGGTGCGCTCGCCCGATGGCGCGTCGTCACCCAATCCTGCGATCGACGCGAGGACGAGCTCCAGCTCCTGCAGAAGGGCCGTCGTCAGGGGATCGCGGCGGTTCGGCAGGTCCAGCAGCAGACGGGTTTCTGCCAGGAGCTCGCGTGCCCACCGCGAAACCTGGCCGTTCCCCGAATCGGGCTCGGTGCGGAACGTCGTGAGGAGGGCCTCGGCCCGCCCCAGGTGCGCTGCCGTCGCGTAGTGGATAGCCACGGCCCGGCGTGACGCCCTATCTCCCACCACGTCCCGCGGCCCACCCGTCTCGGTGTCAGGCGGTGGCTCCATGGCGGCCAGCCGCGCGCCCTGCGGAGGCCCGGACTCCAAGGTCTCGCTCTGCACGCCACCCGGCGTCTCGCTTCCCGTCTCGCTTGCTTGCGCCCCAGGGTCCCGTGTTCTCGCCAGTTCACCCGGCGTCTGTGTCTCGATCGCGCCCGCCGGGCCCGAGGGAGTCGAGCCGGGTTCTCCCACAGCCCCGGTTCCGCCCTGAGCGACGGTCGTGGCCGGCGAGTCGGAACGCAGCTGCTCGGCCGATCGCCGGCCAATCGCGATTCCGATCACCAGGGAGGCGGCGATCGCCAGCCCCGTGACCAGCAGCGCCTTACGCCGATCCCGTTTCGGGCCCGCCGGCGCCGGATCCGCCAGGTCGGGCACCGGGCGTGCTGGAAGAGGCTCGAGACCCGCCTCCCGGGTCGCCGACGAGGTGGATCGCCGCATCTGCCAGGCCGCTTCGATCCGGCCCCACATCTCATCGCGTGGAGCCGACGGCGGCGCGTGATAGATATCGGCAGCCGCCGAAAGCACATCGTCGCCGGTCCTCAGGTCCTTGACGGTCCCCAGGTCCTCGGCGGTGTCCAAGTCGTCGGCGATCTGGAGGTCGGCGGGGGTCTGGAGCGCGAGCGTCGACTCGATCCCGTCCCACATGTCGTCCCGTGGGGTCGCCGGGGGTTTGTTGTACTCGGATGCGGCCCCGACGAGGAATTCGACGAAGCGGTCCAGGTCCCGGTCCGATTCGGCTGAGGCTGATCCGTCGTTGTCCGTCGCTTCCTCGTCGAGGGTGCTCGGGCCGGCTCCATCGATGGTGCCCTGCTCGGCCTCCCCGACTTCGGCCGTGTCTCCGGCGAAGACGGAGGTTTCGATGCGCCCCCATATGTCGTCGCGTGGAGTCGGCGGCGGAGCGTTGTACTCGGCCGCGACCCGCCGGAGAAACTGGACGAAGCGGTCCAGGTCGCTCACGACGCCCACTCCCCGGCGAAATCGGCCAGCTCGTCGCGCAGCTTGGCCCTCGCGCGGAACAGCTGTGATTTGGACGTGCCCGCCTGGATACCCAGCGTCTCGCCTATCTCTTCGTGGGTATATCCTTCGAGGTCGTGAAGGATGAACACGGTGCGGTAGCCTTCCGGCAGTTCATCGATCGCGTAGTTCAACCGCTCTTTGAGGTCGGGCTCGATCGTCGAGGGAGTGATCCCGGATCCCAGGTCCTCCTTCAACTCGACCTCCCTACCCCGAAAGCGCTTCACCTTGCGGAGGCCATTGAGCGAGACAGACGTGGCGATCGACCCGAGCCAGGTCCCGAAGGCGGCCTCGCCGCGGAACGTGTCGATCTTGGTCAATGCGCGCACGAACGTCTCCTGCGTGAAGTCCTGGGCGAGGTGGTCCTCACCCGCGAGTCGGTAACAGATCCGATAAACGCGGTCCACGTGCGCATCGTACAGCTCGCGCGCGGCGAGTCGGTCGCCATCACGAACGCGACTGATCAAGGCTTGTTCGTTCACGTGGACTCGGTTGTCCTCCCTCACTGTGGCGATCTCCGTGTCCGATACGTGGACACGATCAGACCCGATAGGGTTGCGCGTGTATGCGCGCGGGAAGGGTGGAGATCCGGCACCCCGAAGCGGTCAAGCCTTCGAGGTGCCGACCCCCGGTGTTGCGGACTTCGTTAAAGGACGTGGCCCCAGGGCAGTCGGGACTCAGCCCACCGCCACTCCGACTCGCTGCACGACCTCGGAGATCTCCTCGAGCGCCCACCCCAGCGTCTCTTGATCGACGACGAGAGGTGGCGCGAACCGAATCACTTGCTCGTGGGTCTCCTTCGCGAGGATGCCGCGCTCCTGGAGCGCTTCGCAGAATGGCCGTGCGGTGCCGGATTCCTCCCTTACCACCACGCCGATCATGAGCCCGCGCCCACGCACTTCTTCAATGTGAGGCGAGTCGATCGCCTCGAGCTGGTCCATGAACCACTGCCCCAACCGGCCTGATCGCCCGGACAGGTCTTCGTCCAGGATCACATCGAGCGCCGCACGACCCACCGCCGCGCCGAGGGGGTTTCCGCCGAACGTCGAGCCGTGGTCGCCGGGTGTGAACACGTCCATGATCTCGGCGCTGGCCAGGATCCCCGACACCGGATAGACGCCACCACCCAGCGCTTTCCCGACGATGAGGATGTCCCCGCGATCCCCATCCCAGTCTCCGCAGAACAATCGTCCGGTGCGCCCGAGCCCGGTTTGGATCTCGTCGTTCAGGACCAATACGTCGTTCGCGCGGCAGATCTCGACGCAGCGACCGAAGTACCCGTCCGGCGGCACGACCACACCGCCCTCGCCCTGCAGCGGCTCGATCAAGAGGCCGATCGTATTGGGCGTGATGGCAGCCGCCAGCGCCTCCGAGTCCCCGTACGGGATTAGCTTGAAGCCGGGCGTGAAGGGCCCGAATCCGTCCCGGTACTGCGCCTCGCTCGAGAAGCCCACGATCGTCGTCGTGCGGCCGTGGAAGTTGTTGTCGCACACGATGATCTCGGCCTGTCCGTCCGGCACTCCCTTCTTCAGGTACCCCCACTTCCGGGCCGCCTTGATCGCGGTCTCGACAGCCTCGGCCCCCGTGTTCATCGGGAGCGCGCGCTCGAATCCGGTCGCTTCGCAAAGCTCGTGAAGGAACGGCCCCATCTGGTCGTTGTGGAAAGCCCGTGAGGTCAGCGTGAGCCTCGCGGCCTGCGCCTCGAGCGCCCCGATGATCTTCGGGTGGCGGTGCCCCTGGTTCACGGCCGAGTACGCGCTGAGCATGTCAAGGTATTTCTTCCCTTCGACATCCCACACCCAACACCCTTCCCCACGCTCGAGAACCACCGGGAGGGGGTGATAGTTATGCGCGCTCCACCGATCGACTTCCCAGATGTATTCGTTCGTGTTTGGCATCTCGCTGACCCGTCTCCTGTCTCCGGACCCGTTCCGGACCTGTTGGTGTCCCTTGGTGTCCGTTGGTGTCCCTTGGTGTCCGTGCGTGTCCCGTTCCTGAGCCGTTCCTGGCCCATTCCTGAGCCGCTCCTGACCCGCTTCCGCTCGTATCTTTCGGACCGATTCCGCCTGGGGCGGCCGGCGGTCCTTCCTCCCTTCTAACGTGAAACGTAATCTATCGCCATGCTTGGCTCGAATCCGACCCCGAATCGAGAGGTATTCCTGGATGTGGCGCGACCCGGTGGGATCGTTCCGGTGCGTGTGGAGTTCGCGTTCGACATCGACACGGCGGTCACGGCCTACGCGAAGGTGCGGAGGGGCCCGTTCGGCTTCTTGCTCGAGTCCGTCGAGGGAGGCGAACGCTGGGCGCGCTTCAGTTTCCTGGGCGCCGAGCCCTACGAAGCGTGGCGAGTGGACGGTGACGAGATCCGCATCTGGAAGCCGGAGTCGGGCTGGGGACCGCCCACCCCCACAGGCGATCCGTTCGCGGACCTCCAGGTCTGGATCTCCAGGTGGAAACCGGTCGCGGCGGAGGGACTTCCCCGCTTCTGGGGCGGGGTGGTCGGGTATCTGGGTTACGACATGGTTCGATGGCTCGAGCGGCTTCCCGATCCCCCGGAAAGGGATGTGGAGGTCCCCGACGCGTGCTTTCTCGCCACGGAGCGGGTGCTGATCCTGGATAACGTGTACTCGCGCGCCACAGCGGTTCGCGCCGTCCGCGTACCGCCCGATGACCCGGCGGACCGGGCCAGTCTCGAAGCCCTGTACGACGAAGCGGTGGCGTCGCTGGATGAGTGGATCGAGCGACTCGCGGCGCCGGTAGCCCTCCGTCCCCTCGCTCCCGATCCGGAGGCGGAGGTCGAAGTCGCTGGCAACCGCACGCAGCAGGACTTCGAAGAGGCCGTGGGACGCATCCGGGACTACATCACGGCTGGCGACGCGTATCAGGTGGTGGTCTCGCAGCGGGCCGAGGCCGCGATGGAGCTCGAGCCCCTCGACCTGTACCGCGCGCTCCGGATGCAGAATCCCTCTCCCTACCTCTTCTTCATCGAGATGGAAAGTGTGCGGCTGATCGGATCGTCGCCGGAGCCGTTGGTGCGGGTGGAGGATGCAGTGGTGACGTCGCGCCCGATCGCCGGGACTCGTCCCCGCGGCCGCGATCCGGAGGAGGACGAGCGACTGGCGACCGAATTACGGGCCGACGAAAAGGAGCGCGCGGAGCATTTGATGTTGGTCGACCTCGGAAGGAATGACGTCGGCCGGGTCGCGCAGGCCGGATCGGTCAGGGTCCCGCGCTTCATGGAGGTCGAGCGGTTCAGTCACGTCATGCACCTGGTCAGCGAGGTGACCGGGGTTCTCCGCGACGGGTGCACGGCCATGGACGCCCTGCGTGCATGTTTCCCGGCGGGGACCCTGACGGGGGCTCCAAAGGTGCGCGCCATGGAGATCATCGACGAACTGGAGCCGACTCGCCGCGGACCGTACGGAGGTGCGGCCGGCTACATCGGGTACGGGGCGGACAACCTTGACATGGCGATCGTGATTCGGACCATTCTCGCAGTCGAAGGCCGGGCCTACGCTCAGGCGGGGGCGGGGGTGGTGTACGATTCGGTTCCCGCTCGGGAGTGGCAGGAGACCCGGGACAAGGCGCGAGTGCTCCTGCGAGCCCTGTCCGCGCGTTAGCCGTCGGCGACCACGCGAGGTGAGGAGGGCACCGCTATCGCATGAGGAGGGCAGCGCTACCGCGTGAGGAGGGCGCCGCTACCGGGTGAGGAGGGCGCCGCTACCGCAACCATAGACACTTGTCGCGATTCTCTTCGGGCGTCGTCTCGGCCACCCAGCGCTCGATCGCATCGGCTTCGGCTTCGATATCCCACGCGTTCAGCTCCTGGCCGACTAGCAGGATACCGGGAAAGGCGCGCGATTCCCGGCGTAGCACGTCGGCCAGGCGGGCAAGATCGGCGTAGTTCCGGGAAACCAGGACACACTCGTCCTCGATGGCGTTCTCGAGGAGTGTCAAGGCGTCCGAGTCGGCCAAGCCCTCCTCCCCCGCGTGTATGCACGAGATCCCTCGATCCGACAGCGTGCGGTAGGTCTCATAGTGGATCGTGGAGTCGAACATCAACCACACACCCCTCGTCATCGCACCTCCCCGGCCATCATTGCGGCGACCGTTGGACGAGGCGCTCGTTCAGGCGCAGGACTTCATCGATCTCCTCGGGGAAATCCTGGTAGAAATCGAGCGCCTGGAGGATCGCGTCGCGCTCCAACCAACCAAAGTGGCGGAAGATCTCGTCGGTGTGGCCTGGCAATCGCTGCCAGACCGAGACGATCTCCCATACCTCGGGACCACCGCGGAGCGCGGCGCGCCGACCGAACGGACCGCTTCGGAACTCCAAGCCGGAAAAGCGATTGAGGGCGACCCACTCCTGCACGATCCGGCGGAGCCCCGCTGAGGGGCCGTAGCCGTGCTCGTGGATGAATGTGTCGATCTCGTCGATCAGCGAATGACCGAGACGGGTACATAAAGGTTGAGGAATGGCCATGTATCCAGCGTATACATGTATACGTTGGATACGCAAGGTCCTGAGAAAATGGCACACAGCCAGGAGCCAGGCACACAGCCAGGAGCCAGGCACCACGCAGTGCCTCCCTCGCCAGAGTGCGCCCCGGCAGGCTACCCTTTCGCGCATGGGTTTGAACGAGCGAATCCGATCGCAGATCGCAGATCCCCAGGATAGGCGTGGGTACGTGCGCTCACTCTTCGGACGAATCGCGCGCCGCTATGACCTGACCAACGACGTGATGTCCATCGGACTTCATCGTCGTTGGAAGCATTCCTTGTTGGAACTCGCCGAGCTCAAGCCACATCACAGGGTGCTGGATCTGGCGGCGGGTACCGGCGATCTGGCGTTCGGGGCATCCCGGCATCTAGGACCAGAGGGCCTGGTTGTCGCGGTCGACCTGACGCCCCAAATGATGCGTGTGGGCAGGGAGCGTGAGCCCGCGAGCGGGACTCTGTCGGGGTGGATCACCGCGGACGCGATCCAGCTGCCTTTTCCCGACGGGGCGTTCGATCGCGTCTTGATCGGGTACGGGCTCCGGAACTTCGTTGATCTGGCCGGGTGCCTGGCGGAGATCCGACGCTGTTTGCGGCCCGGCGGGCGGCTCCTTGCGCTGGACTTCGGGCACCCACCCTCCGCCCCCCTTCGCAAAGCGTACTTCGGGTACCTGAACCTTTCCACACGCGCGGTCGGGTGGGTGCTGCACCGCGACCCGGAGGCGTATGTCTACATTCCGGAGTCCCTTCGTCGCTTTCCGGGGCAAGACGGCGTCATACAGTTGATGCTGGAGAGGGGCTACGTGAACTGCGGTTACGTGGACTTGCTCTTCGGAACGATGGCGATCAACTTCGGCGACAACAGCTAGGGCCCGACGAGGAGATCCCGCCGGGCCGCAACCTCAGCCTAGCCTTGTGCTTCGCCCGTCGTCTTCCACACCGTGACCTGGCGCTGTCCACCCTCGCTCTCCTCCAGACGGGCGGTCAAGGTGTCTCCGTCGTCGATCTTGAGGTCGTCGCGCATCTCCTGGGGAATGGTGATCCGGCCGCCGCTTCCGACGGTAATCGTGGAGTAATACATCACGCGATAGATCGCCATCTCACCTCCGGGGTGGGTCGCCGCCAAACCGGTACAGATATCCAATATAACACAACTCGCGGGGGTTATCTTAGTCCTTCATCCTCCTCCGCGGCAGACGCTCCCTCCGATTCCCTCGCCGATTCCCCCTCCGACTCCCTCGCTGATTCCCCCTCCGCTTCCCGCTTTACTTCCTTCTCCGATTCCCCCTCCGCTTCTCCTCCCCCGAGACCCCAGATGTGATCCCAACCTGTCTCGCCACCCTGAACCAAGCGCGCGTCCATCTCTTCTTTCAGGCGATTCGCAACAGTGTCGCTGAGCAGCCCGCGGCGAAATGCGTCATCGATAGCGGTTCGCCCCGCCCGCACCATGCTCTCGCTGGCCCGAGCGAGTTGTCGAGCCCGAATGAGCTCGCTCTCGCGGGCCGTGCGGCGGGCCGCACGCGCCGCCTCCTCAAATGCCCCCTCAAGGCGCGCTTTGATGGCACCGTAGCTCCGCTGCTCCACTTCTCCATCCCTGAAAACCGCCTCGAGAGCCTGCAACTCCGCGCGCGTCGACCACACGCGGCCCAGCGCCTCCTCGTATTCGCGCTCCTCGGTCCTGAGTCCGATCAGCCCGAGACGACCCAGAAGCGCGCTGATGCTCGTACCCTGGATCACCAGTGACAGGAACACCGCTCCGAAGACCACCGCGATCAGCTGCGAACGGAGCTCGCGCGTCAACAGCCCGGCCGTCGGCAGCCCGAGGACGAGCGCGATCGGGATCGAACCCCGCACGCCACCCCAGTTGACCACCGACATCCAACCACGTGGAAGCTGCCTTCCACCCAATAGCCGGTCGCACGTGAAAGAGCCGCTTACAACCAGCGTGCGCGTGATCACCATGAGCAGGAACGTGGCACCGATGGCCAACCCGAAGGCCCATAGGTGGCCGATATCCAACTCCAGCCCGATCAAGAGGAACAGGAGCGAGTTCGCGATGAAGGCCGTCGCATCCCAGAAGTGCGAGAGCGAGATGCGGGTAGTCGGGCTCATGGAGAACATGCGCCCGTAATTCCCGATGATGAGCCCCGCCACCACGACCGCGATCACACCCGACATGTGTAGGCTGTCGGCGATCAGGTACACGCCATACGCGAGGACCAGCGAGATCACGACCTCGATCAGATGGTCGTCCAGCCTGCCCAAGATCCTGTGCGTCAGATAACCGAAACCGAAGCCCACGAGCGCGCCGCCCGCGACCTCCCGCACGAACTCCAGCATGCCGGCGGAAACCGTGACGGAGTGACCCGTCGCCACGTCCACGGCGATCAGGAAGAGGACCACACCGATCCCGTCGTTGAAGACCGACTCGCCTTCGACGAGGATCGACAGCTCGTGGGACACACCGTGCTCCCTGAAGATCGCCAGCACGGAGATCGGGTCGGTCGGGCTGAGCATCACGCCCAACAGGAGGGCGAGCTCGAGCGGGAGCGGAGCCCCGAGCCAGCCAAAGAGCAGGTGGGCTCCGAAGCCGAGCATGAGCGTCGAGACGATCGTCCCCGGAAGCGCCAACAGGAAGACACGGCGCCAGTTCCGCGCGAGCAGCGCCAGTTCCATGTTGAGGCACCCCTCGAACAGGAGGGGCGGCAAGAAGATGAAGAAGATCAGATCGCGAGAGAGCTCCAGCGGACGCAGACCACCGATCGCACCCAGTCCCAGCCCGACGAGCACGAGGGCGATGGTGTACGGGAGGCGAATGTACTTGGTAATCACGGCCACGATGACCGCGATTAGGAGCAGTTCGACGACCGGTGTTGGACCCGTCACCCTTCCTCCTGGTCCCGAACTTCAACGCGGACGGTATGCATCTTCAACGCGGGAGGGCGGTTCGCGCGGCCACATGATACGGCGTGGCGTGGGTTCAGGACAGCGGATATCATGTCGTCGCACAGTCTTATCGCGAGCCGCGAACAACGCCGGAGTGCCTTGAAAGACGTAGCGATCCATCTGCGCGGCATGACCAAGCGCTTTGGGCAGAATACCGCCGTGCGCGACCTCGACCTCGAAGTCCCGAGGGGCTGTATCTACGGGCTGCTGGGCCCCAACGGTGCCGGCAAGACCACCACGATCCGTATCATCCTCGACATCATTGGCCCCGACTCGGGGGAGGTGATGGTCCTGGGCTCCTCCGATGTCGAGAGTGTACGGTCACGCATCGGGTACCTCCCCGAGGAGCGTGGGCTCTACCCCAAGATGTCCGTCATCGAGCAGCTCGTCTTCTTTGGCGAGCTGAAGGGACTGGAGCGTCCCGAGGCGCGGCGTTCCGCGGAGCTGGGACTCGAGCGTCTCGGGCTGGAGGACCGGGCCTCGGACAAGATCGAGGCTCTTTCCAAGGGGATGCAGCAGAAAGTCCAGTTTCTGTGCACGATACTCCACGCCCCCGACCTCCTGATCCTGGACGAGCCCTTTAGCGGCCTCGACCCGATGAATGTCGACCTGCTCAAGCAGTTCGTGCTCGAGCGCCAGCGCGACGGCGCCACGGTCCTTTTCTCCACGCACCTGATCGAGGATGCCGAGCGTCTTTGCGAGCGCGTGTGCATGATCGCGGGTGCCACGAAGGTGCTCGATGGGCGTGTATCCGACGTGAAGGCCGCCACCGGACGCCTGGAAGTCGCGATCGGGTTCGAGGGCGACGCGGGGTTTCTGGATTCGCCGGACCTCGTGGACCGGGTGAGCGATCAGGGCCGCTACGTCGAGGTACGATTGGCGGATGGCGCGGATCCGCAGGAGATGCTGCGGCGGGCGGTCGCGGCAGGAGCTCGAGTCTCGCGCTTCGAGCTCGTCGAGCCTTCGTTGCGGGAGATCTTCATCGAGAAAGCGACCGAGGCCGGTCTCAGCGCGCGCGACCAAGACGCCGGGCAGGCACGGCAGGAGCCCGTGCCCGCATGAGCCCGCTGACTCCCAAGGTGCGAGCGATCGTCCGCCGCGAATACCTGCAGCGTGTTCGCTCGAAGTGGTTTCTGCTATCGACTCTCGGCATCCCTGTGCTGTTCATCGGAATCGGCGTGCTGGCCGGTATCCTCGCCGTCGAGTCCAACACCGACTTCGAGACCCACTCGCTGGGCGTCGTCGATCGGACGGGTCGACTGGGGGCGCTCGTAGTCGAGGAGTTGCTTCGGGATTCCATTCTGACCAGCGAGACACGCGGGCTCGAAAACGCGAGCAACGAGGCCGTGCGCGATAGCCTCCTCGAGTCCCCCTTCGATCTGTTCCTGGTCCTCCCGTCGGGCATTCTCGGGTCCGCTTCGGATCCGGACTCCGGCTCGGATCCTCCCGAGGTGGGGCTCCTCTCGCGTAACAACGTCGGATCGGCCGTACAGCGCACGATCCGTCAGGGAGTGAATCGGGCACTGGTACGTTCGCGCCTGCTCGACGCCGGCGTCGAAGGCATCGACCCGGCGATCCTTCTTCAGAGCGCACGGCTGGATGTCGTGAACGTGACGCAGGAGGGCGGCGCTCGTTCGCAGGAGGTGTTCGAGGTGATCAGCATGCTGCTCGCGTTGGTCTTTTACGCGGCGCTGATCGTGTACGGGCAGATGATGATCCGTTCGATCGTCGAAGAGAAGACGTCCGACGTGGTCGAAGTCATGGTCTCCTCGGTGCGTCCGTGGGAGCTGATGCTAGGGAAGATCGTCGGGGTAGGAGCAGTCGGAATCACGCAGATGCTGATCTGGAGCGTCGTGATAGGGACCGCGATCGCATTCGGCTTGACCGCGGGTGCGTCGGCGCTCGCCGAGGCGGGCATAGACCTGTCGGCGGCGCAGGTGCCGTGGGGCATCGTCGCCCTGGTCGTGACGTTCTTCATCCTCGGGTACCTGCTGTATGCGGGGATGTTCGCGGGCGGCGGAGCGACCATGGGATCCGAGCAGGATGCGCAGCAGGTGGCCCTTCCGATCATCATGCTCATCATCGTCCCGTTCGTGGCGGCGCAGCCGCTGATCGAGAGCCCGAACGCCGTCTGGGCCGTGGCCATGTCGCTGGTGCCGTTCTTCAGCCCCATCCTCATGCCGTCACGACTCCTCGTATCCCCCGTGCCCGCCCTTCAGGTCACGGCCGCGGTCGTCCTTCTGATCGGGTGCATTCTCGGAGTGGCCTGGGTCGCAGGGCGGATCTATCGCGTAGGCATCCTCATGAAGGGACAGCGAGCCAACCTCCCGGAGATCATCAGGTGGGTGCGGCACGGCTGAGCCCGGTATCGGCGCTGGCTCTGGGGCTCGCTCTTTTGTGCGGCGGCGCCTCGATCGGGTGCGCCGACCGCAGCAACCTGATCGTGCTGGGGGCCACGACCTCTACGTATGACTCGGGGTTGCTGGATTCCCTGATCGCGCGCTTCAAGCTTGCGCATCCCGGCTATACCGTACGCCCGATCGTCGTGGGTAGCGGACAGGCGCTGGAGCTCGGGAGACGCGGCGACGTGGATGTCCTCCTCGTGCACGCCCCGCAGGCCGAGGAGCGTTTCATGGCCGCCGGCGATGGCGTGGATCGGGTGCCCCTCATGTACAACGATTTCGTGCTCGTGGGACCTCCGGAGGATCCGGCCGGGGTTCGCGGGGTGCGTGAGGCGACGTCGGCCCTGAGCGCGATCGCGGCCTCGAAGGCCGATTTCGTATCGCGGGGTGACGACTCGGGGACGCACGAAAGAGAGCTGGAACTGTGGGATGCCGCCGGCATGTCCCCGAGCGGCGATTGGTACCTCGAGTCCGGTCAGGGGCAGGGGACTTCGCTCCAACTCAGCGACGAGCGCGGGGCATATACGCTGGTGGACCGCGCCACCTTCACGTTCTTGCGACGGCTCCTGCGTCTCGAATCCCTCGTGCAGGGGGATCCGGCGCTGGTCAATCTCTACTCGTTGATCCGCGTCAGCCGCGCCGCCCAACCTTCGAGCGCGGATGTGCTGGTGGACTGGCTCACCTCGGTGGAAGGCCGGCTCGCCATCGCGAGCTTCGGATCCGACCCCGAGGGCATCCCGCTCTTCATTCCGCTGGTGGTGGGACAGACGCTCCCGATACCTGCCGTCGTTTCGGAGCCCGTCGCTCCCGAGTCGATCGCCGGCGAGCCCTAGCCGCAGCGCCCGGGGCAAGCGGCGCGCTTGAACCCGCGCCGAGCTCGCCTTCTATTATGCGGTCGGTCCTTTCGATGACCCCCGGCCGTCCGAGGCGCAGTGGACCCTCTCTTCGAAGCTTTCCGGCTCATCGTGTCAGGTGACCTCCAGGTCTGGCGAGTGATCCTGCGGTCCGCCCAGATCAGCGGCTCCGCCCTCGTCATCGCGGTGCTGATCGGCCTGCCGATCGGAGCCGCGGTGGGGCTGTCGCGGTTCAGGTTTCGGGGACCGGTCGTCGCCGTGATCAACACGGGGCTCGCGCTGCCACCGGTCGTCGTCGGGCTGGTGGTCTTCCTGCTTCTCTCGCGGTCCGGACCGCTTGGGGGACTCCAGCTGCTCTACTCCCCCGTGGCCATGGTCTTCGCTCAGGTGATCATCGCGGGTCCGTACATCGCCGCCGTGACCCTGGCCGCGGCGGAGTCGGTCCCCGCCGATGTACGACTCCAGGCGAGAGCGCTGGGGGCCGGACGGTTCAGGGCGATTCTTCTGCAGCTTCGCGAGGTGCGGACTTCGTTGGTCGCGGCCGTGGCAGCGGGGTTTGGCGCCATCATCAGCGAGGTCGGCGCCGTGATGATCGTCGGAGGCAACATCCTGGGCGAGACTCGGGTGATGACGACCGCGATCGTGCAGGAGACGCAGCGGGGAAACTTCGGGTCGGCCATCGCCTTCGGGATCGTGCTGCTGTTGGTGGCGCTGTACATCAACGCGCTCCTGCTGCTGCTGGGGTGGCGCGCCACCCGTCGACCTCTGACGGCGTGAGTCACGCGTGAATACCGAGATCCTGGTCGGCGAGCGCCTCCGCCACTCCTATGGTCGAGGGACCGTGCTGGATGTGGAGCGTATCGCGCTTCGCTCGGGAGAGCTGCTCGCGGTGCTCGGACCGAACGGCGCCGGAAAATCGACGCTCCTGAGGTTCCTTGCCATGCTGGAGAAGCCGAGCTCGGGCCGCATCGCATTCCACGGGCGCACGGGAACGGCGGCCGAGCAGGCGCTCCGGGCGGCATCCGCGGCCGTCTTTCAGCGTCCGCATTTCTGGCGAGGAGAGGTCAGTTACAACGTGGGCCTCGGACTGAGCTTTCGCCGGGTTCCGGTGCCCGAGACGAAGGCGCGCGTCAAACGCATCTGCCAACTCCTCGAGATCGATCACCTCCTCCAGGCAGAGATCGAAACCCTCTCGGGCGGCCAGGCGCAGCGGGTGGCGCTGGCACGTGCGCTCGTCCTGCAGCCCGAGGTCCTCTTTCTGGATGAGCCGACCGCGAGCCTGGACACGGCGGCGAGGGCTGACCTTCGAGAAGACCTCGAGAGGGTCGCGCGTCAACGCGCGGGGAGCGTGCTCCTGATCACCCACGACCGGAACGAGGCATTCACGCTCGCGGATCGCATCGCGGTCCTGGTCGACGGGCGGCTGGCCCAGCTGGGGACCCCCACGGAATTGTACGAGAACCCGGCCGACCCCTACATCGCGAGAGTCACGGGGGCCGAGCTGTCTCTGCGTGGGCGTGTGCTGCGGGCCGATGGTCGTACGCTGCTGGTGGACGTCGGCGGCACACAGCTGTCCACCGTCGGAGACGCCGGGGAAGGGGTGATGGTGAAGATCGCCTACCGGCCCGAGGACCTGGTTCTCGCCTCGCCCGAGCTGGCGATCGGGGAGATCAGCACGCGCAATCTGTTCTTCGCCACGGTGCGTGAACGCCGCGACATCGGGGGCCTCGTGCGGCTGAGACTCTTCGGTCCGCCCGAAGTGGTGGCGCTCGTGACGCGGAGTGCCGCCGAGGAGCTGGATCTGCGGCCGGAGGCGCGCGTGTCCGTGCGCATCAAGGCCACGGCGCTCCACACGTACCCGGCGGGAGAGCGCGACGGCGACCTGGGGCAGACAGGGATGGACGCGGAGCCGGATGCGGAGCCGGATGCGGCGGCGCCGATCGAGAGCGCTGAGCCCGAGCCCCCGGCACCCGCCGAGATCGTGGGCGACCGTTCGGGGCCAGCCGGCTAGCCGCCGAATATCTCCCTGCGGTGTGCGGGGCGCCGGGAGCGGGAGGTGGTCAATCCCCCCCTCCCGTTCCGGTCCAGATCACGATCGCGCCACAGCGACCGACGGCACCGGAAATCTCCGCGGGAATCTCGGCAGCGCCCCGATACACCTCCATGGCCGTGATCTCGCTCGCCAGGACGAAGTCAACCACGTTATCTACGTTCGGGGAGGTGTCTCGAATCACGCGCACGCCGTCGATGTAGACGTTCGTGTTGTCACACCCTTGCTCGGAGCGCCGGCTCAGGCTCGGCAGGCCCCTCGTCAT
>JBDHHV010000080.1:0-14969 GCA_039589195.1 Gemmatimonadota bacterium | reverse complement strand
ATCCAGGGCAGGATGATCTCCTCCCCGTAGAACATGATCTTCGGCCCGAAGCCGCCACCGATGAACGGGGCGATCACGCGGACCTGTGACTCGGAGAGCCCGAAAGTGGCGGCGAGCGCGTTGCGCACGGGGATGGGGGCCTGCGTCGTGTCCCACACCGACAGCCGGCCATCGTGTGGATCCCACCACGCCACGATGCCGCGATTCTCGAGCGCCCCCGAGACCCCCCGGTCATAACGGAAGCGTCGACGGATCACACGATCCGCACCTTCTCGTGCCGTATGGTAGTCGCCCTTCTCCTGGATCACGTGTGCGGCCAGGTTCGAGGTCAGGTCCTCGTGGACCCGAGGCGCGTCCGGCGCGAGGGCCGCCTCGAGCTCCACGGCGGGTTCCATCGGCTCCAGGTCCAGCTCCACGGCCTCCGCGGCGTCCTCGGCTATGTAACGGCTTTCCGCGACGATGACGGCGATGGCCTCGCCGACGTGTCGCACCCGGTCCCGCGCGAGGGGAAGCGGTGTGCGTGCGTGGAATTCCAGACGCTCGATCGGTGGCGGCGGGACCAACACGGGCCCGGGCCTGCACAGGTCTCCGAGGTCTTCCGCCGAGAAGGCCCCCACGACTCCGGGGTGCGCGCGTACCGCCGAGAGGTCGAGGCTCTTGATGCGCCCGTACGCGAGGTCGCTGCGCACGAACGCGGCGTGCAGGAGCCCGGGCAGCTGCACGTCGTCCACGAACAGCGCTTGGCCCGCGAGGAGCCGGGGATCCTCGTTCCTGACCACGGGCGCCCCGAACCACCGTGTGCTCAAGAGGAGACCTGCTCCGCGGCGAGGCGCACCGCCTCCAGGATGTTCTGGTAGCCTGTGCAACGGCACAGATGACCCGAGACGACGTCGCGGATCTGTTCCGGCGTGGGGTCGGGCTGCTCGTGCAGGAACGCGACGACCGTCATCAGGATCCCGGGCGTGCAGAAGCCGCACTGGAGTCCGTGCGCCTCCTGGAACGCTCGCTGCACGGGGTGCAGCTCACCGTCTTCGGCGAGGCCCTCCACGGTGGTGAGCTCGCGCCCGTCGGCCTGCACCGCGAAAAAGAGGCAGGAGCGGATCGGCTCGCCATCCACGAGCATGGTACAGGCACCACACACGCCATGCTCGCACCCCACGTGCGTCCCGGTCAGTCCGAGCTCGTGACGGAGGAAGTCGCTCAGCAGCAGACGCGGCTCGACTTCGCGTTCGTGCTTCTCTCCGTTCACCCGTACTCGGATCCGGACGAGGCTCATCGCGGTCCGCACGCGCGGGTGCCGGAGCCCCCCAACGGGCCCGTTCGGCGCCGGTTCATCAGGGCACCAACTCCTCCCGCGGCTCGAGTCGGACGCTCCACAGACCGCTGAAGTACTCGGCGAAGAACAGGTTCCCCTTGTGCGGCTGCGGTCCCCAAGTGAACGGGGCGTTGGCGACCACCCCGTCGGGATCGTATGCCTTGTAGACCGCGATCTCACGCCCCTGGTGATAGAGGTTGCCCTTCAGCTCGCCCGAGATGTCGACGACGCGCAGCCCGCCGTTGTAGAAAGCCGCGTACAGCTTGTCTCCTTCGATCCACAGGTTGTGCGATCCTGCCTCGGGAACCTCGTAGCGGGCGACCTCCTCCGGATTCTCGGGGTCCGTGAAATCCACGATGTGGATATAACCCGACATGAACTGGGGAGTGCGCGCCGGATCCTGACCGTCGAACCCGGGGCGTCCGATCTCGTCGCCCATCAACACGTAGAACTTCCCCGTCTGACTGCGGTAGGGGAAGGCGGCGTGGGTAGCACCCCCGATGTCGCTGAAGCGAGCGATCTCGACCGGATTCGAGGGGCTACCACCGACGTTGCCACCACCCACGTCGACCATAACGACTCCGTCGCCCCAGTTCGATGTGTAGGCAATTCCATCCACGATCCAAACGTCGTGGATCGCGTGACCGGGAGTGTCGAGCTCGAAGCGACCCACGCGTTGCGGGTTCGTCGGATCGTGGATGTCGATCACGTCGAAGCGGACTCCGTTGTTCACCGCGTACACGTGCCCCTCGTAGAGGAACAGGTTGTGGACTCCGCCGGTGAGCCCGTCATCGAAGGTGGAGTGGATCTGGATGTCCGTGGGATCCGAGCAATCCAGAATCACGATTCCGTTTCGCCGGCTCGAGGCCCCCTCTCGCGAGATCACGCACACCGCTCCGTCCTCGGAGACCTTCACATCGTTCGTGGTGCGAGCATCGACCACGATCGAGTCTGTCATCACGGGGCTAGCCGCATCCGTCACGTCCCAGAAATAGACGGCCCCGCTCCCCCGGTGCGTACCGGTGATCGCGTAATCCCGGCCGTTCGCCCCCTCCCACACCCACAGGTCGGATGTCGACACATTATGGACCGCGCCCTGACCGACCAGCTTGATCTCCTGTGCCACATGACGCGGGTGAATCTCGATCGTGCGGCGCGCCGCGTGTCCGGGGACGTTGGCCACGACCGTATACACGCCGGGGCGATACGCGACGAAGCGCCCTCTTTCGTCCACTTCCGCCGGGGGGAAGTCCGCGGTGGCCTCGATCGCGGGATCGGCGAGAACCGTGAAGGCTACCGGCATTCCCTCGACCGCGGAACCCATCGCGTCACGCGGCTCTGCCGTCAAGTGCACCACGTCACCGGTGCGTGCCCGCTCCTGGCTGGCGCTCATCGAGAGCGAGGCCGTCGGGTTCTCGACGATCTCGTAGCTGACTGACCCCCGGATCCCTTCGGCCTCCGCCACGAGGGTGACTCGGCCTGGCGCCTGCGCCGCGAGGAAGCCGAATCTGTCGACGTCGGCAACACTCGGGTTGCTGGTCGACCAGCGGACCTCGTTGTCCCGCACATCACCGACGGCGTCGAGGAGCGTGGCCGCGTGGCGGACGGACGTGCCGACGTAGAGCTGCCCGCCGGCCGGAGTGACATCGACCCGGTCCAACGGAGGATAGGCGACGCTGACCGGGATTTGGGCGCGCACGTTCCGCGCGTCTGCGACGATCGCGACGATCCAGTACTCGCCGCCCTTGATCGCCTTCACGACGCCCTCGAACCGGGACACGTCCAGGTTCCTTCCCGCGAATCGCTGTCTCTCCCCCTGGAACAGAGGGAAGAACATCACGGGGGCATCGAGGGCGTGACCGCTCGCGTCCAGGACCCGCGCTTCGACCGTCACCTCGTCTCCCACCTCCAGCGTGAAGGACGCGGGGGTGATCTCGATGCTGGTTGCCCCGCCTTGCGCGTGCAGGGGAGCGTGGGTGGCGGCGACCAGAATCGCCAACGCAAGGAGCAAACGTCGCGCGTACGTCATTACACCGTTCCTTTCATCATGCACCGACTCATCCGCGGCGGGGCGTGGACCGCCACCCGGGCTCGAGGAGGCCGCTGAAGAACCCTGGGCGGCGAAGCACGGAACATTCGGCGCGGTCGGAGGGGATGCAACGCGCCCCCGCCCACGGGCGAACCCGTTGACGGGGGCGAGCTGCCTCCCCGGCGCTGGCCGACTGCTGGTCCGTGGCTAGACGAACCCGTACGCCAGCATCGCGTCCGCGACTTTCACGAAGCCGCCGACGTTCGCGCCACGCACGTAGTTGACGCCGCCGTCCTCAGAGCCGTACTCGACACACTTCTGGTGGATGTCCTTCATGATAGTCATGAGCCGGCTATTCACGTCGGCCCGTGTCCAGCGGGTGTGCAGGACGTTCTGCGTCATCTCGAGGCCCGAGATCGCGACGCCACCCGCGTTGGCCGCCTTGCCGGGCCCGTAGAGGATCTTGGCGTCGACGAAGGCCGAGATCGCACCGAGCGTCGAGGGCATGTTGGCGCCCTCGGACACCACCTGGCACCCATTCGCCAGCAAGGTCCTGGCGTCGTCTTCGTCCAGCTCGTTCTGCGTGGCGCTGGGGAATGCGGCGTCACACGGGACCGCCCACGGGCGTTCCCCGGGGTGGAACTCGCACCCGAACTCGTCGGCGTACTCGGAGATGACCCCGCGGCGGACGGTCTTGAGGTCGACGACCCAATCCACCTTGTCCTGGTCCATCCCCTCCGGATCGTGCACGAACCCGGTCCGGTCCGAGAGCGTGACCACCTTCGCCCCCAGGTCCACCAGTTTCTGGGCCGCGTACTGCGCGACGTTCCCCGACCCCGAGACCGTGCACACCTTCCCGTCGAAGTCCTCGCCGCGGGTGGCGAGCATCTCGCGGGCAAAATAGACCGAGCCCCAACCCGTCGCCTCGGTTCGGATGAGGCTTCCACCCCAGTTGATGCCCTTCCCCGTGATCACGCCGGTGAACTCGTTCTTCAGCCGCTTGTACTGGCCGAACAGATATCCGATCTCCCGGCCGCCCACGCCGATGTCACCCGCAGGCACGTCGACATCGTCGCCGATGTGACGGAAGAGCTCGGTCATGAACGACTGGCAGAAGCGCATGACCTCGCGGTCGCTCTTGCCCTTGGGATCGAAATCGGAGCCGCCCTTGCCGCCACCCATCGGGAGTGTCGTGAGGCTGTTCTTGAGGATCTGCTCGAACCCGAGGAACTTGAGCACGCTCAGGTTCACGTGGGGATCGAAGCGCAGGCCACCCTTGTACGGCCCGATCGCGTTGCAGAATTGCACGCGGTGGCCGCGGTTCACCCGCACCTGCCCCTCATCATCCTCCCACGTGACGCGGAAGGTGATGCTGCGGTCAGGCTCGGTCAGTCGCTCGAGGATACCCGCCCGCTCATATTCTGGATGTTCATCCAAGAAGTCCGTGAGGGACGCGGCGACCTCACCCACCGCCTGGTGGAATTCGAGCTCGCCGGGGTTGCGGCGCACGAGCCGCTGCATGAACGCGTCGAGGTCCATTTCCAGATCTCCTAGTGCGCTACGGCCCGCACTGTTGAACGGGTGTTGTTGTTGCTGGTGCCCGGGGTCTCCACTCAGGCACCAGACCCGATTCCCCGCGGTTCGCGATACAGCTAGCGGGGGTTTCGACCTGCAGGTTTCGAGCCTGCAGGATAGGTCTCGAGGTGTCGTCGCTCACTCCCGCCCCGGTCCTCTTTTCTCGCCTCCGCTCACCGGGTGGCCGCGCCTTTTCGCCGGCCCGGAGAAGATACTCGTACAGGACCAGAGCCTCCCATGGACTGGCCCCGACCCCCCGGGCATCCGAACGCCGTATCGCGGTTGTGCGGATCACCTGCCAGGTCCCACCATGGCGTACGCCCGTGTCGATATGGAGCGTGGTGAACGTGCCTTTGATCTCGTCCCCCGCGATCCGCCCGGTGTAGGTCGTCTTCAAACGGCAACCGCACTCGGGATCGTGGTATTCGGCGAGTTGGCCGTAGATGACCTCACCCTCCGCTCGCACGAAACGGATGGGGAGGAGCGGTGGGGGAGAGGTCGGGTCCCGACCCTCGGCAACGGCGTGCTCGAGCCCCTGGGGTGCCATGAGCACATCTCCGTACGCGCTGTCGGCGTCGGACGCGAGACGGAAGAAGATGCGGCCCGAACGACCGCTCTCCCGGCCCGCATACGACCCGCTCCACTCGCCCACCAGCGCCGCGATGCTCGCCGGGTCGCCGGAGATGGGCACGGCAGGCGGTTGGTATGCGCAGCTCAGTAGCAAGCTCGCCGCGAGCGCGGCCCGCGCATTCCTACGCGGCACGGTCCCCGGTCTCCTTTCCCCGCTCGGCGGGCGAGAGGTCACCCGATTCACGGGACGTCGAACCTCACGGAGACTCCACGCCGCACGGGCGAGGCCGTGGCTCGGGTCCGCGGGCAACTCCCTGGAAGGGGAAGCCTTGCATCGACATAGCTCTCGCCGGGGTGACGGTGAAACGGGACATTGTGCGACTCGACGGCGGGATCTTCGCGGGACATCGGGTCCAGCCGCCGAGCGCCGATGCCAGGGCCGTCCCGAATGGGCTCCGCCCGTCTTTCGGGACCGCGGTTCCGCTCATCACCGCACCGACCCGGAGGTCAGCGGTGGGAGCGCCAGAAGCTGGGCAAGCAGGGCCGTGCGCTCGAGCATCGGATCGATATACGCGAACTCGTGTCGGGCGTGCGCCCCATCCCCGACCGCCCCGAGCCCGTCGAGCGTGGCCGTGTAGAGACTGGTGAGGTTGCCATCCGATCCACCCCCCGAGTCGCCCTCCTCGAGCTCGATCCCCAACCCGGTCGCCAGGCTTTCCGCGGCTTTCCATAGCACGGCGTTGCGGCGCGTCCGCTCCATCGGCGCCCGCCCGACGAGGCCTTCGACCTCGACCCGGGTCCCGGGCACGGTCGGCTCCAGCGATCGAATCGCCGATTCGATCCACCGTGCATCCTCCGCGTTCCACACGCGGACATCCACCTCGGCCCGGCTCGTGGCCGCTATCACGTTCGAGCGCGTACCCCCCTCGATCACTCCGACGTTGACGGTGATTCCGCGCTCCCGGTCCGCGAGCGCGTGAAGTTTCTGGATCACATGGGAAAGCTCGAGGATCGCGGATGCGCCCGAATCCGGGTCGAGACCGGCGTGCGCTTCTTTCCCGACCACTCGGAGCGTGAAGTGGGCGATCCCACGCCGGCGGGTCTTCAGCTTCCCGCTCGGGCCGAGCGCCGGCTCCGGCACGAAGGCGCGCTCGACATGCTTCGCCAGCCGGACGATATGGCGCTCCGACTCGGGGCTACCGATCTCCTCGTCCGAGGTCAGTAACACGATCGGCGTCACCGACGGCATCACATCCAGGTCACGCAGCGCCCGCAGCGCGAACACGGCCTGCGCGAGCCCGACCTTCATGTCGAACGTGCCCGGACCGCGGATCACATCGTCGTCGACTTCGAGGGGCATGTCGGCCAACGTGCCCAAAGGCCAGACCGTATCCATGTGACCCAGAACCAGCTGCAAGGGGCCACCCCGCGTGCGCTCCATCGGACGCGCGAACAGGTGCCCTCCGGTTGCTCGGCCGGGGAGGTGTCGAACCGAGAGCCCGGCGAGCTCCAGACCGTCTGCCAGTAGCCTTCGCACCTCCGCCTGGGATTCCGGGACGGTTGTAGGAGATTCGGCGAGAGCCAGCGCGCGAACGTACTCCACGATCTCCTCGCGCTGTTGGCGAATGTGCTGGAGCACAGGAGTGCTCCTTACCCCGGACCGAACCTCCACGGCGCGCCTCCCCTGGCCGCTGCGAGAATACGGCTGCGGATTGATGCGGGTCCGGGAAGTGACCCCGGATCTAGCTCAGGGTCCGTCCCCGGCGCCGCCCAATTGCGACTCGATGAACGATCGGTGTGGGGCGTAGAGGGGGTCATCCAATGATTCGCCCGCGGCGATGGCATTTCTAAGGCGCTCCAGGTACGCCGCTTCCCCCTCCGCGTCACCGTCGACGGCCGCCGCGCGGCTGCCCAGCACGAGCCCGTACAGCTGTCGGGGATTGTCGCTCAGCAGCGCCTCCGATTCGGCGCGGGCCGCTGCCGCGTCGCCCAGCATCAACTGGAGAAGACCGATGTGGAACCGTGCATCCCCGTCGAGCTCGGCGGGGGCCAGCCCCTGGTACGCGTCGATCGACATCTGGGCGAAGAAGCCCGCGCGCTCACCCCCGCTCTCGTGATCGCGCATGGCGCGGTCGAAGAGTCGATCCGCCGCCTCGCGCGGGGACATGTTGGCCAGCTCCTCGGCCGAGATCATGCCCGCCGAGCCGCCGGCCGCCGCACCGGGATCGCCGGCGGAGCCGATGCCACCCGTCATGGGGTCATCGCCGATGCGAGCGAGGCTCCCCCTCTGCACGAGGACCGCGATCAGGATGGAGAACGCCACCAGCGCGACGGCGGATGCGATCCAGGGGAGTCGCGACGCCGGGGGCTTCTTGACGCGGGCGGCAACCTGCTGGCCGCACTCTCCGCAGTACAGGGCTCCGCCTGCCAGGCCAGCCCCGCAGCTCTGGCACTGCGCGGCATCCGCAGACTTGCCGGTCAATGCGGCGCCACATTGCGCGCAGAAGCCCCCGCTCCCTTTCGTACCGCAGGACGGACAGCGCACGGTCTTCATCTTCACTCCCCTTTGCAGGCCGCCGAGATACTCGAGCCGACCGCTGGAATTACCGGTCCGATCGATCGCCGAGCACGACCTCGAACTCCACTTCCTCACCTTCGCGGATCACGACGACGCGCACCCGATCCCCGGGGGCATGCGCGCGTAGGGCCTCGGTCAGAGCGTACAGATCGGCGACGTCATGCTCTCCGAGCCCTATGATGATGTCCCCGCCGCCGATCCCCGCTGCTTCTGCGGGCGAGCCCGCGCTCACGCCGCTGAGCAGCACGCCGTGGTCGACCGGGGTGAAGTCCGGGACGGTCCCCAGGTAGGCGCCGTACCCACCGGAGTCCTGCGCGGGAGCACCGACACCCGGAACCAGCGTGAGACGATCGCCACGATCCGCTACGCTCGCGACGATGCGAGCCGCGAAATCTCCCACACGCTCGAGTCCGTCGGCGTCGATCTTGTCCCAATCGTCCGAGGGCTTGTGGTAGTCTCCGTGCACGTTCGTAAACAGGTGCAGAACGGGGATATCCTGGGCGTAGAAGGAGGTATGGTCGCTGGGTCCATACCCGGCGTCCTCGTACGCCAGCTCGATCCCGAGCGGCTCGTTCGCGAGGTCCACCAGCTCCTGCCACTCCGGCGCCGTCCCGATCCCGTACACGATGAGCGGGCTGCTCTCGAGCCGGCCCACCATGTCCAGATTCACCATGGCCTGAGCCCCCTCGAGCGGGATCGTGGGGTTCTTGGCGTAGAAGCCGGATCCGATCAGACCGCTCTCTTCGCCCGTGAAAGCCACGAAGAGGACAGGACGCGCCGGGGCCGGTGCGTCTGCAAGCCGTTCCGCGGCCACGAGCAAGGCGGCCACGCCCGAGGCGTTATCGTCCGCCCCGTTGTGGATCTCCCCCGCATCCCCAAGGGACCCGAAGCCACCGTCGCCCAGGTGATCGTAGTGTGCGCCGAATACCACGACCTCGTCCGCGAGATCCGGATCGGTACCGGGCAGGAGGGCCACGATGTTCCTCCCGGTGCCAGCGGGCGCGTGAGGATTGGTCGCGCTCGCCAACGGCACCTCCTGGAAGTAGGTCCCGTCCTCGCCTGCCGGCTGCAGCCCGAGCTGCCGGAAGCGGGTGACGATGTACGCCGCGGCGCACCGCTCGCCCTCGCTGCCGGCGAGCCGCCCACCGAGGGCGTCGTCCGCCAGGTAACGTACGACGGCGATGGCACTCCACTCCTCATCACCGATCGTTGGGCAAGCAACGGCACCCCCCGGGTTCACCCCGGACTCCGCCGGCGTCTGTGCGACGACGTCGACCGAAAGGCCGAAGGGCGCGCCGATCAGAAGCGCTAGCGCGGTGCCAACCGTGTATCCGATACGTCTCATTGTCGTTTTTGAGCGATTCATGGTCTGTCCGTGTCCTTGGCTGGGCTCCCGGGCTGGAAGCCGTCGTGCGTGTGAAGTCCGTGAGGATACACCGGGGGGGTGCCTGGGGGCCACGGCCTGCGTCACGCCGTCGGACTGGCCGTATATCCGAGGATGGTCAGAACGATCATGTAGACGATGATCCCGACGCCGATCCACGTGATGATCCGGTTCGGCCTGCCATCCCGTCTCGGGCGGCCGAGGACCGGTGCGAGGAACAGCAGCAGTGCGGCGATCCCGAACGCCGCGATCCCGACCACCTCGCCTTCGATCCACAGGATATGGGCGGGAAGGTACTTGAGCGTCTGGAACATGAACATGAAGTACCACTCGGGCTTGATCCCTGCGGGCGCGGGGGCGAACGGATCCGCCTTCTCTCCCAGCTCGGCGGGGAAATAGGCCGCCAACGCAGCCACGATCGCCAGCGCCGCCAGCCAGCCCACCAGGTCCCGCAGCAGGAAGCTCGGGACGAAGGGCAGAGAGCGCTTCGACCCCCCTTCCCGCTCGACATCGGGCGGCACGCTCATGCCGTGCTTCTGCACGAGGTAAACGTGCAGACCGAGGAGGAATGCGATCAACAGCGGAAGGACCGCCGCATGGATCGCGTAGAAACGCGTCAGCGTGGCGCCGCTCACATCATCCCCACCGCGCGCGACGCGCAGCAACCCTTCACCGATCCAGGGAACGACCCCTACGATCTGCGTACCCACGCGGGTGGCGAAGAACGCGAGCTGATTCCAAGGAAGCAGGTACCCGGTGAATCCGAACGCGAGCACGATGCCGAACAGCGCCATCCCCGTATACCACGTCAGATCGCGAGGGGGCCGATACGCCCTGAGCAGAAACACGCTGAACAGGTGGAAGAACAGGGCGAGGATCATGAGGTTCGACGCCCACGAGTGAATCGAGCGGATCAGCCACCCGAACTGCACGTCGGTCATGAGGAACTGGACGGACTCGTAGGCCTCGGTGGCGCTGGGGCGGTAGTAGAACAGCAGGAGTATGCCGGTACCGACCTGGATCACGAACAGGAAGAGCGTCATCCCGCCCAGGTAGTACCAGATCGTGTGCCGGTGGACCGGGACGTCCTTCTTCTTCGCGATGCGGCCGAGTGCGGACAGACCGAGGCGGTCTTCCAGCCACCGGCTCGCGGCGCCCGTCCACTCCTTCCAGCCTTTCACGCCGCTCAGCCCCCCATCCGAGGCGAGTGTCGACGCCGATCGCGCATCTCCATGCCGCAGCTCAGGATTCCTTTCCGATCACGATCCTGTCCTCCTGGACATTCACCGTGAACTGCTGGAGTGGGCGTGGGGGAGGACCCTGTACGTTGGTTCCGTTCAGGTCGTAATGACCGTTGTGGCAAGCGCACCAGATCCGGCTGATGTCGTCCCGATACTGGACGATGCAATCCAGGTGGGTGCACATGGCCTCGAAGGCGCGCAGCTCGCCGTCCGGGGTCCGGACCAGGATGCCGGGCCGACTGCCGAACTTGAAGATCTGTCCCGTGTTCGGCGCAATATCGTCCGGCAAGATCTGAAGCGTCACCGTGGATGCGGCGGACTCGGCGGCCTCGGGTGGGATGAGGTACTGGGTAGCCGGGTACAGCACCGAGAGAACGAGGCCACCCGCGCTCGTGCCCAGGACCCAGTTGACGAACCGCCGTCGAGTAGACTCGGAGCCTCTTGTCTCGTCCGCCATACCTCTCCCTTGTGTTTCGCGCCCTGCGCTCGCCGTTCAGCCGGCACCTTCGATCTGCCGGATCTTGAGCACGAGCCCCGCGATGAGCAGTAGGATGATCGCCGCGGAAACCGTCAGCCCCACGCGGCGCGTGCGTAGCTCGCGCAGTGCTCCCAGACCGCGTTGGTTGGCCGCCGTCGTCACCTCGAGGCCACTCTCCACGGACACTCGCACGGAATCCAACGAGAACGCGTGGATGGCCGTGCGGGCGTGCACGAGCGCGTTCCTGGCGTCGTTCAGGTCGAACTGTGCCTGACTGACCTCCATTCCGGCTTCCTCGGCGCGGTGCAGGAGCGAATCGGCCTCTTCGAATCCGTTGGCCAGGGAGTCGATCAACGCCCGCATGCCCGCAGCGGTCTCTCCCCCGCGACTGTCCGCCGTGTGACACCGGGAGCAGACAGCCCCCTCCCCCGTGCCGAGCATCGTGTCATCCGGCATGTGGATCTCGTGGTTGCCATGGCACGTCGCGCACCCGGGGCTACCCATCACGGTGAGGATCTGGCTGTGGAAGCTGCTCGAGTACAGGCCCGCCTCAACGGCATGACATTGGCCGCACACGTTACCGACCCAGCCGACGCCCGGCGGGGCGGCACCATGGTTCCCATGGCAGTCATTGCACGTCGGAGCCGACAAGTCTCCGCCCTCGGACATCATCTGCCAGTGGACACTCGCCTCATACTCCTCCCGCTGGTCCGTCGAGAGGCCGTACCCGGTCATCCGCGCTCCGTCCGCGTGGCACCCGCCGCACAGCCCCGCCACGTTGAGAGGGTAGACACTGGACTGTGGGTCCGTCGCCGGGCGGATCCGGTGAGCCGGGTGGCAACTGGAGCAGGTGGCGACCGCCGAATCCGCGTCCGCTGCGAGCCGCTGCCCGTGCACCGAGGTCCAGTATTCGGTGACCTGGTCCACGCGCGCGGCCGGATTGAAGCGCCGCATGAACTGCACGCTGGAGTGACACCGGCCGCACACTTCGGGGACGAACTGGCGGTTCGGTACCCCGATGTAACCGACCTCCGGATCCATCGAAGCTGGGCCCATGACCGAGGGATCGCCCCCGTGACACCCGCTACAACCGATGCCCTGGGCGGCGTGGATATCGTCGGAGAAGTGCTCGGCCGGCCCCGAGAGGCGTTCGTCCCCGAGCGCACCATGGCACGTCATGCAGCTGTCATCGGCCGCTTGCTGGCCGTATGAGGCCGTTGGGGCGGCCAGGGCAGCGAGAGCGAGCCAGCCCCCGAGGGTGATCGGGCGCGTCCGAGTCACGGAGCCTGTCGCAAGCCTCGCAGGAAGGCCACCAGATCCGCGAGATCGGATGGACTCAACACCGGCCAGCCGGTCGACTCGCCTGCCGCCTCTTCCATACCGCTGGTCGTGTGGCTCCAGAGCGCCGCGACGACCTCGGTCTGGGTCACGAGCCCGGTGATCTCGGCGAGATCGGGAGCAGTCGTCCCCCCTCGGGTATCGAGCTTGTGGCACTGCAGACAGCCTTTCTGAGTGACGAGCTGGCGACCGCGACGCGCATCACCGGTTTCACTGAAGTAGTTGACGGAGTAGAGGTAGGCCACCAGATCCGCCATCTCCTCCGCGCTCAGCTCGGGCATCAAGATTCCGGCGGCGAGCATGGCCCCCTGCATGGAAGGCGCCTTGTTCCACAGGGCAGCGACGAAATCCGACGCGCTCCATTCGAGCCCGCGGCCGCCGAGAGGCGACCCGATCTGGCCCCCGCTCCCTCGCACGCTGTGGCAGCGGAGGCACGACTTGCTGCTGAACAGCTCCCGCCCTACGTCCGCGCGTCCGGGCAGGACATACATGGGTCCCTCTGGAGACGTTTCGGAGACCGATTGGAAGAACGCCATCAGATCGCGAAACTCGCGTCCGGTGAACCGGGGCCGCTCGATGCGCAGGGACCTCATCGTCTCCGCCATGCCGGGACCGTGCCCCCACATGGCCGCAGCCACGAACATGGGCGAGCTGTACTGGCTCAGGTAGTCGAGGTTGGGCCCGATCACGCCGCCTGTTCCCTGCACCTGGTGGCACAGCACACATTTCTTCTCCGCGAATAGCGCTCGCCCGCTGTCCACATCTCCCATTGCATCGAAGTAGTCGAGCGTGAACAAGAAGGCGATGAAGTCACCGGTCTCCTGCGGCGTGAGCCCCGGGCGATCCATGCCCGCTTCCTCCATCGTCGCCTGCATGGTCGGGAGATGGTTCCACATCGCAGCCGCCAGCTCGAAGAACGAGCGGCGTTCTCTGATCAGGCCCAGATCAGGTCCTACGCTCCCGCCCATTCCCCTGATGGCGTGGCACTGGACGCACCCCTTCGTACCGAAGACCCGCGCCCCAGCGGCCGCGTTCTGTGTCGGCCCCGCGGCGGCCTGTGCGAACAGGGCCCCAGCCGGCAGCATGAACAACAGGGCGGCGACGAGTGGAGCCGCCTTCGGCACCCTGTCGTGGTTTCGGACGTCGTCGTGCATGTGGGCAATCATATGCGAACCACCTTCCTGCTGCGTCACCGACCGCCGGCGCCGCCCTTGGGGTCGGTGATTCCTTGGGCGCCCGATCTACCCTGCCCTGGTCGCTACGGGCTCAGGCTCAGCAGGTACGCGGCCAGAGCTGCAATCTGCTCATCCGTGAGCTTCTCGGATTGCGCAGGCATCGGAACCCCGCCCGTCTTGTCGGCCCCGAGACCGTTCTTGATGACCGCGACGATCGCTTCGAGTGTCCCGCCCTCCGCCAGGGCCCACTCGCCGTCGGTCAGATCCTTCGTCATCCCCTGCACGCCCGCGGCATCTTGTCCATGACACATATGGCAGCCGCCCTCCCCCGTGAACAGGGCTTTGCCCGCGGCGATCTGCTCCTTCGCGGCATCCTGTTCCGGCTCGGGCTCCTGGGCCAACAGCGGGCCGGCGATCAGCAGGGCGGCAGTGTGCAGCCAAGGGATTTGGCGACGTGCGTCATCGGTGTCCTCCTTCGAGCCTCGGGTTCCGTTCTGCGACGGATCTCCACGGCTGGCGGCGCCCGGCGGGCGATCCAGTCTCCCCGCTCACGCGACGCTCCTGTCCGGAAGACCCATCGAGTCGTCCGACATCACGGGCGCCTTCTCGCGTTAGCGACGCTTTATCCGCCCAAAGCCGGGGTTTCGGGTCCGTTATTCCCGATGTCATGCTAACACGCCTCGAACCACCCTAACAAGGCAAGCCCAGGAGGCTGCTGAAGAACCCTCCTAGGGCCGATCGAGTTGAAACGAGAAGTGACAAACCCCGCACGACATGGTGCTTCGGTCCGACACCCGGCTCGGATCGAACGACGGACCGTGCGGGCTCACACGCCACCCGCTCTTCGCGGAGTGGCACTTGAGACACGACTGCTGCGCATGGCAGGAGGCGCAAGTTTCGAGACCCTGGCGCGCCGCCTGACCGTGACCGAGCAACCACCCCGGCTGCGCGTTGTGGAAGGCGCCCCCCGCCGTAGTCCCGGCCTGCCCGACGCCAACCTGCAGATGGCAGTCGCGGCAGAAGACCTCGGTCGAGTGGCAGGAGCTGCACTCCGTCTGTGAGGCGAACGCCTCGGCCCCGTGCCGGGTAACGAAGTTGGCCGGGTGGAAGCCGGCTGCGCTCTCGACATTGAATCGCGGGGCTGCAGGCCCATCGTGGCAGTCGGCGCAGTACGACTCCGCATGGCAGGAGCTGCACTCGGGCAACCCAACGGACGCCGCGGTACCGTGCTCCGTCACGAATCCCGGCGTGTGCCCGGGCGGTCGCACGGCCACGGTTCCGGCTCC
>JBDHHV010000079.1:0-15166 GCA_039589195.1 Gemmatimonadota bacterium | reverse complement strand
TGGCCGGGCTCCAATTCACAGGGGCCGGGCCCGCGGCGGACTCACCGCCGACCACGGCCGCGATCCCGAGCGATGCTCGCGGGGAGCTACCGATGGTGCTTCCGGCCTCCGATGGCGACGCAGCGTACCTGAACGCGCTGGCCGAGATGGAGACCCTCGGGTCACCGCTCCGTCAGGCGAGTCTGTCGCGTGCGGACGGCTCCCTGGACCCGATCGCGACCGCGGAGTTGATCCGGAGATTGGACGCGGCGATCGCGGCGTCTCGCGAGGCGGTGGTACGATCGCCCGAGAATCCTCTGGCGAGCGCGACGTTGTTCCAGCTCGTGGACTATCGGAGCGAGCTTGCGAGCCGGCTGGATCAATCGACTCATCTGACGCGGGCCGAGGCCTGGTAGGCGTGACAGGAGGACCGGCGTGCCGCCGGTGCCGACATAGATTCTCAGTGGTGAGATAAACTTTTCATGATGAAGACGATGTCAACATTGCGGGACCCGCGGAGGCGACGCGCCTCCGGAACGCCAGGAGCGCTGTGTACCGCGCTGGCGCTGCTCGTCGCGGCGCCGCTCGGTGCGCAGAACGTCCAGACGCCCCGCCCCCCGGCTCCACCGGGCTGGATCGGCGTCTGGGTCGCGCCGCACTACGAGTGCGCCTGGGGCACCGCCGAAAAGTGGAAGCGTTGCGAGATGGTCCTGCACGTCGACGAGGTGGTCCAGAACGGCCCGGCCGCCCGGGCCGGGATCGTCGTGGGCGATCGGCTGCTTGCGCTCAACGGCCAGGTCTTCACCGTCGAGACTGCCACTCGAGTGTTCGGCGGCCTGCGCCCCGGGACACCCGTCACGCTGGACTTCAGACGCGATGACGAACACAGGTTCGTTCAAGTCGTGCCCGCGACGCGACCGGCCGAGGAGCCTCGACGCCGCACTCCCGCACGGACGGTGACCGTGACCCAGAGCCTCCCGCGGGCCTACGTGGTCACATCGGGAGCGCTACGGACGGATGGAGTGAGCTCGCTGGCATTCACGATCCGACGTCAGGGGCAGGAGGTCCAGGTCGTCCCATCCGCGATTCGCGTACGTGATGGGGCGTTGCACGTGGCGCCGATCGAAGAGGACTTCGAGATCGGTCAGATCGACATCGTGGACGCGTTACCGATCCGGGTCGATCTCGGGCGCGAGCTCCGCGCGGTCTTCGACTCCACGTACAGAGTGTGGCTGGACAAGCTGGTCACGCTCGGTGAGAGGATCGCCGTCGAGCTTGCACCCGGAGAGCCCGTGTCCGTCACGCTCGACCGCAGGCGGCTGGGCAGCGTCGTCGAAGCGGTCATCGGTCGGCATCTGGCAGGGGCCGAGTTCATGCCCGTTCGCGGCAGGATCGCGAGATCGCTCGCCGGGATCGACAGCGGTCTGCTGGTTCAGCGGGTGATCCCGGGGACTCCGGCAGCCCGGCTCGGGTTACGCCCCGGCGACGTGGTGATCGAAGCGGGCGGGCGTGAATGCACCGAGGTGGAGCACCTGCGTCAGGTGCTGATCAAAGGGCCGGACGAGGACGCGATCACGGTCAAGTGGGTGCGCGATGGGGCCACGATCACGGGTGTGCTCAGCGGACCCTAGCCAGCACGCTAGCAAGCCGACCGAGGCGCGCCCACCTCTCCCCCGGCGCGCCTCGTTGACGTTCCCCGGTCAGCTCCGTCGAAGTGACTTGCTACATTCCCCCGGCGGTGCCGAGCTCGCTGGTGAAGATGTAGTCGTTGTCGGATTTCCCGCTGTGGCAGCCGATGCACATCTGCGCCATGCCCTCCGGCCCGCCCTCGGCGGCAATGGTGCCATCCGCGTCTCGTTTCAACCACCACCAATCGTTGTGCTCCGGGTCGAAGCCTGCGGACTTGTACATGACCGTGGTCGCCGCGTGCGTCCCATCACCCATGAAGTTCTCCTTCACGATGATGGCGCCCGCCGGCATGCGTCCGGCGCCGTTCGTAAGCGCGTCGAGCGCGAGGGCGTTCACGTACGTGGTGAGGAGCATCCCGTGCGGCTCGCCACCCTGGTACTGCTCGCCCTTGCCGGGCCATAGCGCCCAACTCGTGTAATCGGAGGCCTGTAGGTGCTGCCATACGGCTTCCGCGCTCGGCTCGGGCATGGATGTTCCGGCATCTGCCTCCACTTCCACCTCCGGCTCGGCCTCGGCCGTCGTTTCGGCTTCCTGGTCGCTCGGGGCGCAGGCACCGAGCACGAGCGCACCACTCACAACGGCAAACCGCAAGATCGATCGACGACGCATGACTCCTCCTCGCAAGGCTTTGGACAACGGTAGCCGGACCTCCGGCCCGCCACGCACCAGCGTGATCTCAACAACAACACCAATACGGGGCTCAGGGATCCCAAACGTGGGGTACCTTTCTTGCCACGGGGTATCTTGCTTTCCATGAGGGATGAAACATGAGAGCGTGGATCGGAGACAGGGCGAGCGTCCGGCTCGGGACGCTGTCGCTCATCCTGCTGGGCACGGTCGGAAACCGACCCGCTGACGGGCAGGAAGACAAACGGCCCGCGGCAGGCGTGCCGCCTTCCCTGGTCGTGGACCACCCGGTGTTCACTCCGGTCGTCCCGCCGGCCGGATACCTCCGCGCGGTCGAGAACGGGACCCGAACGCCGGACGGCCGCCCGGGCCCCACCTATTGGCAGCAGCGAGTCGACTACACCATCCGGGCGTCGCTCCACCCCGAGACAGCCACCCTGTCCGGCAGCGAGGTGATCAGATACACGAACCGCGCACCGAGCGAGATTCCACGCTTGTTCGTGCACCTGTACCAGAACGTCTTCAGCGAGGGGGCCGAACGGAACAGAACGGTGCAAGTCACCGGCGGCATGCAGATCGGTCGTGTCGTCGCCCAGGGGCGGGTGCTCGAGCGGCTGACGCGGACGGACTTCCGCGGAGGTGGCTGGCGCGCCGGCTACGTCATCGAAGGCTCGGTCGCACAGGTCATCCTGCCGGAGCCGATCCCGTCCGGTGGGATCGCGGAGCTCGAGTTCGAGTGGGAGTACACGATCCCCGGAGCCGATGCGTTCCGGACCGGACACATCGACAACCACGTCTTCAACGTGGCGCAGTGGTATCCCCAGATCGCGGTCGTGGACGACGTGTTGGGCTTTGACGCGAGTCCGTATCTGGGCGACGGCGAATTCTACCTGGAGTACGGCTCGTTCGACGTTTCCCTCACGGTACCGGATGGCTGGTTGGTGGCGGCGACGGGTGAGCTACGGAACGCCCCGTCCCTGCTCCCCGAGGCCATGAGACGGCGTCTCGCGCGAGCGCTTCAAGCCGATGAGACGATCCGGATCGGATCCGGCGAGGACCTGGCGCCCGGTACCCCGATCGACGCAGATCGCACGTGGCAATTCCGCGCCGCGCAGGTGCGTGATTTCGCCTTCGCGACGAGTGACCGGTACGTGTGGGACGCGGTCGGCGCCGACGTCGGCGGCGACCAGGGGCGGGTACTCGTCCAGGCCATGTACGATCCCGCCCTCGAGCACTGGCAGGACGCGGCGACGTTCTCCAAGCATGCGATCGAGTTCTTCAGCCGCCACATCCTCCCCTATCCGTACCCACACGCCACCGCGGCATATGGGCCGATCGGCGGTATGGAGTACCCGATGCTCGTGTTCATCGGGCGTTCTCGTCCGGGAGAGCCGCTGTATAGCGTGCTCGCGCACGAGATCAGCCATGAGTGGTTCCCGATGATCGTCGGGTCCCGCGAGGCCGCCTTCGCCTGGATGGACGAGGGGCTCACGTCGTTCAACGAGGCGCTGGCGCGGACCGACTTCTTCGGGAACCAGAACGCTCGCATGCGGGACCAGGATCGGTATCTGCAGGCCGCGCGAGCCGAGATCGAGGCGCCTCTGATGCAACACACCGATTACGTGGAGAGCGGGTTTGGTCGGGGCGTCGCGGCGTATACGAAGCCGGCCACGTTGATGCACGCGCTCCGGCGGGTTCTGGGAGAGGACACCTTCGATCGCGCATACCGGGACTACGCCGGAGCCTGGAGCTACCGGCACCCGTATCCGTGGGACTTCTTCCGCCTGATGGAGACGGAGTCGGGCATCGACCTTGATTGGTTCTGGCGTGCATGGTTCTACGACACCGTTACGCTCGACCAGGCCATCGACGCCGTTGACCAGGAGGAGGGCGCGCTCAGCGTCACCATCACGAACCGGGGTGGCGCCGTCATGCCGGTCGAGATCGAGCTCCACTTCGCGGATGGGAGTTCGGAGCGCGTAACCTGGGCGGTCGATGTGTGGGCGGGCACGCGTCGCGTGACGCGACGCGTGGAAGCTCCCCGGCGGGTGGTGAAGATCATCCTGGATCCCGAGCGCTTCTATCCGGACCTCGATCGGACGAATAACGTGTGGCCCGCAGGCTCCTCCACTTCGTGAGGCTGGTTGCCGAGAGACGAGGGGTCGCTCGGAGCGAGCGAGGAGGGGTCCCGAGGGCTGGGCGGACGACAGAAGAGGCAAGCAGGCACCAGTGTGAATACGGGTTCGGCACGGACCCCCCGCCAGGACGGGGACCAGGCGAGCGGAGAAGCTACCGAGAGAGTGTGGCGTCGTTACGCCGAATACCTGGCGCGCCCTCCCGAGACCGTGGTGGAGTGGAAGGACCGGGAAACGACCGCGCGAGGCTGGCTCGTCATCAACAGCCTCAGGGGTGGGGCGGCGGGGGGCGGGACACGGATGCGTTCCGGGCTCACCCACGACGAGGTCGTCTTCCTCGCCAAGATCATGGAGCTCAAGTTCTCGATCTCGGGCCCGCCGATGGGTGGCGCCAAGTCCGGGATCGATTTCGACCCCGACGATCCGCGCAAGCGAGCCGTGTTGCGCAGGTGGTTCCGCTCGATCCGACCCTACCTCGAGAGCTGCTACTCGACGGCCGGCGATCTCAACGTGGACGAGGTGCGGGAGGTTGTCCCGCTCTGCCTGGAGGTGGGTCTCCACCACCCGCAGCAGGGCCTGGCGCGCGGCCATTTCGGCCTGCGAGACGAGGAGCTGGCGCGCCGGCTCGCCGCGGTCCGCGACGGCCTCGGACAGCTCGTTGATGGCGAGTTCGGGGTCCCCGGTCTTCCGCTCCGGGTGGCCGATCTGGTCACCGGCTACAGCGTGGCGATCGCCGCCCGGAGGCTTCTGCAACGGCAAAGTCGCTCGCTGACGGGCGCCCGCGTCCTACTGGAGGGCTTTGGGCGAGTCGGTGGAGCGGCGGCACTGTACCTATCGCGTTGGGGCGCCCGGCTCGTGGGGATCGTCGATGATCGAAGCGCCTTGATCTCCGAGGACGGCCTCGACGAGCCCGCGGTCGCGGATCTGCTCCGCCGCCGGGCCGGCAATCGACTGCCCGAGGCGGACGAGGGAGGGTCCTGGCACGGACCCGGCGACGCCCGGGAGCGATTCGGGACCGTGCCCGCCGATCTATGCGTGTGTGCCGCCGCCTCCGGGACGGTGACGCCGGCCGTGCTGGATCGATTGGAAGTCCAGGGGGTCGAGAGCATCATCTGCGGAGCGAATCATCCCTTCGACGCCTCTTTCCCGGGCGACACGGCGCTCGAGCGAGACGCCGATGCTCGCTTCAGCGTCGTGGCGGACTTCATCGCCAATTGCGGTACCGCGCACGCCTTCGCCGTGCAGATCGAACGGGACGACGTGGTCGAGGCGGCTGAGATCTTCGGGTCGATCGAGATGACGGTGTGTTCAGCGCTGGACGAAGCCGTCGCGCTCGCCGGCAATTCGCGACGAGGTCTTCTCGCCGCCGCGATCGACGCGGCGCTGGAGCGCTGCGCGACGGCCTCCTAAGTACGCGTCACGAGGTCGTGGAGTCGGCCAGGGTCACGAGCTCGGGCCGCACGGTGAGAATCAACGTCGGCTGGTCGATCGGCTTGGTGCTCCCCAGCACGACCGTCTGTCCGACCGGGACCGCCATCGAGGTCTGGATCGCCTCGCCTACATTTGACATCCCCAGGTGCACGCTCAGCGCTACCGAGGCCTTGTCGGAGGAGCCACGAATCTCGTGCACGTTCGCCGCGATGAAGAACTCACGCGTGCCGTCGTGCAGTTGCTGGCTCGAGCCCGTGCCTTGCATGGCGGCCATGTTCGTCTCGGAGACGAGTCGATAACCCTCGAAGCGGAACAGCTCCCGAAGCGCCGATTCGACATCCCGAATCCTCGGATCGGGCTCGCCCGGGCCATCCGCCTCGATGAGCTGAAAGATGAGCCGCACGCCTGGTTTTGGCCGATCGTACTCGGCCAAGACGCGCCCGATCCGATCCAGATTGTCGGACGTTTCACGCACCGTGAGGCCGCTCGAGAAAGCGCTGATACGACCGGGGGATTCCTCACGGTCCGAGTAGACGTAGGGGCTTACCATCCCGATAGCCTCGTCCGGGTCCAGGTACTGGAGCTCGAAGGTCCGGGTATCGAGGTCGGGTCCACCGCCGCAGGCGTGGAACAGGGCCAGAACAGCCGGCCAGAGCGCCAGATGCGCCCCGCGACCGATCCGGCGCGACGGTGACCGCGATCCGGTATCGTGGAGCAGGCCGCGTGTGTGCATGAGAGTCTCTCCTCGTTTGGGGGTCTCGCCTCGCCCCGGCAGCGAACGCACCGTGAGCGATCGAGGCCTTTACGCGCTCAGTAGAACCAGACCACGGTGATGGAGGGATTCTTGGTCTCGAACACCGCGACCCGCCCTTGCTCGGGGATGTCTACGCTCAGCCTGTCCAGCGATGCGGCCGCGGCCAGCTCGGGCGCCGCGCGCGCAGACGGGCCGGCCTCCTCGAGGCGCTCGCCGCGCGGTCCCGCCGTCAACACGAGAGCGGCGATCGCCGCCGCTGCCGCGACCGGAAACGGCGCCCACCGCATCCAGCGCCGCCGGACCCCTGGGCTCCCGGCTCGGCGGGTGGCGGGTGGCTCCTCCACCGCGATCTGACGCCCCGCGAGGTCGAGAGCCAGGAGCACCGCCTCGTCCTCGCTCATCCGGGGCCGGAGCTGCTCGAGGCTCGCCTCCAGCAGCTCGATCTCGTCGAGAATCCGTCTGGCGACTGAACGGCAGGCCGCACAGCTCCGCACATGCCGGGCGACGGCGGACTCCCCACGCCCGGTCAGAGCGGTAGGGGGTGCTTCGAGCAGCCGTTCTCGGATCGTCTCGCAACTCGTCATGTCGGCCAATCCATCATCCGGACCCCGTCTGCAGATCCGACCCGTGCTCCAGGAGCCACCCTCGAATCCGCTTTCTCGCCCTGAACAGGTGCACCCGAACGGTGCCCGGATGCATGTCGAGCATCTCCGCGACTTCCGCCGGTGTGAACCCCTGCAGGTCGATCAGGTCGAACAACTCTCGCTGTCTCACGGGCAGCTCCAGGAGAAAGCAGCCGATCATCCCGACCACACGCTCGGCGCACATGCGATCGAGGACCTCATCCTCGGTGCTCCCGACGCCTCGCGCCGCGGAGTCCATGTCTCCCCTCGGGTCGCGCCCCCTGTTTCGGGCTGTCTGGCTCGCTGCGGCGTTCCGCGTCACACCGTACAACCAGGTGGTGAAGCGGCCACGGCCCTCCCAGGACGAGAGATGACGGTACAGGCGAACCAACACCTCCTGGGTGACATCCTCGGCATCATCGGGCTCACCGACCCGAACCAGCGCCCAACGGTAGATGCGCCGATAACACTGACGGACGAGCGCGTCGAACGCGGCTTCATCTCCACCCGCCGCGAGTCGCGCGAGCTCATCTACCGCTTTGTCTCGAGGCTCGAGCCGTCGACTGGCGAGTTCGTGCACCTGCCGTCCTTGGGTTATTCGGTAGTGAGACTCGCGTTGACCCAATGGCGTTTACCTGAGAGTGACCCGGGCGCTCCTTCGAGGTGTGACAGGAAGCGGCTGCGCGCAAGGAGGGGGTTCCAAACGGGTCCCGCAGCCCTCGGGCGGGGCATAACGTCCCCGTCCGGTGCCATAATTGCCCGCGATGTCCCCGGCGTGCTCTCCGGCCCCGTCGAGATGGAGCCTTCAGGTACGATATTCGTAAATCGTTTCTGGACTTACGATTGCGTGGTCCGTGAATGGTAGGCTCGACGGCCGCTTCAAGGGAATGCCGCGACCGCATAGATCCTGCCGACACTTGTTCCACCACAGGGCGATTCGCTGGTCACGGCGACCGGCAGGCTCGACACTTACAGCACGGCATACGACATCTACTGATCTCTGAGCCGGGGCGAGGCTCCGGGCGCCGGCGGCAGATCTTGCCGGTGCCCGGCCCCGGCACCCCTCGCTCGGCCGAACGGATTCGTTCTGCCATCGAGGATCGGTGTGTCTTCCCGGCCATCACAGGAGAAAGCCGATGAAATCGCGCAGGGTTGTCCTGTCAGGGCTCCTGCTCCTGGCATCCAGCTCGTTCGCCGTCGCGCAGGACGTGACAATCGGGGGCCAGCTACGGCCGCGCGCCGAGTCCCGAGACCCCTTCGTGGGAGGAGCGGGAGACTCCGATGCCTTCGTCTCGATGCGGGCGCGGGCGAACATCACGGCGTCGCTCGAAAAGAACGTCAGCGTGTTCCTCCAGGTGCAAGATGTGCGGTTGTGGGGAGAGGAAACCAACACCCTCACCGACTTCAGCGCCGAGAACTTCGATCTGCACCAGGGCTACATCGATGTGCGGTCAGGCAACGGACTGCTCCTCGGTCGGGTCGGGCGGCAGGAGGTGAACTTCGGGGGGCAACGCCTCGTGGGGGCCGTCGGGTGGACGCAGCAGGGACGGAGCTTCGATGGTCTGCTGCTGAGCGGGGCGGGTGAGCTCGGCAAAATGAATGTCTTCCTCGCGCAACTCGGGAACGACATAACTCCCGACGTCGACCGCGACGCCCAGCTGGTGGCCGGGTACGGGACGATCGAGGTGGCCGACGACCAGGCAGTCGATGTGTACGTGATCTTCAACCGGGTCGACAACGTGGAAGGTGGGGCGAACACCGATACGGAGCAGGCCACATTCGGGGCGCGCTGGGTAGGCGCGGCGGAGAACCTGATCTATCGGGCCGAAGGCTCCGTCCAGACGGGTGACCGCGGGGGCACGGATGTGAGTGCGTACATGTTCGGCGGGCGGCTCGCATACCTGTTCGCCGATGGCAGGGCGACCGCGACCCTGTGGTACGACTACCTGTCGGGCGATGACGATGCGGACGACGGAAAGCTGAAGGTCTTCGATACGCTGTTTGCCACCAACCACAAGTTCTACGGGTTCGCGGACCTGTTTCTCAACATCCCGGCCCACACGGCTAACCAGGGATTGCAGGATCTGGCGCTCAAGCTTGCGGTCCGGCCGGCGGACGATTGGCGGCTGAGCCTCGACGCGCATTCCTTCCGCCTCGCGAAGACAGGCGGGTTCGACTCCGGACACCTGGGCGAGGAGATCGACCTCATAGCCACCTGGAACTACAGTCCCGATCTTTCGATCCAGGGGGGCGCGGCCTTCGTGATACAGGACGACACCTGGGCCGACATCGGGCGTCTCTCGGAGGACATGACCTGGTTGTACCTGATGATGGACGCGAGATTCTGACCGGGCCCATGCTCGGACCGCCCTCCTGGTCGTGAGCGAGGCTGGCGACCCGGCCCGAGCCGAAGCGAAGCGTCGGGCTCACCTGGACGGCGGAGTTCCAGCCGTTTGTCCGCCATGGTAGTGGCTGGTAATCTTGATCTGGCGGGGCGGGACGGCCCCGGGTTGGCGAACCGACTCGAGCGAAAGTGAACACTGGATACATGTAGAGATCGATGACTACAGCGACCAACACTCTATACGAACAACTGATTCCACCAAGCATGGGCGAGCGGATCACTCTGTCGGATGGAGAGCTTCAGGTGCCCGCGCGGCCGATCATCCCGTTCATCGAGGGAGATGGCACGGGACCCGACATCTGGGCGGCCTCCAAGACGGTGTTCGACGCGGCCGTCGAGAAGACATACGGCGGTGAGCGTGAGATCGTGTGGTTCGAGGTGTACGCCGGCGAGAAGGCGAACGACACGGTCGGGAGCTGGCTGCCGGACGACACCCTCACGGCGATCAATCATCACCTGGTAGCCATCAAGGGACCGCTCACCACTCCCGTTGGCGGTGGCTTCCGCTCGCTGAACGTCACGCTTCGCCAGAAGCTGGATCTGTTCGCGTGCGTTCGGCCCGTACGGTACTTCGCGGGAGTCCCTTCTCCCGTGAAGCGCCCGGACCTGGTGGACATGGTGATCTTCCGCGAGAACACGGAAGACATCTACGCGGGCATCGAGTGGCAGGCCGGGACGGAGGAAGTAGAGCGCCTCATAGGCTTCCTTCGGGAGACGATGGGAACGAGCACGATCCGCTTTCCGGACACGAGCTCCATCGGAATCAAGCCCATCTCCGAGGAAGGCACCAAGCGTCTCGTGCGCTCCGCCATCCGGTACGCGCGAGAGCAGGGCTACCCGACCGTCACGCTCGTCCACAAAGGGAACATCATGAAGTTCACCGAAGGCGGATTTCGCGACTGGGGATACGAAGTCGCGAAGGAAGAATTCGGTGCGGAGGAATTCGGCGGCGGTCCCTGGTGCAAAACGCCCGGTGGCATCGTCGTCAAGGACGTGATCGCGGATGCCTTCCTCCAGCAGATACTGACCCGTCCGGCCGAGTACGATGTGATCGCGACGATGAACCTCAACGGCGACTACATTTCCGACGCCCTCGCCGCGCAGGTCGGAGGGATCGGGATCGCCCCCGGTGCCAACATCAACTACGAGACCGGTCACGCGATCTTCGAGGCCACACACGGCACGGCGCCGAAGTATGCCGGTCAGGACAAGGTGAACCCGGGCTCGGTAATCCTCTCGGGCGAGATGATGTTCCGGTATCTCGGGTGGCACGAGGTCGCAGACTTGATCGTAGCGAGTCTCGAGAAGACGATCTCGGAGAAGCGCGTGACGTACGACTTCCACCGCTTGACGGAGGACGCGACCCTCCTCAAGACGAGCGAGTTCGCGCAAGCGATGGTGGCGAACATGTGAGTTCGCCCTCGCCGCGAGGCATTATTCTCGCGGCGCGCCGACGCGATGAGAACCGGAGCGTGGATGGGGGATAGGACGGGACGAAGACGGGCCGCGCTGCTGATAGTCGGTGGTCTGGTGGTCGCCGCGTTGGCGTTTGCGGCCGAGGCCGTGCCGGGTTCGGCACCGGGATTCGGCACGAGCCAGGCTCTGCTGCTGGGGGCGGGACTGCTCGGTCTCCTCGGCGGCGTCTTTCTGCTCACGCCGGTTGGAGCTCGATTCCTCGCTTCGGCTGCGCCACCCGGAGCCGCGGTCGTGACTCCGGGTCGCGTCGTGGTCCTCGGAGTATGGCTCGGCCTGCTCACAGGCCTGGGCGAGATGCTCCTCCTGGAGTTGGTGCGGTTCCGGATCCAGCCGTTCCTGGGTCCGGCACCCCCGGTTCCATGGATGGCCGCCGTCACCGACGTCGTCATGTTCGGACTCCTCGGTGGGGCAGCGGGCCTGCTGGCGGCCCGCGGGCGGATACGCGCCTCGACGATCTCGGCGTTCTTCGTCTGCTTGCTCCTCATATCGCTCGCTCTGCACTTCCGGGAACAGGTGCACCCCGCCGCGCTCGCGGTTTTCGCCGCCGGAGTCGCCTCGCGGATGGGGAGGGGGGTCGCCGCCCACTGGATCGGTCTGCACCGCTTGGTGCGGCGAACCGCCATCCCGCTGGCGCTCGCCGTCATCGGAGTAGCGGCGGCCCGCCCCGTGACCCACTGGCGCGCCGAGCGGCAAGCTTTGAGCGAGCTGCCGGAGGGACGAGCCGGAGCCCCCAATCTCCTGTTGATCATCCTGGACACCGTGCGGGCGTCGAGCCTCGGTCTGTATGGATACGAGCGGGAGACATCCCCCGGGCTGACCCGGCGGGCGAGGGCCGGAGTGACGTTCGAGCGGGCCCTCTCCCCCGCTCCGTGGACGCTGCCCTCCCACGCGAGCGCATTGACCGGGGTGTACCCGCACGATCTGCGCGCCGACTGGAGCGTGCCTGTGGAAGCGGAGCCGTGGACGCTGGCCGAGGCGCTGGCCGAGCGCGGGTACCTCACGGGGGGGTTCGTGGCGAACCGCGTCTACGCCAGCCGCTTCACCGGCCTGGACCGAGGCTTCGCGCACTACGACGATGGCGTGACTCGCCCGAGCGAGTTCATCAATAGCGTCTCGCTCGGCCAAACACTGGGTGGACTGAAGTGGCTGCGCCGCCTCACCGGTTACCATGAGTCCCTCGGCCGGAAGCCCGCGCACGTGGTCTCGGATGAGTTTCTGGGATGGCAGGCCGGAGTGGGGGGTCGTCCGTTCTTCGCATTCCTGAACTTCTTCGATGCGCACGACCCGTATCTCCCCCCGGGCGAATTCGCCCAGGAGTTCGTGAC
This sequence comes from Gemmatimonadota bacterium, assembly GCA_039589195.1. GTDB lineage: Bacteria > Gemmatimonadota > Gemmatimonadetes > Palauibacterales > Palauibacteraceae > JBDHAC01. The sequence goes on along the minus strand of JBDHHV010000079.1, from coordinate 2,723 downwards.
GGGACCACGCCCGTGCGACCACGCCTCGATCGACTCGCAACAAATGCGAACGCGAGAGGAGCTACAGGGGTGGGTCGACGCCTACGACGCCAGCATTCTCGCGCTGGACGCGCGACTCGAGGAGCTCTTTCTGGAGCTCGAGAGACGTGGGGCGCTCGAGAACACGCTCGTGATAGTGACCTCGGACCACGGGGAGGAGTTCGGGGAGAAAGGCGTGGTCCAGCACGGGCGAAGCCTCAATCTCGCATCGGTTCACGTTCCCCTGGTGCTCATCCTTCCGGGGCGCGTCCCCGCGGGACACCGGGTCGAGCAACCCGTCAGCCTCCGGGATCTGCCGGCGACGGTCGCTACTCTCTTGGGTCTCGATGACATGTCGCCGGGTGGTGAGAGCCTGGTCCGCTACTGGAGCTCGGACGGCGTCATCGAGGCAACCGGCGACGAGGCAGCGCGCGAGGAGGCAGCGGGCGACGAAGCGACGGGTGACTCCAGAGATCTCGTACTCGCCGAGACGAGCGGGCTACCCTTCATGCAGGCGCACAACCCCGTGAGCCGCGGGCACATGCAGGCCGCGCTCGAGGGAGATCTTTACTTCATCCTGAACGGTGACGGCTCGACCGAGCTGTACGACATCGTCCGTGACCCGTGGTGCCAAACCGACCTGTCGTCGTTGCCCGAACACCGGGAGACCGTGGCGCGCTTGCAGGGGCGGTTGCGCCCCGTGGCGGAACGCTACGCGGAGGTTCACGGCCAGCCTTAGCAAGCTACTCGCGAATGTGCTCGAACCGAGCGCGGAACTCGTCGGGAATGGGGAGGGACTGCATCGTGTCCGTTCGCACGCACGCCGTGATCATGCGCGCATCCACGCAGACCTCGTCACCCCGGTAGAATACGTACCGCAGTCCCAACGAGCTGCGGCCGAGCTGAAAGCACGTGACTCGCACCGTGGGCCGATCGCCGAAATGTAGAGGAGCCCGAAAGTCCACATCGCTGTGGACCAGCGGGAACGCGATGTGCCTCTCCAGGAGGAGGTGGTAATACCGTTGCTCGACGTGCCCCTCCCAGAGCGCCTCGAATACATCGTGCAGGTAATCGAAGATGCGCGGGAAGTACGCGATCCCCGCGGGATCGACGTGGCCGAAGCGTACCTGGATCTCGGTTTCGAATGCGTTCATAGTCAGCTCACGGTTGATCGCGCCTACCCTAGCGCCGCGCTCGGGCCACGGCCACCCGTGCTCTCGATGTCATTGAACACGTCGGGGTCAACGTGGTACTTGTGGACTCGAGAACTCGGTTCTCACGGACCCGGGATCGAGCCAGAAGATTGGCTCTCCTCGCACCACGCCGCGGCCAGGAGATGAGATGTCCACCCTGCAGACCGGGGGAATACGATGACACCGAAGCGCACACGCTTGATGCTATTGACCATGATATGCGGTCTGGCCCTCCCGTTCGCCGCCACGACCGCCGTGCCGGTCACCGCCCAGCAGGCGACGGTGGAAACGACACAGGATCCCACGCCGCAAGGCGTCACACGAGTGGCGTCCGTCGAGGGGATCACGGAATACGCGCTCGAGAACGGACTCCGGGTACTCCTCTTCCCCGATCAGAGCAAGCAGCAGATCACGGTCAATATCACGTATCTCGTAGGGTCCCGGCACGAAGGTTACGGCGAGACCGGGATGGCACACCTTCTGGAGCACCTCGTCTTCAAGGGGACCCCGGACCACCCCGACATCCCGGCGGAGCTCACCGAGCACGGCGCGTTCCCGAACGGGACCACCTGGTTCGACCGGACGAACTACTTCGAGACCTTCCCGGCCAGCGAAGAGAACCTGGATTGGGCGCTGGACCTCGAAGCGGACCGGATGGTGAACTCCTTCATCGCGAAGGAGGATCTGGATTCCGAGATGACCGTCGTCCGCAACGAGTACGAGGCGGGGGAGAACAGTCCTCAGAGCGTGCTGCTGAAACGGACCATGTCGGCCGCGTTCCAGTGGCACAACTACGGAAACTCGACGATCGGGGCGCGGGCCGACATCGAGAACGTGCCGATCGACCGGTTGCAGGCGTTCTACCGCAAGTACTATCAGCCTGATAACTCGGTGCTGGTCGTGGCCGGGCGCTTCGACGAGGGTCGGGCACTGGAGTTGATCCAGGAGAAGTTCGGGGCGATCCCGCATCCCGATCGAAGCGGGGCCAATACGCTGTTCACGACCTACACCGCAGAACCCACCCAGGACGGGGAACGCACCGTAACCCTGCGGCGTATCGGCGACATCCAGCTCGTGCTGGCGGCGTACCACGTCCCACCCGGCTCGCACGATCAGTTCGCGGCGGTCGACGTCCTCACCCACCTCCTGGGCACGGAGCCCTCGGGCCGGTTGTACAAGAGCCTCATCGAGCCCGGTCTGGCCGCGGAAGCCCTCGCGTTCAACTTCCAGCTCAAGGAACCCGGTGCGTTGCTGCTGGGCGCACAGGTGCGCGAGGAAGATTCGCTCGAAGAGGCGGCCCAGGCTCTCCTGACCACGGTCGACGGCCTGATCGAGAACCCGCCGACCGCAGAGGAGGTCGAGCGCGCGAAGACCGAGTTCCTCAAGGACATCGAGTTGGCGTTCAACAATCCACAGGGGATTGCCCGACAACTCAGCGAGTGGGCCTCGATGGGGGACTGGCGTCTGTTCTTCCTGCACCGCGACCGGCTGGAGGCCGTTACACCGGCGGAG
>JBDHHV010000078.1:0-15634 GCA_039589195.1 Gemmatimonadota bacterium | reverse complement strand
ATCGCTACGAGGCGATCGAGGGCGAGCTGTACATGACACCCGCACCCTCGGTCCGTCACCAGACGATCTCACTGCGACTGACCCTGGAACTGGTGCGGCTTCTGGTCGAGCCGGAACATGGCCGCATCTGGGAGGCCCCGATCGGCGTGCGATTCGCCGACACGGGCGAGGGCGTGCAACCCGACATCCTGTTCGTGTCAAACGAGCGGCGCGGCATCGTCGCCCCCGATGAGCTGAAGGGTGCTCCCGATCTCGTCGTCGAGATCCTCTCTCCGAACACGGCCGTCCGGGACAGGGACCTGAAGCGCCGGCTGTACGAACGACAGGGTATCGCGGAGTACTGGATCGTCGATCCTGAGGCCGAGGCGGTCGATGTGTGGCGCTTCGGCGAGGAGCCGCGCAATGAGCGCTTCGTCGACCTCCTTCCGGTCAGGCTGGGGACCGACCAGGTGGGCGAGATCGATCTCGCCCGGGTGTTCGCCGAGGACTGACGCCGCTCGAGGTGCCGAGGGCTGTGGCCGCAACGGGTCTATCGTGATCATCACTACCGTTACCACCAATACCGCGGCTGCGGCCATGACGACCGCGGGCGTATAAGTCCTCCTGGACGCTCCAAAGGCATCCCCGCAGCTCTTGCAGTGTCTCGAGCCGAAAGAGAGCGGGGAGCTGCATTGGGGGCACCTGGCTCCCTTGAGGGCCACACCGCAATCGGTGCAGAAGTTGCCGGACGCCGGTTTGCCGCAGTCGGGGCACTTGGTCCGGCGTTTCGTCTTGGTCATGCTGTCTTCACTCACGAACAGCAGGTACCTACGTTCTTCCACGCGCCTGGGCCCGCCATGCGGTGCCATGGATGAATGGAACCTATCGTAAATGCAGTCGTGGTGAAGGGGCCGTGAACCGGCCTTGTCGCGGAGCGAGGATGATGGTAGAGGCCCGCTACTCGATTCAGATCGGGCGTTGCGCGTGTCCGTGAACCCGTCTGGCCGGGACACGCAGGTGGTCGCGGTCGGGCTGTTGCTCGTCGCCGCGGTCTTCCTCGTATACGGCAACGCTCTCGGAAACGGCTTCGTCATCGATGACAGGGCATTCGTAGAGCAGAATCCCATCATCCGAGACCTGGCGAACGTGCCACGGATGTTCACGTCCGGCTTCTGGGAGTCGACCTCCGCATCCGTCCGAGCCCTGTACAGGCCGATCGTAAGCGTGTCCTACGCGTTGAACTACGCGGTTGGCGGGTTGGACCCGTTCGGATACCACCTCGTGAATGTGTTTCTTCACGCGGCGAACACGCTTTTGCTGTTCGTGCTCGTGTATCTGCTCTCGCGTCGCACCCTGTTCTCGGCGGCCGTCGCCGCCGTGTTCGGCTTGCACCCCATCGGCACCGATTCCGTTGCGTGGGTGGCCCAGCGTAGCGAGCTCATGGCGGCCTTTTTCGCCCTGGGGGCGCTTGCTCTCTACACCTTGGCGTTTCCTCCCGTGGGCCGTCGGGATTCGGGTGCGAGGAGGACGGTGTGGCTGCGTGTGGGTAGCGTGGTGGCCTTTCTCCTCGCCCTGCTATCGAAGGAAGGGGCTTTGGCTCTGCCCGGCGTCCTGATCATCTACGATCTCGCCTTCAGAAGCTCACCCGGGAGGTGGAAGCGGCTCGCACCGTATCTCGGGCTGACGGCTGTCTATGTTGGAGCCATCCAAATAGCGTTTGGCGGCCCCGGGGCGTACCAGATCGAGTTCGTATTCAACCCGTTGATACAGGAACCGGCAGGGGTCCGAGTCCTGACGGGCGTGAAGCTGCTGGGGCTCGGCTTGTCGCTCCTGATGTGGCCGGTGCGACTCGTGGCGGACTACTCGTTCGACTCGCTCACCCTGGTGAACAGCCCGTGGGGACCGGGTGTGCTGGCGGCCGGTATCGGGACACTGCTGCTCGTTGGCCTTTTGCTGCTGAGTTGGCGGCGGCATCGGATGTTGTTCTTCGGGCTCGGAGTGTTGTGCTGCTACCTGGGCCTGCTCTTCGTGAACGCTCTCAATCCGATGGCGTCGATGTTTGCCGAGCGGTTCCTTTACATGCCCTCGGTGGGATTCGCCCTCACGTGTGTCGGATTGGCCGACCTCGTGCTGCGCCTCGTTCCCCGACAGCGGGAGATCCTCGGTCCGCTTCTACTCGCGCTCGTAGTGCTCGCGTTCTCGGTGAGGGTACGGTCGCGCAACTTCGAGTGGCACGACAACTACACACTGCTCGTGAGTGCCGCGGACGCGAACCCGAGGAGTGCATGGGTGCAGGCTTCACTGGCGGGCGAGCATTTCGAGCGGGGGGACTTCCAATCCGCTCGACTCCATTCGCTCAATGCCACCGAGATCTACCCCGAGTACAGTCGTGCCTACCTGAACCTGGGAGAAGCGGCTCTCGCCGAAGGTGCCTACGCCGAGGCGGTAGGACATCTCTCGACCGCTGTGCGGCTCTCGCCTCGATCCTCCACGGCCCATTCGAGTCTCGGCCTCGCCTACAAGGAACTGGGCGATCTCGCCGCAGCCGAGGAACACTACAACAGGGCGCTGGAAATCAATCCGAACAGTCCCTTGAGTCTCAACAACCTGGCGAATCTCGCGATCCTCCAGGGTGCCCGGCCAAGGGCTCTCGCTCTCTGGCAGCGGGCGCTCGCGATCGACCCCTTGAATCCGGCGGTATTGTTCAACCTGGCCCTCGAGCACGAAAGAATGGGACAGATCGATCAGGCTCGAGTGTACTACAGGCGTTTCCTGTCGGTCGCTCCGGACAGGATGGAGCGGCAGAGGTCGCTGGCGCGGTCTAAACTGGGCGACTCGTAGCCTCAAGGGAGGGCATGGATGAGTGAGATCATCGTCTGCGGGGGAAGCGTGATCGGACTCGCGACGGCGACCATGCTGGCGCGCGACGCAGGGGGCTGCAGGCGCCGTCGACTCAGTCCCGAAGCCTCCGCCCTCTCAGTCCCGAAGCCCCCGAAGGAAGTCGAGGTTCATGACGTCGTACTTCGGCGGGTCGCCTTCCTTGGGCGTCTCGAGCACCTTCGGCACGCGAGCGAAGCGCTCGTCGTTCATCAGGCGCCGGAAGGGCTCCACGCCGAGGCTCCCCTGGCCCAGGTGCTCGTGGCGGTCCTTCCCCGACCCGAGCGGGTGCTTCGAGTCGTTGGCGTGGAAGAGCCGGAGCCTGTCGAGCCCGAGCACGTCATCGAAACGCACCCACACCCCGTCCCAGTCGTTTACCAGATCGTAGCCGGCCGCGAACGCATGACAGGTGTCGAAGCAGACCCCGAGCCTGTCGGGCGGCTCGCCGGGGATGCGAGCCAGGATCGCGGCCAGCCGCTCGAACGTCGCGCCGATCGACGTGCCCGACCCGGCGGTCAGCTCGAGGAGGACCGAGGTAGGGCCTCCGACCCGCTCCAGCGCGCGAGTCAGCCCCTCGGCGTTGCGCGCCACGCCCGCCTCGTAGTCACCGTCGGTCGCGTTCCCCGGGTGCGTCACCAGGAATTCCAGGCCGAGCGAGGCGCAGCGACGTAGCTCGCCCTCGAGGCAGCGGACCGATCGCTCCCACAGGGCACGATCGGGCGACGCCAGATTGATCAGGTAGGAGTCGTGCGAGGCGGCCAAGCGAATGCCGTGCGCTTCGCGCGCGCGGGCGAACGCCTCCACGGTGGCGTCGTCGATCGCCGGCTCGGCCCACCGGCTTGGCTGTTTGGTGAACAGCTGGAGGCAGGTGCACCCGAGCTCGGCGGCGCGACCGGGCGCGTTGTCGACCCCGCCTGCGGCCGACACGTGCGCGCCCAGCTCATCCACGAGCGCGAGACGTCAGAGAGAGGACGGCGGCCCGCCCTCCACGGGCGGCGCCCCCGTCGCCTCCAGCGCCCCCTCGAGCTCGGGGACCACCTCCCCGGCCATCCGGTCGATCTCCCGGCGGATCGTGGCGAGCTCGTTCCTCCCCGCCTCCAAAGTCCGCCGGTGGAGCTCGGTGGGTCCGTACGTGGTCTCGAGCCCGTTCTCGCCCACGTTGAGGCGGTTCCCGGGGCTCGGGGGATCACGCTCTCCGATCTCGTCCTTCGCCTCGCTGCCCTCCAGGGCCTCACGGAGCTCGAGGAGCTCGAGCCGCGTATCGTACAGTCGGCCGGCCAGCGCGGGGTCGTCCCGCTCGGCGCGGGCGAGGGCTGTCTGCATCGCCTCCACCTTCTGGATCTGCTCGTCGAGGAGGTTCTCCGCCCCCTCCAGGTCGCGCTCGAACGCCACCACTTCCGCCCGGAAGGATGCAACGGCCTCGTTGGACACACGGGGGAGAGCGCCGTCGCGCAGCGGCACCACCTCGAACTGGATGGGACCCGCCAGCTCTGCCACCTCGCCCTCCTCGATCGCGCTCAGAGTGGCCTCATAGGTACCCGGGAGCGCCAGGAACCCGCCGCCGCCGCCGAAACCGCCTCCTCCCGCTGGACTCTCGAGCTCGACAATGCCCTTCGGCGCGTGCTCCAGATCCCAGCTCACCCGGTGGAGCCCTGCCGACGTGGGTCCATCCACCCGATCGATCACCGTGCCCGCGGCGTCGCGGACCACGACCTGCACCGTCGGTCCCTGCTCGCGCATCTCGGCCTCGAGCGCGTCCCAGCCAGGGAAGCGAACGTCCTGCCCCTCGCCGGCGGCCTCCTCACGCTCCTTCCGCGCCGCCTCTTTCGACGTGTAGCCGTCCCGCAGGAGATACGTGAACACGGCGCCGAACGGCGGGTTTTCTGCGCGGTAGTCGGCATCACCCTGCGACTCGGAGAGCTCCTTGGGCACGTACCAGTACGCTGCCCGCACCGGGAAGAGCGCCGCCTCACGGCTCAGGACCTCGGCGCTCAGCTCGCGGAGCGGCGTGTAGTCGTCGAGGATGAAGATCCCCCGGCCGAAGGACCCGGCCACCAGATCGTTGTGTGTCCGCTGGATGTCGATGTCGCGGAAGGAGATAGTCGGCGCCCCGCCTTCGAGCTCGATCCACTCCGCCCCGCCGCCCAGCGTGAAGAAGACGCCGAACTCGGTGGCGGCGAACATCAGATTCGGCTCGACGTGGTCCTGCACCACCCGCCACACTAGGTGCCTGTCGGGCAGGCCACCCGCGATGGACGTCCAGGAAGCGCCCCGATCCGTGCTCTTCACCAGGTAGGGCCGGAAGTCGCCGTACTTGTGGTTGTCGAGCGCCACGTAGACGGTGCTCTCGTCGTACAGGTCGGCCTTGATGTCGTTGACGAACGCCGTGGCGGGGACGCCGGGGATGCTCCCCACCTCGATCCGGCGCCAGCTCTCCCCACCGTCCTCTGTCACCTGGATGAGACCGTCGTCGGTGCCGGCGTAGATGAGTCCCTCGGCGAGCGGCGACTCGCCGAGGGAGGTGATCGTGTTGTAGTTGGACATGGCCGAGACGTCCCACGGATTGTCCCAGCTCTGCTCCCGGCCCCCGATCGGGAGCGTGATCCGCTCCTGGTTCCGGGTCAGGTCGCCGGAGATGGGTCGCCAGCTGTCACCCCGGTCGTCCGTCCTCCACACGCGCTGCGAAGCGAAGTAGATGCGCGCCGGATCGTGCGGGCTGATCTCGATCGGCGCATCCCAGTTGAAGCGCTCGAACCCCTCCCCCTCGCGAGGCTGCGGCTGGATGAACACCTGATCGCCGGTGATCCGGTCGACGCGGTGGAGCCCGCCCTGCTGGGTCTCTGCGTAGATGATATTCGGGTTGCCGGGCTCGGTGGCCGAGCCGTGCCCGTCCGCCCCCAGCGTCTTGAACCAGTCGGCATTCCGGATGCCCTCCTCGGCGTCGGTGCGCGAGGGGCCGCCGTTGGAGCCGTTGTCCTGCGTGCCGCCGAACACGTGATAGAACGGCTCGGCGTCGTCGACGGAGATCTTGTAGTACTGCATCAACGGGAGATTGCTGAGGAACCTCCACGTATCCATGTCGTCGTACGTCTCGTACAGCCCGCCGTCGGAGCCGACGAGCAGGTAGTTCGGGTCGTCCTTCCGGAACGCGATCGCGTGGTCGTCGGAGTGCTTCGTGTCGAGGTCCATGCGGTCGAAGGTCGCTCCATGGTCATTGGAGATGAGCGTGACATTGCTGACTAGGTAGAGGCGTCCGAACCGGTGGGGCGAGGCGTACAGCTCCTGGTAGTAGTGCGGGCCCGTGCCGCCCGAGACCGCGTCCGACATCTTCGTCCACGACGCCCCCCGGTTCATCGACCGGTAGAGGCCGCCGGTCCGCCGGTCGAGCTCGATCGCCGCGTACACGTTGTCGGGGTCTTGCGGCGAGATCGCGAGCCCGATCTTCCCCATGTCCGAGGAGGGGAGCCCGGTCGTGAGCTCCTCCCAGGTCTCGCCCCCGTCCGTGCTCTTGTGGATTCCCGACCCCGGGCCCCCACCCAGGTAGGCGGCCACGGTACGGTGGCGCTGCCAGGTGGCGGCGTAGAGGACGTCCGGATCCCGCGGATCCATCACGACATCGGTCACGCCCGTCCACTCGTCGTCGCCGAGCACCTTGCGCCACGTTTGGCCGCCGTCGGCCGTCTTGTAGAGTCCTCGCTGGCCGCCCGCGGTCCACAGCGGGCCCTGCGCCGAGACCAACACGACGTCGGAGTCCTCGGGGTGGACCAGCATCGTGGAGATGTGCTGGGAGTCCTCGAGGCCCATGTTCCGCCACGTGCGCCCCCCATCCGTGCTCTTGTAGACGCCATCGCCGAAGCCGACGTGGCGCCCGCCCACGTTCTCCCCCGTACCTACCCAGACCGTGGACGGCTCGCTCGGGTCGATGGCGACCGAGCCGATCGAATACGAGGGCTGGTCGTCGAAGATCGGCGTCCAGGTCGTGCCGGCGTTCACGGTCTTCCACACGCCACCCGAGCCTACGCCCACGTACCAGACGTGCGGGTTCTCGGGGTGGATGTCGATATCGGCGATGCGTCCGCCGTTGATCGCGGGCCCGATGTTGCGGAGCTCCAGGGCATCGAGATCGACGTCCGACAGGGTCGAACCGCCCGCTTGCTGCGCCGCCAGTTCGGCGGCGGGGAGCAGCACGAGGGCGAAAAGCAGCGCGGGAAGAGGGGCGAGTCTGTTCATGGCGTCGTCCGGGCGGTGAAAGGTGGAACGAGGTGGCATGCCAGAAGCTTCCGGAACCAAGGCCGCACACGGGATCACTGGCAACGCCGGAAGGTGTCAGGTGAGTGCACGACGAGCAAGACGGCCGGGGCGCGAACGGCGGGTCGCGCGAACGCTTCGGGCGGTGAACACGGGAACGCAATCGCGTGGGAGAAGTAGGAAACGGCGAACCACGCGATCCGGGTGGTACTGCCAGGCGGCGCTGCACACCCTGGAGCCGCCGCCGCATCAGACCCGACGGACCAGTAGGGAGACCTGACAGTTGCCGAGAGCTCACACGATACATCCGTGGTCGTGCAAAGCCCCCTGTACGCTGATCGCACCGCTTCTCGTCGGACCTGTCGGCGCCGCCGTACTGGAGGCCCAGGAGACAGGCCCTCTGGTCGAGGTCGTCGCCGACGGACTCGAGGTTCCCTGGTCGATGGCGTTCGCCCCGGATGGACGCCTCTTCGTGGCGGAACGACCCGGGCGAATCCGTGTGATCGACGAGGGGGGCCTCGTAGCGGAGCCCTGGGTCGCGCTTCCGGCGGCGTCGCCTACGGGGACGGAAGCCGGGCTGATGGGGCTCGCGATCGACCCTGCGTTCGCGAGCACGCGGTTCGTGTACGCCTGCTACAGCTTCAGCGCGTCCGATGGGGGCATCCGGAACCGGATCGTAAGACTCAGGGAGAGCGATGGCCGCGGGTCGGAGGAGACGATCCTCCTGGATGACCTCCCGGGCCATCGATACCAGGACGGTTGCCGGCTGGGCTTCGGGCCCGACGGAATGTTGTACGCGACCACGGGGGACGCGACGGACGAGAGCCTGCCCCAGGACAGCGGATCGTTGGCCGGCAACGTGCTGCGCATGCGACCGGATGGCGGGGTCCCGGACGACAACCCGTTCGGGGGGTCTCTGGTGTGGAGCCTGGGACACCGCAACTCGCAGGGGATCACCTGGGAGCCCGAGAGCGGCGTGCTGTGGGCGACGGAGCACGGAAGCGACGGATACAACGAGTTGAACCGAATCGTTCGCGGGGGCAATTACGGGTGGCCAATCGTCCGATCGGAGGATACCGATGACCGCTTCCTGTCCCCAGCCGCGCATCTGCGGGAGATTCCGCCTGCCGGCATCGCCTTCATCGCCGACAGCCGCTACCCCCATCTGGACGGAGGCCTCGTGTTTTCAGCCCTCGGCGGCGGATCACTGATGTTCGGGCGAGTCACCGGGGAGGGGACGATCGAAGACATCGAGCAATTGATCGACGATCGATTCGGCCGGCTGAGGGACGTCGTTCTCGGTCCCGACGGCAGCCTGTACGTGGCGACGAGCAATCGGGATCAGCTCGGTGATCCCAGCCCGGATGATGACCGGATTCTCCGAATCGTGGAGTTCGGACGCTAGCCGACTCGGCAATGTCTCGAAGACCGATCGGCAGCCGCCGTGGGTTCCTGAAACCGTCGTCCCCGATCCTCTTTCGCGACCCTTGATGGCCGATTGATCCCCCGGTGGACAGTGGGCGGACGCTTCGTTTCCGCTCGCCGCCCGAGGTATAAGGTGGGCAGCATGGCCATGCCGCAGATCACCTGGGACGACGTCCAGCAGCTACCGGACGACGGGAATCGCTACGAGGCGATCGCGGGAGAGCTGTACGTGACACCGGCGCCGTCCGTCACCAGACGATCTCCTTTCGGCTGCAGCGCGAGATCGCACGTCTCCTCGCCGACACGGGCTACGGGCGCGTGTGGGACGCACCTCTGGGGGTACGCTTCCCGGGGACCGGCGAAGGTGTCCAGCCTGACCTCCTCTTCGTGTCGAACGAGCGGCGCGGAATCGTGGCGCCGGACGAGATCCGGGGCGCGCCGGATTTGGTCGTCGAGATTCTCTCGCCGACAACGGCCGCCCGTGACACGGGGGTGAAGCGCCTCCTGTACGAGCGTCAGGGAGTCGCGGAGTACTGGATCGTCGACCCGGAAGCCGAGGCGGTCGACGTCTGGCGCTTCGGCGGTGAGCCGCGCCACGAGCGATTCGTCCACACGTTCCCCGTCATCTTTGGAGCCGAACGGGTGGGGGACATCGACCTCTCCAGCGTGTTCGCGAAGGACTGAACCGCGAAGGTCGGGCCGGTGATCCGGGTGGCCTCGCGGGCTGATTCGCGGCACGACCACTGCTTTCTCGGCCGGCCGTCCCTGGAGGGCGCCTTACTTCTTCAACTCCGCGAGGAGCGCCCTGAGTCCCCGGTGCGGCGCCCGCGCAATGCCGGTCTCGAGGGGCGCGATCGCCGCCGCCACATCGCCGAGCCTGCGTTGGGCCAGGCCTTGACGTAATAGGGGCCTCCGATGTTGCTGTTTACGCGACCCTCGTTGAGAGCCGCCCGCCTCTCGAACAGAGTCCGAGGGCCGTCGCTCGCGTGGCCGGGCCGTCACTCGCGTTGTCCGGGTAGCCGCTCGTCTCCGTCTCTATCCGTGAGAACGATCGAACGGACGGGAAAGTGACCCCCCCGCCACCCGGGCCGTGACTCGAGCGAGATCGGTTTGGGTGCAACCATGATCGAGCGGGCCGTGTCCCTTGGGACGATCCCACACTGGACGGGGAGGGCTGCCTGCATGCTACGCTCGAAGGGGAGTACATCGAGGATGTGTCGGGACGCCGGCCAGGGTGCCGGCGCCGCGCCAGCCATCGGTTCTTCGCGCTTTGCGTCCGGATCGACCCCGTCGAAGTCGCTGCCGCTGGTGCTCGGCCTGTGCGTCACGCTCGCGACCCCGGCGTGTGAGAGGACCCCCGGGACCCGTGCTGACGCGGGAGGCGCGGAAGTGCTCGTGGTCGGAACGATTCACGGCCGGCACGCCGGGAACCCCGAGTACACCTACGCGGATATCGTGCACATCCTCGCCACCTACGACCCCGACGTCATCGGGGTCGAGATCCGGCCGCAAGACTTCCGCCGAGTGCCTTACCTGAAGGAGATGATGCTGGCCACGGTGTGGGGTCTCCTCCACGACCGATCGGTGTACCCGATCGATTGGTGGGATTCGGAGAACCCTGCCCGGGAGGCGAGGGCCAGACTCAGGGAGCAGCCGGAGATCATCCGCAAGGAGCAGGAATACGATTCGCTACTCGCTGTGCATCCGATGATCGCCGACTTCGAGGCGCGCCACGGGGACTTCTTGAGGAGCAACGACAAAGGGTATGGGTTCTTCAACGGCCAGGAGTACAATGAGTACGAGACCGAGGTTTATCGCCTCTCGATGCAGGTGTTCGGGGACAGCCCGATGAACCTGATGTGGGAGACGCGCAACGAGCGCATGCTGGACCTGATACGATCGGCCGCGAGCGAGAACCCAGGCCGGCGGTTGCTGGTCCTGACTGGCTCAGACCACAAGCACTACTTCGAGCGCGCGCTCGGGAATGAGCCGGGCGTCTCCCTGATCGAGTTCGAGAGCATCCTCCCGCTCGACAGGGGTGCGCTCGATCCCGAGATCCGGAGTTTCCTCGAAGACGCCGACGACCTCGCCTACTACGCGGAGGGCTATCCGGAGGATCTGGACGTCTACCACTGGAGCAAGCTCACGGGCCTGGTGCACGGTCCGAATATGGACTGGAACCCCGACATCATCCCCGCCCGGAATGTGGAGGTCGCGGGGAAGGTCCTCGCTCGCTGGCGCGATACGGGGACCGACGCTCCTCGGCTGGCGTTCGAGGCGGCCTGGATCGGCTTTCTAAGGGACGACTGCGAGGGGGTGCTCGTCGAACTGGCCGCGCTCTCACGACTCGTGGAGGAAGGAGCCGTCGAAAGCCTGTTCGTTCGCGCCTACGGCTACCGGAACATGGGCCTGTGTCACGACCTGCTCGGGAACCGCGGCGCGGCGCTCCGCTCCTACGCGCGCGCCAGGGAGTTGACGCGTGGTACCCGCCTGGAGAGGAACATCGAGCGGATGCTCAAGGACTACGAGAGCGTTCCGTACCGCCGGGCGAGGCAGCCGTGATGTCCCGTGCTCGCCCGCAATAGCCGCTCGGGTCCTACTGCCGCAACGCGGCGAAGGAGCCCCGCTTCGTGACGCGCCAGACCGGGAGGCCGGCCGCCGTCACGGAGACGCCGAGCACGAGGGCGATGACGAGAGCGTACGTGCCCGCGTGAAGCGGCGCGATCCCGAACAGCATGCTCCCCAGGAGGCGAGTGAGCCCGATCGAGAGCGCCAACCCCAGCCCGAGCCCGATGAGACCCGCCTTCACGCCGCTACCCGCAACTTCCGTCAGCAGGCGCCGAGGGCGCGCCCCGAGCGCCATGCGCAAGCCCATCTCCCGGGTGCGGCTCGCCACGGCGTTCGCCATCAACCCGTAGATCCCGGCGGTGGCGAGTATCAGCGCGGTAATCCCGAAGCCCGCGATGAGAAAAGCGTTGAAGCGCGGCCCGGCCACGGCGCCAGAGTACATGTCACTCAGAGTGCGGACCCACGCCACCGGTTGGTTCGGATCCACGTTCAGCACGGCGCCTCGCATCGGCTCGACCGCCTGATCGGGCGCGAGACTCGTGTGGAGCACCACGAAGAACTCCCGCGCTACGTCCGTGTCTTGAGCCTGGGGGATGTACACCCCCGGCACCGGATCGCGCGCGAGGCCCCACCTGCGGGTGTTCCCCGCCACCCCGACGACCGTGTACCACGGAGGCTCGGTCGAGTCTCCGGCGGGGCGGAGATGGTCGGGCGCGGCCAGGCGCACACGCCGCCCGATCGGATCGTCTTGCGGGGAGTGCGCCTGCACGAACGCCTCGTTCACGACCGCCGCGAAGGGAGCGTCCGCCGCGTCGCTCGCGAGCAGGTCGCGTCCCCGCCGTAAAGGAATGCCGAGGGTCTCCAGCCAACCCGGGGTCACGATGGACAGGTCCACGACCGGGACCTCCGGCAGCGTCGCTGCCGGCGCACCCTCCACCGTCATGAACTTCTGCCACGCTAGGTTCTGGAAGGGCAGCCCTACCGAGCTCGCCGAAGCGTCGACGCCGGGTATCGTCTGGAGCTCATCGTCGAGTCGTTCGAGGAAGGCCGTGACGGTCGACCGGTCCGGGTAGGATTCCTGCGGCAGCGCGAGCTGTAGCGCCACGCGCCCTTCGGCCTCGAACCCGGGATCGACACGGAGGAGGTTCGCGAAGGTCCGAAGGAGCAGGCCCGAGCTCACGAGCAGCACGACCGCGATCCCGACCTCCCCGATCACGAGGATCCGCTGGGCCCGAAGCCCTCGTGCGCTTCCGAGCGAGCCTCCATCGTTCTGGAGCGGGCGGCGTGGGTCCACGCTCGAGCTCCGAAGCGCGGGCAGGAGCCCGAACACGAGCGCCGTCCCGACGGTCGCGGCCGACAGGAACGCGAGAACCGGAACGCTTACCGTGACCTCGGCCATGCGGGGGATCGCGCCCCCTGCCCAGGCCTTGATGAGATCCACTCCCACGTATGTGAGCCACAGCCCCAGGATCCCCCCGGCCACGCTCAGCATCATCGCTTCGGAGAGGACCAGGCGCACGATCCGCGCACGCCGGGCTCCGAGCGCGACGCGGACCGCCATCTCGCGTTCGGACTCCACCGCGCGGGCGAGCGACAGGCTCGCGATGTTGACGCACGCGATGACGAGCACCAGAGCCACCGCACCGAACAGAATCCAGAGGTTCCGCCGGGCCCCCTGGACCATCTGGTCGCGCATAGGCACGAGGCGGGCCCCGATCCCATCGTTCCATTCGGGGTAGGCCTGCTCGAGGCGCGCGGCCACGACCCCCAGCTCCTGGTCCGCCTGTTGAAGCGAGACCCCGCTTCGAAGGCGAGCCAGGACCACGGTGTTGTGGTTGCCCCAGAACCCGGAATCGCCCGGATCGAGCGCGAGCGGGGTCAGGATCGGCTGCGAACCGATGGGAGGAAGCGAAAGGCCTTCGGGGAGCACGCCGACGACGGCGTACGGCTCGTTGTTCAGGAGGAGGCGCACGGAGTCTAAATCCTGACTCCCACCCAAGTTGTGGAGCCACAGGTCATAGCTGACCATGCAGACTCGCGCCGTCCCGGGTCGCTCCTCGTCGGGCGTGAACTCCCGTCCCAGATGGGGTCGGACACCGAGGAGAGCGAGGGCACCCGAAGTGATCTCGACTCCTGTCAGGCGCTGGGGCGGCCCCGCCCCGATCACGTTGTACGGCAGCCTGCGCGCCGCAACCATCGCCTCGAAGCCGGTGGTCGCGTCTCGCCATTCTCGGAAGTTCAAGGGTGACACGCCGGCGAGGAGGCTCCCTCCCCGGCGAGCCTCCCACGCGACGACCAGATCCTGCGGATCGTCGAACGGGAGAGGCGACAGGAGAACGCCATGCACCACGCTGAAGAGCGTCCCGTTGGCTCCGATGGCCAGAGCGACGGTGAGGAGAGACACGAGGGTATAGCGGGGACTCGTCCTCAGGCGGCGGGTCGCGATGCGGATGTCGCCTGCGGCCGTCCCGATCCAGTTCCCGATTTCGGCGGAGGGGGTCACCTGCCGCAGGAGCCGCTCGGCCGGAAGCGGAGGGCAGGTGCCCTGGCCGGACGCATCCATCAGACGATCTTCCTGTTCGACAGCGTCAGACGCTTCGCCATCTCCTGTACCCCATTTCCTCTCCAAACATGAGTAAGGTAGAGATTCGAGCGGACCGTACCATGACGGTCGCTTCTTCACCAGCTGTGGTCGGTTAGTTGCTCGATGGACGCGGCAAGCTGCTCACTTCGCTCGTCATCGAAGAGGGCCACCAGCATGTAGCCGCCCCCGAGCGCCGCGGACGAAGTGAGCTGCCCGTCGAGCACTACGAAGTCCCGGAAGCGCCCGGTGCCGTCTTCCACGATGAAAAGGCCGACCGACTCGGACTCGGACGGCTCGAGATGAAGAACCCACTGAGTCCGGTCTCCCGACGCGCCGGCTCGGATATTCGCGTCATCCGGGCACTTCGCCGTGACCTCCTGGGCACGGGCACCGTTCAGGCTGAAGGAAGCGGCAATCAGGGCTGCCAGCCATACCCGAGCCACGAGCGCCCTGTTCTTCCTCTGGCGCCGTGACCGGACTACACACAGTACGCATCGCAGAATCATCGGCTCCTATCCTCTGAATCTCTTCACTTCACCCCGTGGCATCTCGAGGGCGAGGGGCACCGCGGGAAACGAAACCGGGTCCACTCGACGACCCGTTGCTGCCGGGTCGACGCCCTCCGCCCGGTGCGCGATAAGGCGAGAGGCATGCCAGAACTCGCGCAACACGCAAGCTGTTGTCATTCAGTGGGTTGAGAAGAAGGGGACACAATGCCCCCCCGCGTGCACACGCTCGGATTAGGGACTCGTTGTCCGCTTTCGAACGGTCCGATTGCGGGTCGGGTGAGGCCTGGGTCGGACCGGGCTTCGCTAGGGAAGCGCCAGGTATCGCCGGCCGGGAACCAGCTGCCGCTGCGCGTCCAGCAGGCCGCTCGCGTTCGAGTAGTTCACGGGGAGCGAGAACTGTCGATCGAACCCGGTGCGCTGTGCCGCGAACAACGCCACGTGCAGATGCGGACCCGCCGAGCAACCGCTGTCGCCGCTCAGCCCGATCGCCTCCCCCTGGGCGACGTCATCGCCTACTTCGACCAAAGCGCCGTTCGTGGTGAGGTGCATATAGGCCATGATCGTGTGGTCGGCGTGCTCCACGAATACGAGGTTCTCTTGCTGCTGTCCGCAGATGCGGGTTCCGTCGGCGGACTGTTCGCGCACTGCGACAACGGTACCGGCGCGCGACGCGATGATCGTGTCGCCGGTGGCGAGATCGAAATCGTACGCAAACCAGTTCACATGCCCGCCAACAGCGCTGCAATTACCCTGCTGGAGCTCGAACTCCAGGCCCGGGCGCCAGGGGAGTATGTACGGTGATTGTAGTGGGTCTCCGAAGTCCTGATCGCAGAAGATCTCCCCCGGCACGACCGCGAGCGTGAAGTGTTGTCGCCGCTCGTTGGTACCGTCGAACGCGCGCAGTGTGACGGTGTGGGCTCCGAGGTTGCCGAACCCGGCGGTCCCCGACAAGGTGAGTCCCGCCGCGTCGAATGTGATCCATGAGGGAAGTCCGATCGCCTCGACCGTCACGATCCATGAGGGAAGTCCGATCGCCTCGACCGTCACCGCATCCCCCTCGGGATCCGACACGCCTATGGAGTAGGACCACGCACGGTTGTGCTCGGCCGTCGTATCAGGTGCGGTGGTAAACACCGGTGCGCCGTTTCCGGGCGGATCCGTAGTCGAAGGGCCACCACAGGCGACGATGAACCCACTCAAACAGACGGCGAAGCAGGACGTCCTCAGGCAGCTGTTGGAGCGACTCACGGGAGCTCTACACGAAGTCCGTACAAGCTCGTGGGGCCGATCCTGACATCGGTCCACGGCTTCCCGCGTTGCTTCGCGAGGCCGGGCTTCGGGACGTGGGGATGGGGTCAACACCAGACTATGGCTGTCTCAGATCGGCAACGAGAATCTCGATGCTACCATCTCTCTCGCGATTGAACACGATCCTGGCACCGTC
>JBDHHV010000077.1:0-15705 GCA_039589195.1 Gemmatimonadota bacterium | reverse complement strand
CCCGGACACGAACGAGCCCGTGACCCCACCGTTGAACGGGTTTCCCACCATCGACGATCTGTTCGATGAGATCCAGGACGCGATCGACCGCGAAGCCGACGACATCGATGCCACTTACGACGAGTCGTTCGGATATCCCGTACAGGTGTTCATCGACTGGATCCGCAACGCCATCGACGATGAGATGTCGTTCCAGGTCTCGGAGTACGCCGACGCGGTTCCACTGCTGGGCAGGACGCCGGCAGGATACTGATCGGGATGCGCTCGGCTGGCGGTTGCCGGAGGCTCAGCGGCAATTATCACACCCTGCGCAGTCCGGCGCGGGCTCTTCGAAATGGGACGCGATCACGGCACGTCTGCAGGTGTCCCCGGCGTAGCGCGCCCACATCCACGCGGGACCAGAGAGCGTCCGGTCCACGGACGATAGCGGGGTCGGCGTCCGGCCCCCGAGTCCAGCGCGCGGCCCCGAATTCGACCAGCAAGCGGAATGTGGCCTCGACCGCTCCGGGGTCGGATCGAGGACCGAGGGCGCGCACGAGGTGTCGGGTGCCGACGCGCGTCCCGATCGGGCACCGCTTCCACACTCGACGGACTAGCGCGGGTGAAGGCCAGGATCTGCGCACCAGCGATTCCTGCACATCCCGATCGCGCGGCGACCGCACGAGGGTGCAGCGAGCAGGCTCGCCATCTCGACCGGCTCGTCCCGACTCCTGCACGTACGACTCGAGCGAGCCCGGCAGACCCAGGTGACAGACAGCCCTAATGGACCCATGGTCCACACCCATTCCGAAGGCAGAAGTCGCAACGACCACACGAACCGAGCCACTCAGGAATACCTGCTGGATTTCGCGCCGAACGCCCGTAGACAGCCCCGCATGGAACGCCATGGCGCTCCACCCGAACCGTCGGAGCGAGCCCGCCACTCGAGTCGTTCGGGCACGTGTCGCCGCATAGACCAGGGCCTGACCGTGCGCGCTCCTGATCTCCTGCCGTATCGCCTCGATGCCGGGGCCGATACCGCGGGTCTCGATGACTCCGAAACGGAGGTTGGGTCGATCGACCGGAGCCACCACGCGAGCGGTGTCGCGCATGCGCAGGCTGGTGATGATGTCACGGCGCACCGCCGGCGTGGCCGTGGCCGTGAGAGCCATGACGGGAGGGTCTCCCACATGCGCTCTGAAGTCCCCGATCCCACGATAGGAGGGACGGAAATCATGCCCCCACTCCGCGATGCAGTGCGCCTCATCCACGACCAGTCGCTGCACGCGGGCGCCTCGCACGAGCCCTCGGAAGCCGCACCCGTCGAGACGTTCCGGAGACACATACAGCAGCCGTAGCGACCCGTCCCGCAGACCGGTTCTTATGGCCGCTCGCTCCCCTGCCGGGGTGCCGGAGGTCCACGCCCGGGCCGGGATGCCGCGCCGTCGAGCGACCGTCACCTGATCCTCCATGAGCGCAATGAGGGGTGAGATCACCAGCGTGAGCCCGGCCGATACGAGGGCGGGGACCTGGAAGCAAAGCGATTTGCCCGTGCCGGTCGGCAGCACGGCCAGCACGTCGCGGTTCTGCAACGCCGCCCGAATAACGCGCGTCTGGGACGGACGGAATGCGTCGAACCCGAAGTAGCGGTCGAGGACCTGCGCGGCCTCGGCGAGTGAGGGCGTCACCCCCCGAGGCTCGCAGGCGGCCTCAACCGGGGCTCAACTCAGGTCCGGCGTCCGATCCGCGACTGCGGTTCGGCTACTCGGCGGTAGGGCCCTCTCCGGCCGCAGCGGTTCGGCCCAACCGCAGAAGCAGCGCCGCCACGAGCAGGCCACAGCCGACCCCGGCGATGAAATCCTGCTCCATCGCGGCGCCCACCAGCCAGGCCAGGCCACCCGCGACCCCGTAGCCGACCTGGAGCTTGAGCCACCAGCGGTGCGAGCTCGGGCCGTCAGGCGTCATCACGCGTCGATCGGTCGGGCGACCGGTGCCTCGTCCGCTTCCTCTCCCCACCCCAGAACCGACCCGACGACGCCACCCCATATCAGATTCAGGAGCAGCACGAAGACGAACGTCAGGGCTCCGAGCCCGGAACCGAACACGCCGACGCCGTAGTCGAGGGGGTAGACCTTGAGCAGCAGATAGAGGCTCGGCACGAGGCTGAACAGGGCTCCCCTGGCCGCGGCGCCGCGCGCCGGGACCTGGTGGAATACGACACCCAGCACCATCCCCCACAACGCCCCGGTGCCGAGGTGGGCCACGAGCTCGCCGCCGGACGGTCCGCCCAGCGGCCCCACGCCCAGAGCGGCAGGGATCTCGACCGCCTCCAGGAGCCAGAGAGCGACCCGGCTCGTGATGGCTCCCAATCCGCCCCCAAGCAGGCCGAGACCGAGCCGTGCGCTCAAATCGAGACGTCCTTCCACCGCAGGTCCCCACGACCCGCCACCAAGCAGGACGGCGCTCACCCCCAGGGCGACGATGCCCAGGAGGACTCCGACGATCAGGGCTCGGCCCGATCCACCGCTCAGGGAATAGATGGCTCCACCCGCCGCCGCGAGGCTCACGGCCTTCAGGATCAGCGGCGACACGGGAGATCGTTCTGGCCCGGTCGGTTGTTTCGCGTCCACCATCGGTTCGCTCCCGGCGCCTGCGCACCGCTCGGCGTTCTGGCCGGCCGCTCGAGCTCTTCAGCGACCCTTCAAGAAGCGTCGGATCCCGTCCTGGCAGTCCTCCGTGAGGCGGGCGAGCGCGTTTGCCCGCGCTCCGGCTCCGATGGCCGCCTCGAAGCTTGCCCCATCGGTCTCGTATAGCAGCCGTTTGGTGAGCGCCAGCGCGGAGGTACTCCGCCCCGCGAGCGCGATCAGGTACGCGCCGGCCTGATCTTCAAACGAGTCGTGGGAGAACACCCGGTTAACGAGCCCGAGTCGCGCCGCATCCGCCGCGTCGATCGGATCGCCGGTCGCCACGAGCTCGAAGGCGACTTTTTCGCCCACCACCCGGCGCAGGATCGCCATCACCATCGCCGGCACGAAGCCCAGCTTCACCTCCGGGTAGCCGAACGTGGCGGTCTCCGCCGCGAGCACGAGGTCGCACGCCGTCGCCAGGCCGCAGCCTCCGGCCAGCGCGCGACCGTGCACCAGCGCTACGACCGGCTTTTCCAGTCTGCGGAGGAGGAGGAAGAGCTCGCCGAGGGACTCTGCGTCGGCGAGACTCGCCATCACCCCCTCGTCGATCGCCGCCTGCACCTCGTCGAGATCCGCTCCGGCGCAGAAATCGGGACCGGCGCCCGCCACCGCGATCACCCGGATTCGATCGTCCGCCGCGGCGAGCGCGAGCGCCTCCTTCAGTTCGTCCACCAGGGCTCCGTTGAGCGCGTTCCTGCGCTCCGGACGGTCGAGCACGATCCGGTTCACCCCGGTCCGCTCGTCGATCTCGCTTCGCAGCTCTTCGAACACGATCCTCGTCCCTCGCCTGCCTCAGTCGCGTGTCTCGCTCTCGGTGCCCGGCTCCAGGAGCTCGTCGGGCACTTCGATCTCCATGCGGAGTAGCGCCGTCGAGAACGTCTTTCCCTGCGAGTCCAGCATGAGTGAGACGGTGCCGCCTCCTCCCAGGGACCCGTGTAACAGGAAATTGAGCGCGCGGAGGTTGGGAAGCTCGAAGCGCTCCACTTCGCCCCTGCAAATCCCCTCGAAATGCTGCTTCACACGCTCCGCGGTGACTTCCTGGACCAGGACAGGGTAGATGGATGGCCGGAAAGCGATCAGACCGATGTTTGCGGTGTCGCCTTTGTCACCGGAGCGCGCGAACGCGATCTCGGCCAGCCTCACCTTCACGATGTCATTCCTCTTCAGCCTCTCGGGTTCTTCGGCGGCCGGTCAGAGCTCGACGGTCTCGACCGTGACCGAGCGCTCGACCACATCACGGTCCACGAGCGCGGGCCAATAGGCCATCACATCCTGCACGCGGGGACGCCCCCCGGCGAACCCCGTCACAGTGGGCGGGCCGGCCAGGATCAGCGGAGCCAGCTCACGCGTGAACCGCTCGACGGACGCTCGCTCGTGTCCCCTCACCCCGACCCGAAGCGTCACCTCCGGGAGGTCATCGAGCGGTGGCCCCGCGAGTGGGCCATGGCATGCTCCGGCCCCGATGAACTCGGTGCGGATCTCGGCAAAGGAGAGCCCCAGGTGGGCCAAACGGCCACGCAGGACCTCGTCGGCTCGCTTGGCTTTCTCGTACGCGTCCGGCCAGGCGTATGTTAGCGAGCCGATCGCCTTGTACCCGTCCAGGTACGCGATCGACACCTTGAGCTTGTCCGTGCGGGGACGCCCGCGGACCCCGGACACCCGCACGCGATCGTCTCCCAGATCCGTCAGCTTGATCGTCGAGAAGTCCGCGACGCAGTCGGGTGTGATGTACTCGGTGGGATCGCCCATCTCGTACACGAGCTGCTCGGTCACGGTCGCCCAGGTGACGCGCCCACCCAGGCCGGGGTGCTTCGTGACCACGAAGGTTCCATCCGCCTCGGCCTCGATGATCGGGTAACCGGGGAGCGTGAGGTCGACACGCCGCCAATCGACGAGCGTGTTCCCTCCCGTCGCCTGGCAACCGCACTCGGCGATGTGGCCCGCTACGACTCCCGCCGCGAGGAGGTCCCAGTCATCCTCCGCCCACCCGAATTCGTGCGCGAGCGGCGCGTACGTGAGGGCCGTGTCCGTCGAGCGCCCCGTGATCACTACATCGGCCCCCTGCTTCAGGGCCGTCATGATCGGTTGCGCACCGAGATAGGCGTTGGCGCTCGCTACCCGGTCGCCTATCGCGGCGAGGGGCGCCCCGGTTTCCATGTGACGGAGCTGGTGGCCGGCCGCGAACAGATCGTCCAGCCGCTCCATCAGGTCGTCGCCCAGGACCGTGGCCACCCTGAGCTCCCGCGGGAGGTTGAGCGGCGCGAGTGCGTCGGCGAGCGCACTCCGGCAACCCTGTGGATTGACGCCGCCCGCGTTGGAGACGACGCACACGCCCTGCGACAGGAGGTCCGGAGCCAGGTCGGCGATGAGGGGGATGAAATCGCGCGCGTACCCGGCCGTCGGATCGCGCTGTCGCTGCTTCTGCATGATCGACATCGTGATCTCGGCCAGATAGTCGAGCATCAGGTAGTCGATAGGCCCCCGGCGAACCTGGAGTTTTGGCGCCTCCTGCCAGTCCCCCCAGAATCCCTGCCCCGACGCGACGCGGACTACGCGGTCGTCGTTCGCGTGCGGTCCGCTCATGCGTGGTCCGGAAGGGTGAACGCCCCGATGTGCGGCGCCGGGTTGTTGAGGGCGCTCCGCAACGCCAGCTCCAGCGCGTCGCGCGTGTCCTCGGGGGTGATAATCGCATCCACGAACCCGCGCGCCGCGGCATATCGTGAGTCGAGCTGTTCGTCGTATTCCTGCCGCGTGCTCTCGATCGCTTCTACGGTCTCGGGGTCAAGCGGCTCTCCCGTCTCCGCCAGGCGGTCCAGCTTGGGGCCGTGAATCGCGCGGACCGCCGATTCGCCTTCCATCACACCCATTCGGCCCGTCGGCCACGTGAAGATGAAATCGGGATCGAACCCCTGCCCCGCCATCGCGTAGTATCCGGCGCCGCTGGCGTGGTTCAGCGTGAGCACGATCTTGGGGACGCGCGCGGTGGCCATCGATTCCACCATGCGGGCTCCCGCGCGGATGATCCCCGAGTGCTCGGCCTCCGGACCGACCATGAAGCCGCTCACATCCTGGATGAACAGAAGCGGTGCCTTGTGCCGGTCGCACACGTCCATGAAATACGCGACTTTCTCGGCGCTGTCCGAGTAGACGATACCGCCGAGCTTGGGCCTCCCTCCGCCTTCGACGGGATACATGCCACGCCGGTTGGCGATCACACCGACCTTCCAGCCGCCTAGCCGGCCCACCCCCGTCATCATCTCCGGCGCGTAATCGGCTTGAAACTCATCAAAGGGGGCGTCGTCGAGGATCGTCTCGAGCACCTCCTCCATCTCGTAGGGCTGACGATGATCGCGCGGCATGAGCTCGTACGCATCGGTCGGCGGTCGCTTCGGAGGCTTCGGCTCCCCCCTTGCCATGGCCGGAGTCGTCTCCGGCAGCTCGGTGACGAGCTCGCGAAGCATCTCGATACAAGCCTCGTCATCGGCGACCCGGTAGTGCGCCACACCGCTGATCTTGTTGTGGGTGAGGGCGCCCCCGAGCTCTTCGGATTCCACGTCCTGACCCGTGGCTCCCTTCACGAGGTTCGGTCCGCCGAGCCCCATGAAGCTCGTCCCTTCGACCATGACGATCACGTCCGAGAGCGCCGGGAGATACGCGCCGCCGGCGATGCAGGGCCCCATGACGGCCGATAGCTGCGGCACGTCCAGGTAGTGCCGCATGATCGAGTTATAGTAGAAGATCCGACTCGCCCCGTACTTCCCGGGGAACACTCCGCCTTGATAGGGCAGGTTCACTCCGGCGGAGTCGACCAGGTAGATGATCGGAATGCGGCATCGCATCGCGATCTCCTGGGCCCGGAGCATCTTGGTGATCGTCTCTGGCCACCAGCTTCCGGCCTTTACGGTGCCGTCGTTCGCCACGACCACGACCTCGCGGTCGCTTACCTCGCCAATGCCCGTCACGACGCCCGCGGCGGGGGCCTTACCGTCATACTGATCGTGTGCGACGAGGAGGCCGATCTCCAGGAACCCGCCGCCGGGATCGATGAGGAGATCGATGCGTTCGCGGGCGGTCAGCTTGCCCTGATCGTGCTGACGCTGGATTCGCTTCTCCCCGCCGCCGCGGCGTAGTCGTGCCTCGAGCTGGCGCAGCTCGTCCACGAGTTGGGCCATTCGCATGGTGCGCTACTCGGCCACCGTCGTCCGGTGCTCGTCGCACCAGGTCCGGATGTACGCGACAGCGTCCGAGGTGGGGGTACCGGGTCCGAAGAGCTTGCCGATGCCCAGCGCCCTGAGCTCCTCCATGTCCTCGTCCGGGATGATCCCGCCACCGGTGATCAGGACGTCGTCCAGGCCGTGCTCCACAAGCAGACTTCGGACCCGCGGGAAGAGGGTCATGTGCGCCCCGGACAGAATCGACATCGCCACTACGTCCACGTCCTCCTGGAGCGCCGTGGCGGCGATCATCTCGGGCGTCTGGTGGAGACCCGTGTAGACGACCTCCATCCCGGCATCCTGTAACGCGGCCGCGATCACTTTCGCGCCGCGATCATGGCCATCCAGTCCCGGCTTGGCGACCAGAACTCGGATCTTCCGATCTGGTATCATGCTTCCGCTCCGGGGAGTACCGGTCCAGCGGGCAGCGCACGAGGTGCGAACCCGCACGAAAAGCCCACAGCCTCGGGCAGAATGAAGTTATTCCTCTGTCGGGCCGACTTGCAACGCGGGTGCGTTGGCGGCACCCTTGTCACTCGAGTCTCGATAACTGCCACGGATCGCGGGATGGCCAAGGATTCCCGACAGGTTTCGCGCATTCTTCTGAACGCGGCCGCGTTCGTGATCATCGTGGCCGGTATGCGGGCCGCTTCGCCCCTGCTCGTCCCGTTCCTGCTCGCGGTCTTTCTCGCCATCCTGTGCGCGACCCCGTTGAGGTGGCTCACCGAGCACCGGGTGCCGCGCGTGCTGGCCGTGGTCATCCTCGTCCTCGTGATCCTCGCGATCAGCACATCCATCGGTGGGCTGATCGGGTCGACGATCGTCGAGTTCACGCGCTCGATCCCCCGCTATGAGGCGAGACTCCGGATTCAGGAGGCCTCCCTTGTCATGTGGCTGGACCGCGTGGGCGTCGAGGTGTCCAGCCAGTGGCTGACGGACTACTTCGATGCCAGCCGCCTGTTCGGATTGATGGGGATCCTGGTAGCCAGTCTTGGTCAGGTGCTCACGAACGGCGTGCTCATCCTGATCACGACCGTGTTCATCTTGCTCGAGATGTCCGGGTTCCCGTCGAAGATGAGGACGGCGTTCGGCGAGTCGGACGCCAGCGACGCGCAGACGAACTTCCGTCTGGTCGCGGTCAACATCCGCAAGTACGTGGCGCTCAAGACGGTCATCAGTCTCGGTACCGGCGTCGGGGTGGCCGTATGGTTGTCGATCGTCGGTGTCGATTTCCCGCTACTCTGGGGACTGCTCGCGTTCCTCCTCAACTACATCCCCAACATCGGGTCGTTCATCGCGGCCATCCCGGCCGTGCTGCTGGCCTTTCTGCAACTCGGTTTCGGGAGCACGCTCGCGGCTGCCGGCGGATACCTGGTCATCAACCTCGTGATGGCGAACATCCTGGAGCCCCGGGTGATGGGGTACGGCGTGGGACTCTCGACCCTGGTGGTATTTGTCTCACTCATCTTTTGGGGTTGGGTCCTGGGTCCCGTCGGGATGCTCCTTTCCGTCCCGCTGACCGTGATCTTCCGTATCGTGCTCGAAACGAACGACAGCACGAAATGGGTCGCGGTGTTGCTCGGGTCGGAGCGATCCGCGGTGGCCGAGGTCGAAGCCTGAGCAGCCCTCTCGAAAGGCGCGCGGAACCACCGGCGCGTCCGGATTCGTTCCACACCAAACGAGATCACGCAGCCCTTCGTTCCGAGTAGTCACCGGCTCGGTGCGACCGGCTCACCTCCACGTGGGAGGCGGGATGACGCTCCACGAATTGCGGGATCGCCTCAGCGAAGTCGATCGAGAGATCCTCGAAGCCGTGGCCCGCCGACAGTCCATTGTGGTGGAGGTGAGCGCCGAGAAGCACCGGCGGGGACAGCCCACGCGCGACTTCGAGCGGGAGAAGCAGGTCCTACAGGCGGCTTCTGCGATCTCGGAGCGCCTGGACCTGCCTCCCGGACTGGCTCGCGACCTGATGCGGCTTCTGATCCGTTCGTCGCTGACCGAGCAGGAGCGCGATCGGGTGGCGGCGCACGGAATGGGCACCGGGAAGCGCGCCCTCGTGATTGGTGGAGCCGGTCGCATGGGACGGTGGTTCGTCGACTATCTCGACGCACAGGGCTTTGGCGTCGAAGTGCTCGATCCCGCGGGTCCGGTGGCCGGCTTCCCGTACCTATCCGGACTCCCGCAGGAAGACCTCGATCATGATCTCGTCGTGATCGCCGCCCCTCTACGAGAGACGGAGCGAATCCTCCGCGCCCTGGCCGAGCGCCCCCCGCCTGGGCTCGTATTCGACATCGGCTCGGTCAAGGGCCCGCTGAGGTCCGCGCTCGCGGCCCTATCCAGTGCGGGCGGTAAAGTCGCTTCGATCCACCCCATGTTCGGACCGGATACCGCGCTTCTTTCCGGCCGTCACATAATCTTCGTCGACGTGGGCGATCCGCAGGCCACCGAGGAGGCCAGAATGTTGTTCGAGCCCACAATGGCGGAACTGGTCGAGATGAGCTTCGACCGGCACGACGGCATGATCGCGTACGTCCTCGGACTCTCCCACGCGCTCAACATCGCGTTCTTCACGGTCCTCGACCGGAGCGGCGCGGGCGCCGCGGAGCTGACCGCGATTTCCAGCACCACGTTCGACGCGCAGATCTCCATCGCGAGCCAGCTCGCGGGGGAGAACCCGCGGCTGTATTTCGAGATCCAATCGCTGAACGAGGCCGGCGGGGAGGTATTGGATCACCTGGCCGCGGTCGCCTCCGAGCTCCGGAGCGTAGTCCGAGCCGGCGATGAGGACGGCTTCGTCGCCCTGATGGATCGAGGGCGGCGTTACGTGGATATCCTGCGCCCGGCAGACGAGGCGACGCGCGCCTGAGCGACCTTCCCGGAGCAAGACGTTTCAGCTGAAACGCGCCGTATCTGGACCGAGGGATTTCCTACGCCCCGAGCCGGTCCACGTCTCCTCGGCAAGGACCGTCTCGGCGAGCTCCGGCACGGCGAGCGCCGGGTATCCCATCGCGTCCCTCTCTCTCGGGTCCGAAAAGAGCTTCCCCATCCCCACAAAGATACGGGACGCTATCAACCAGCTCTGAACGCGCTGGGACGCCGCCAAGGGTGCCGCGTGCCGGGACGCCGCTCAGGGTGCCGCGCACCAGAGGCCCCCGGTGTGCGGGGTGCCGGTGAGCGGGGTGCCACCACTCAGGCTGCCACCCCTCAGGCTGCCACCCCTCGGGCTGCCACCGCTCGGGGTGACCCACGTCCTTGCGAGGCACAGCTACACTGCGAAGGCCGGCGGCCTCTGCTTGTGATGATCCGTCGCGTCCTGCACCGCCTTTGCCAGGTGTAACGCCGCCGCGTCGCCGTACAGACTCCCGACGAACGAGATGCTGGTCGGCGTACCGTCTTCTTCCCGATACCCGTTCGGCATGACCACGGTCGGGTGACCCGTGAGGTTGGTGAGGAGCAGGATCGGGCCCCCGAAGCTCGGCGTCACCAGAACGTCGATGCCTTCCATCGCGGCTTCGAAGCGTCCCATCGCGACCGTGCGGAGGCGGTTGGCCTGGATATACTCCACCGCCGGGATGAGTCTCGCGGTTCGGAAGCTGGTGGGCCACGCCCCGCGGGTCTGGCGCACCAGCAAGTCGTCTCGGCCGCTTCGGGTCAGCTCGTCGAACGCGGCCGCGGCCTCGGCGGTGAGGATGATTCGCATCGCGCCGAAGGGGATGTCGTCGGACAGCGCCACGGGCACGGGGTCGATGCCCACACTGCGGACGACCTCGAGGCTGCGCTCGTCGAACGCCTTCGCCTCCTCATCTTCGCGATCGGCCTCGAACGCGGACCGCAGATACCCGACGCGCAGGTCGGCCAGCGGCCGGTCGGGGTCCCAATCGAAGGCGACGTCTCGGGCCGTCGGGTCCAGACCGTCGGCACCGTGGATCGCGTGCAATACCAGGGCACAGTCTTCCACACTCCGGCAGATCGGGCCCAGCTTGTCCATCGTCCAGGAGAGCGCCATGGCGCCCGCGCGGCTGACCCGACCGTACGTGGGCCGCAGCCCCGTCGCGCCACAGCGGGTGGACGGCGACACGATCGAGCCGAGCGTCTCGCTCCCGATGGCGAACCCAACGAGTCCAGCCACCGTCGCGGCAGCCGACCCGGCCGAAGACCCACTGGAGCCCTGCTCCAGATTCCATGGGTTGTTGGTCCGACCCCCGAACCAGACGTCTCCCTGCGCGAGGGCGCCCAGAGTCAGCTTGGCCACCAGCACCGCCCCGGCCTCTTCGAGACGGCGCACGACCGTCGCATCCTCCGGCAGCTGTTGATCTTCGTACGGTTTCGCGCCCCACGTGGTTCGATACGAGTCCTCCGCGAGCAGATCCTTCGCACCCCAGGGGATGCCATGCAGCGGTCCGCGGTAATGCCCGCGCGCGATCTCCCCATCGGCCCGGCGCGACTGGGCGAGCGCCAGATCTTCGGTGAGGGTGACCACGCACTCGAGCGTGGGTCCGTGCTGCTGGAGCCTCGCCAGATACATCTCGGTCAGCTCGAGCGAACTCACCTGTCGCATCCGAACGAGCTCCGCCAGGCGCGTCACGGGCCAGAAGGCGACCTCTTCGAGGTCCGTCGGCCGTTGGATCCCACGCGGGCGGGTGTATCGAAACGCGCTCGACTCGCTCGGATATGTGCGCCCCGGAAGAACGGGGTCGAAGCGGACCGCCGGTGGAACGCTGTTGGGGATGGGGACCTCCCGAAGGCTCTCGAAGGCATCCAGCGAGCGGTTCACACCCCTGAGCATCAGCTCGCGCTCTTCGTCCGTGAACTCGAGCCCCGCAAGCTGTTCCGCACTCGCGATCATCTCGGCCGTCACGCGAAGCTCCTCCACCTCCTGGCCCTGCTGCACGCGCGACCAGAGCGCGGCCGGGAACGCGGTCGCCCCCAGCCCCAAGGCCGACATAGACGCCATGAAGGCGCGGCGATCGAGGCCAGAACTGCTGGAACCATCGTGGTCAGGCCCTGCGCTTCCATCCGGGTCAGGGGGAGCTGAGAGTCGGGCGCGGCGCGCAGACTGATCACGGCTCATGGGAGTATCGCTCCATCGCGGGCCAAGAGGTCGGGGATCGGACGGAAGTTATGATGCGGTCGATCCCGTCGGCCGTGCTAGGTGAACGACGATACCCGCCGGTACGCAGGGTGTCCGACGATGGCCATCCAGGTGTCAGAACACGACCTGGAGGCTCGCGCTGACCGTTCGGAAGTTGGGGTACTCGCCCCAGCCGCCAAAGCGACTGAGCGAAGCCGATCCCAGAGCCCCGCCGGTGAAGCCCACTTCAGGATCGTACCCGCCGTAGTCCGTGAACGTGAACAGGTTACGTCCGATCACGCTGAGCGTGATGCGATCCACCCTCTCCTTGAAGACACTCCGCAACCAAGCCTCCGGCAGCGTGTATCCGAGCGCGATCTCGCGCACCTTGAGCCAGCTTCCGTCCTCGATGAAGTGCGAGTCGAGCCGCCTCAGCTCGTTGTAGTAATCCAAGGGCTTCTTGTGCCCTTCCGGCTTTCCAGCCTGATCCATCTCGGCCGCGGTTCCCGCCGCCATCGCGCGCCAGCGCTCGGCGTGGTATACCTCGAACCCCACCGCGGCGTCCAGGAGGAGGCTCAGGGTAAGGCCCCGATAGCGGAAGTCGGTGGCCAACGCGCCGTTCCAATCGGGCGTCGTGCTGCCGAGGGGGAGGAATGGCAGCAGGGGGCATTGCTCGCCGATCCCGGCATCACCGGTGAACTCCCGCAGACAGGTGGCGTCCTGTGCCTGGGTCGGGATCGGCATCCCCCAGTCGAACCTCGTCCCGCCCACCTCGCCGGTGGTTCCCCACAGACCCTTCGCGATCCCGTCCTCGAACGAGTTTCCCTTCCCCACGAAGACCATGTACCCGTCATCGTTGACCTGGAACTGCCCGCAGTCGAATCCGGCGCTCGAGAACAACCCTGCCCAGGTCGCCACGTCATCGCACGTCCTAGCTGCTCGGGTGAAAGACATGTTACCCAGGGACTCACCCTCGGCGATCAGGAAGATCCCGGTGAGGCGGAAGGGGTGCACGACCAGCCGGGTGATCTCGTTCCTGGTCCGGTCCCAATTGAGTCGCAGGCTGAGGGCGACGTCGGGGCGGTCGATCGCGGCCCAGCGGAGGGCGAGCTCGTGCGTGTTGGACTCGATCGTGCCGATGTTCTCCCACTGCCGGTTGTATCCGCGGAAGGAGGGTTGGGTGACCTGGAGGATCTGATCCTCGGTGGTGGCCCACGCATACGTGTAGTCGAGTCCCAGATTCTCGAACAGGACGAGGTTCACCCCGGCCTCGCGCTCGGTCGTGACCTCGGGCTTGAGCGCCTTGTTCCCCAGATCGACCGGGAAGATTCGACCGGCCTCGACACCGTACGTCTCGTACTGAGCGTAAAACTGCGGACGTCCGCCCGCGGTCCCGTACGAGAAGCGCAGCTTGAGCTCGTCCACCCAGCTCACGCGCCACCAGTCCTCCTGCGCCACGCGCCACGCGGCGCTCCCCCGGAAATAGGTGTGCCAACGCTCATCCGGGCCGAACAGCGAGGATCCGTCCCGGCGGATGAGGCCGTCGAGGATGTAGCGGCCTTTGTAGTCCAGGCTCCCGATCCCAAAGTAGCCCTGCGCCTTGATGTCGCGGTGCTCGTTCTCTCCCTCCTCCGGGCCGTCGATCGCGCCGAAGGTCGGGACGCCCTCCACCGCGAAGCTGGTACCGGTGACCCGATTCCAGTCGAATTCCTGCTCTTCGAACAGGTATCGCACCCTGCCACGAAAGGTCAGGCCCCCGTCCAGGAACGATTCCGACGCACTGAGGCTGAGGCTGGCATTGATCGCCTCGTCCGAGAAGTTGGCCGTCTCCAGCCAGCCGGGATCGACCTCGGACGCGGTGATCTTCGCGTTCTTGGGCACCCACTCGAAGGAGTCGAAGTCCGTGCGGTCGTAGCTGGCGTTCGCCTCCACCCGGAGCCAGGATCGGGGCGACCACGACATGTCGAGGCTTCCCATCACGCGCGATCGTTGCTCTTCCGACTCGAACACGGCCAGCTCGTGCAAGGGGTTCGAGTAGAGGGGATTGAGCGGGTCGGGGTCGATGCGGGGCAGGCCGTCCTCGTCGGGTTCCGCGAGGTCGATGAAGGGAGACGCGGTGGTCGCTCCCCTCAGGGTCGCCAACCCGTCCGCCCGGTCGTCCTGCACGGAGTTCGAGTAGAAGCCGCTGGCCGCGATGTCGAACTGGCCCCGGCGCCCATCCACGTTCACCCTCGCGTTCCGCCGCCGGTATCCGTTGTCCCGGACGGCGAAGTCGTCGCCGAAGTTCTCGAGCGCGATCGGATTCCGGCACTCCGAGCCGCAGTCGACCACCCCCTGCTCCTTGAAGTCCTCGAACGAGACGCGGAAGCTCGACTCGCCGAAACGGCCGGTGACGGCGGCGTACAATGAATACGTTTCGCCAGGGTCATAGAACCGGTCGACCTGATCGTGGACGGTTCCGGGGAACACGCCGTCCTTGAAGGTTGTGGCTTCGGTCTCGCCGTTGGGGACCGCTCCGCCGTTCCCGTTCCGGTTGAGTTCGGCGAAGTCGACTTCGTTCCCGTTCGAGTCGATGAACTTCGTGCCGGACTCGTTCATCACGTACGAGTGGTTCTCGCCCAGATCGAACGAGCCCGCCAGCGAGTTGATGCCGTACTCGCCGCGCAACGTCACCTCGTAGCTGTTGGCCGCGAGCCCGGTGCCCCGCTTGGTCGTGATCTGGATCACGCCGTTCTGCGCCCGAGACCCGTACAGGGAGGCCCCGGCGGCGCCCTTCACGATCTCGACGTGATCCACGTCGAGCGTGCCGATGTCGGCTAGGGTGGCGCTCTCCGACTGGATCACGCCGTCGATCACGATGAGCGGCGCCTGCGTGCGGCCCGAGGCGTCGATGGACGTCGGCCCTCTGAGCAGGATCGACGCCTCCTCGCCGGGCTGACCGCTTCCGCCGTAGACCGTGACGCCCGGCGCCTTGGCGCTCAACAGGCTCGAAACGTCGGCGGCCGGGACCGGCAGGTCGCCCGTATCCAAGCGCTCGACCGTGAACGGGAGCTTCACGCGCGGGGTCTCCGCCACGACCCCCGTCACCACGATATCCTGCAGGCGGAGCGCCGTCTGCTCGAGCTGGAAGTCCAGCGTCGCCGCCTGACCGGCCGCGACGACTACCTGTTGCGACGCTTCCCTGTAGCCGATGAGACGGACCATCACGGTGACGTCGCCGAGGGGCACTCCCGTGAGCCGATACGCGCCCGCCTCGCTCGTGATCGCCCCGATCACGGTGCCGGGGAGGTAGACCTGCGCCCCGGCAACCGGCGCGAGCGTCCCGCCGTCGACGACGGTGCCGGTCACCGCACCCTGCTGCTGGGCGTGGGCTTGGGTGGCGACGAGCGGACTCCAGAGGGTGAAGCAGGCGCACAAGAGCAACTGGATCCGAGGCACGCTTCCAATCCGCCGAGGTGCATCCATCGGGACCTCCCTGTGGCGGGGACCCGAGTTCAGCCAGGCTCGGGAAGGCCTGGGTGTATAGGCAACCCCGCGCTGTCAGGGGGGTTATGCGTACATCATGAAGCGGACAAGTGGATCCGTTACTCCCGTATCAGGGGCATAACGTGACATAGTGGACCCCCCTGCGCCAGTCGGTCCCAACGTCGGGACCGGGCCAGGCTCACCTCGACCTGGAGAGGGTGGTGGCTATCTCACGCCCCAAAGGGCGTCCCACGGCGGATAGCCCCACAGTTCGCGCCACTGGGGATCG
>JBDHHV010000076.1:0-15342 GCA_039589195.1 Gemmatimonadota bacterium | reverse complement strand
ATTGTCAGTACTTCTGACCCCCACTGACGCGGCTCGCCCCCACCACCCGGGTAGGGCGTGTCTTCTGTGGGCCTGTGTCCTGACCGCTCCCGTCTGGGGCTCCGCGGACACCGTCGCACAGGACCCGATGGAGGGCATGCACCGCCCGAGGCTCGACTCGACCGCCGTGGCCTGGCGGATGCCCCCGGTCGCCATGCCGATGCCCATGATGCTGCCGGATCTGATGGGTCTGACGCCAACTGACGAGGCGTTCCTACCGGGAGCCGACATCGATCCGATGTCGCTCACCGGCGCGGTGTTCCGTGAGATCGTCGAGCTCGCGGACGGCGACACGCTGCGGTTGGAGGCGGGGTTCGTCCGGCGCACCATCGGAAGCCGGACCTTCACGATGTACGCGTTCAACGGACAGTATCCCGGACCGCTGATTCGCGTCCCGCAGGGCGCCGAAGTCGTCATCCTGTTCACGAACAACATCGACTTGCCGACGACCGTCCACTGGCACGGCTTGCGGCTCGACAACCGGTTCGACGGCGTCCCCGGCGTCACACAGGATCCCGTGATGCCGGGGGAATCCTTCCTGTACCGCGTGTACTTCCCCGACGCGGGGATCTACTGGTACCACCCGCACCATCGGGAGGATATCCAGCAGGAGATGGGGCTGTACGGCAACATGCTGGTCGATCCCCCCGACCCGGACTACCTGGGTCCGGCGAACGGGGAAGAATACCTCATGCTGGATGATCTCCTCGTCGATGAGGCCGGGATCTTCCCGTTCGGCCGCGAAGCGGCGATCCAGACGCTCATGGGGCGCTTCGGGAACGTGCTGCTGGTGAACGGTGAGCCCCGCTACGAGCTGACCGTCCGCCGGGGCGAGGTCCGACGCTTCTATCTGACCGACGTCTCCAACACCCGG
The DNA here is from genome assembly GCA_039589195.1 of Gemmatimonadota bacterium. GTDB lineage: Bacteria > Gemmatimonadota > Gemmatimonadetes > Palauibacterales > Palauibacteraceae > JBDHAC01. The sequence continues at coordinate 14,429 of JBDHHV010000076.1, read as the reverse complement.
ACCTTCAACCTGGTGTTCGACGGCGCGCGCACGAAGCTCGTCGGGGCCGACGTGGGCAAGTTCGAGCACGAGCAGTGGGTCGACAACGTCGTCCTCGCCCCGGCGCAGCGGTATGTCGTGGACGTACGGTTCGAGGAGCCGGGCACGCACGCGCTCACGAACTCGATCCAGGCGATCAACCATTTCGCCGGGACGTTCTACCCTCGCGTCGATACCCTCGGCCTCATCACGGTACTGGACGAGCCATCCGAGATCGACCATGGCGAAGCCTTCGAGATCCTGCGTCGGAACGACGACGTGATCGCCGATCTGGATCAGTATCGAGCGGAGTTCGGCCGTGCACCCGACCACGAGCTGGAGCTGACCGTCCGAACGGGCGATCTGCCGTCCAGCATGGTCGCGGTCATGGCGCTCGACACGCTCTACTTCCCCCCCGTCGAGTGGAACGACGCCATGCCGATGATGAACTACCTGTCGACGTCGGGGAACGTGACCTGGGTCCTGCGCGACCCGGCCACGGGGCTCGAGAACATGGACATCGGGTGGAGGTTCACGGTCGGCGACGTGGCCAAGATCCGCATCCACAACCGGCGCAGGTCGTTCCACCCCATGCAGCACCCGATCCACCTCCACGGCCAGCGGTTCCTGGTCCTGACCCGAGACGGGGTGGCGAACGAGAACCTCGCCTGGAAGGACACGGTCGTGATCCCCGTCGGATCCACGTTCGATATCTTGCTGGAGGCGTCCAATCCCGGGCGGTGGATGGCGCACTGCCACATCGCCGAGCATCTGGACGCCGGGATGATGATGGTGTTCACGGTCGACCCCGCCCAATAAGGAGGCCAAATGCGGATGTACGCGAGGATATTGCTCCTGACGATCGCCTACTTGCTGATCCTCATGGCGCGGACCGACGGGGACGCGCTCGCGCAGGTTCAGGTGATGAAGCGCGGGAGCGACAACATCGAGGTGCTGGGCCACACGCCACTGGGCCCGAGGCTCAGCGTGGCGGACATGGACGTCGAGCAGGAGCTCAGCCGCCCGTACGCGTATGTCGCGCGCATGGTGTATGGGGACGTCGGCCCCAAAGGGCTCGACATCGTGTCCATCGCGGACCCGGCCAGGCCCGAGGTCATCTACGAGTGGCGGATCGAGAACCAGGACCTCCACCAGCGAACGGGTGGGATGGACGTCAAGCACTTCAAGTGGAAGGACCGCTACTACGTCGTGCAGTCGCTCCAGTTCGGCCAGGGAGGGCCGGATACCGATCTGGGCGCCGTCGTGCTCGATGTGACCGATCTTCCCGATGTCTCGAAGGTGCGGGAGGTCGCGCGCATCCGTGAGCCCGATCTCCCCGGCGGGTTCCACAACATCTTCGTCTACAAGCACTCGAACGGCGGCGTGTACCTGTTCAGCACGGTCTCGGGTCCGTTCGCGGCCGTGTATGACCTGGGCATGGTGGTCGAGGGCGATGTCGAGCAGGCTCGGGTCGCGCAGGTTCCGGTCCCCGAGCAGGGCGATCAGACGACGGGCACGCGCCGCCGGGGGTATCACGACTTCTATGTGGGCTTCCACCCCGAGACGGGGACCGACCGGTTCTACGGCGGCGGGACGGGCGGGTACTACGTGTACGACGTGACGGATCTTCAGAACCCCGAGCTGCTCACGCAGATCGTGGGCGTGTCGGGCGTCCGCGGCGGGCACACCTTCACGCCGACTCCCGATGGCAATTACGCGGTGGCCGAGACCGAGTATCAGTACGCGCCGCTCCGCATCTTCGATCTGCAGCCCGGCTTGAGCGGTGCGACGTCGGCGATTCGGCGCCCGATCGCCGCCTGGACGGCGGACTGGCGGAATCTGGTCCACAACCACGAGATGCGGTGGCCGTACGTGTTCGTGTCCGGCTACCTGGACGGCCTCGTCGTGTTCAACATGATGGATCCGGCCAACCCGATCACCGTGGCGCACTACGACACCTACCTCGGGCCACCCAACACCGACCGGACCGCGGTCTTCAACGGCACGTTCGGAGTGGACGTCCGTAACGTCGATGGTCTCATCGTCGTGAGCGACATGACCACCGGGATCTGGACGTTCAAGATGGAGGGCTTCCAGGGCTGGAACGGAAACGACTGGGGGATGCCCGACATCTCCAGCGCTCAGGACTGGGACAACGGGCCGGAGGGCTCGGAGAAGATCACCACCGAGCAGGACTGAGCCGGGACCGCCGACACCGTTCGCTCGTAATTCGGGCGCCACGCGGCGGCTGGCGGAGCCCCCCCCAGATGACGAAGGGGCCGTCGCACGACGGCCCCTTCCTTCATCCGATTTGCCCTATCGCGTCGAGCGATCGAGGCAGCCTACATGTCGGGGTTGGCGGGCAGGTAGCTCAGATCGGGCCGGAAGGTCGTTGCGTAGTTCACGGTCCGGCGCATCATTGCACCGCGCGCTCCGATGACCTCGCCCCACTTCTCGCCCAAACCGGCCTCGGTGAGGTAGTTGATGAGGGATTTTTCCCCGTAAAACTGGTCGAGCCCATCGTGTAGGACCACGAAAGCGGCGACTCCGCCTTCGCCGACCACCATGCGTTGACCGATGACCGGATAGGGGAAGCCCGCTTCCGCGATCATCGACATGAGCTGCTTCGTGTTCTCGTCGAACGCCTGGTTGCTCGCGAACTTGACCCAATCCCGGAAGATCACGAGTCCGGCATGCTCCCCGGGGACGACCCCTCCTTCGCTGGGCCAGTACGTCCACTCGGGGACCGTTAGTAAGACCTCCGTGTCGGTCGGGACGTCCATTTGGGCAAACATGCCGAAGGCCTCCTGCATGGTCGCCTCACCGGCTGTTCCCGCGAACGCTTCCACGAACCGATTGGGGTCGTCGAAGGACGCCATGCTGGTGCGCCAGCCGACGAAGTCGTACGCGCTGCCGTTCTGGTGCACGGCCCAACGGAACTCGTACCCCAGGTTGGCTTCCTCGGCAGCTTGCTTGACCTTCATGACCACGTCCTCGAAGGCAGTGGCATCGCCGGGGGTCACGTCGTACGACGTGACGACCGCGTACGTCGTTTCACCCTCCTGCGCCTGCGCGGGAAACACCGCGGTCAGGGCCAGCGCGGACGCGGCAAGGAACGAGAATGTGCAGCGTAACATCTGGTACCTCCTGTGACGGGGGCGGAACACGCGACACGACCGTGGGGCCAGCATGGGTATGCGAGCCACACGACCGTGTCGATGCGGAGACGAGCTAAGGGAACGGTCCCGGGTGGCGGGTCGCAAGGGCGAGGCGCCGAGCGGCCCTGAGCCAGGTCGAGCGGGCCCCAACGAGCGCGAATGGCGCCCCGCCCGACGATGGCCGCATCCGTCTGCGGTCCTCAGCCTCCCGCGAGAAGCGGAATACCCACCCCAGCGGATGTCTCCAGGAGTAGCCCGAACAGCGCCCACAGTCCGAACGAGGTCAGGCTCCCGACGGCGAGGGCAACGGCCCACTTTTCTCCGCTCTTCAGACGCAAGTAGAGCAGCGCGAAGAGTCCGGGACCGGCGGAAATGCCCAGGATCTGAACGAGCGCGGGTAACGCGAGGGCCCAGAGGAGCGCACCCCGCCCGGATCCGCCCGACTCGTCTGCCTCTTCGGCATCGGCGCCCCGTACATCCCGCGTGAGCTCCAACAGGATGAGGGCTAGAAGGGGCACGACCACGATGAGCGGGACCCACCGCGAGGTGGGGCTCAAACGTAGCGTCAGCAAGGCCAACACCAGGACGACCCCCAGCAGGCAGAGCGTGAACGCGGCGGGAGGAGGGAGGCGCTTCATACGTCTCCGTTCCCGCGCAGGGCCCTGATCCTCTCGCGAGTCTCCGTTACCACCCGAACTCCTGGCATCCACAGAGTCAGGGCGAGCAGCAGAGCGAGAAGCAGAAACCCGGGACGCGTGAGGACCTGGATCCGACCCAACTGTTGAAGCCTCATCGTCAGGTGGAGATTCAACTCGAACATCGGCCCCAGAACGAGGGCGATGATGAACGCGACCCGAGGCCAACCGTACCTCTTCATCGCGTAACCCAGGACACCGAAGCCGAACGCCAGCCACACGTCCAAGAATCGACCCCGGTAGGCGAAGGCTCCGATCGCCGCGAGTACCAGGATGAAAGGTGCGAGCCGCGACGTGCGCACCACGGTGAGGCGTGACAGCGGATTGGCGATCGACAGGCCGACGCTCGACGAGAGCCAATTCGACAGGAAAAGCGACCAGATCAACACGAAGACCAGCGACAGATCGCTGGTGATCAACTGTTCACCCGGCCGGATCCCGTGCAGCACCAACACGCCGAGCAGCATGGCGGTCCCGGCGCTGCCGGGAATCCCGAACGCGAGGGTGGGGATGAGGGAGCCTCCGTCCTTGGCGTCGTTGGCTGCCTCCGGAGCGATGACTCCTCTGATGTCTCCCTCGCCGAAACGCCCGTCCTTCGCCCCGGACCGCGCAGCCGCACCGTACGCGACGAAGGCGGCCGCCGTCCCTCCAAGTCCCGGGATTGCCCCCACGACCGTTCCGATGAGCGAGCTTCGGATGAAAAGCCCGAAATGCCGGAATACCGAGCGAACTCCCTCCATCGCGTTCCCCGCGAGCTGCTCGAACCGCGTGTGGCCCGAGATCGTCGTGCGGCCGCTCGCGGTCAGATCGATAGCCTCGGCGATCGCGAACACACCCAGAAAGACCGGCACCAGACTCAGCCCGTCCTGCAAGTAGATCATCCCGAACGTGTACCGCGCCTCCGCGGTCCGCGGATCGAAGCCGACGAAGGAGAGCATCAGTCCGAGTCCGGCCATGGCGAGTCCCTTCCCCACCGAGGCGCGAATCACGGTCGCGATGGCGGCGAGACCCCACACGGCCAGCATCAGGTACTCGGGTGAACCCAAGAGAGGCACGAGCACCATCATCGCGGGCAGCAGGGCCACGAGCAGGAGCACACCGAAGGTCGACCCGAGTGCGGAGGCCGCCGCCGAGCACGCGAGCGCCGTCTTGGCCTGACCCGCCCGAGCCATCGGATAGCCGTCGATCATCGTGGCCGCGTTCGGCGCGGTACCGGGGATGTTGAGGAGTATTGCGCTCGCGGACCCCATGAACGTGGCACCCCCGACCAGGGCGCCGAACAGCAGGAGGACGTGAAGCGGCTCCCAGTGGAGTGTCAACGGAATCGCGAGCGCCATCAGGGTGACGCCGCTCAGACCGGGGATACCCGCAAAGAGCATGGCCAGGAGCGTGCCTCCGATCGGGTACAGGATGTTCGGCCAGCCGAGGACGAGGAGCAGGCCCTCCCAGGCAGCTCCCAGGATGGGATCCAAGGGTTACCTGGCCCTTTGGGCGGCGCGTTCGATGATGGGCAGGAGGTCGTCGAGCGCCGACGACGACGCGTCCAGGTTCCGTCTGACCTCGGCCGCCGTCGCCACATTGAGCGGCCGATTCGAGCTGGCAGACGCGGCTCGGAAACCCGGGTCGTCCAGCGCGGCCCAGACCGCGCTCTCCAGGCAGCTTCGGAGTCGCCCGGAGATCCCGGCCGGCGCCACGACCAAGCGCCCGAGCGACGTGAAGGTCACCAGCGCTTCGGCGCGGGCTCGAGCGGCGGCGACTCCCCCGGTTTCGCTCGAGGCGAGCAACTCGGGTCGTCGCGAAGCGAGTCCATCGACCCCACCGAGGTGAGGTACGCCCTCGAGCACCCGATCGAGCGCCGAGGGCTCACGTGCCATCTGAAGAACAGGGGTGAGCCTGCCCGCCTGGATGGAGGTGAGCAGGGAGCTAGCGTCGGCCGCGGCAAGGTCCAAATCACCTCGTTGGATCGCGAACGTGACCTCGCGGCTTCCCGGGTAGCCCGTGATGAACTCGGCGTCGAAGCCGAACAGGCTCGCGGTGACCGAGCAACTCGTGAAATTCTGGCTCGTGGGCCCGGTGACGCCGAAGACGATCGGATTGACTCGCGCCCTCGCGAGGATGTCATCCATCGTCCTGAGCCCTCGGCCCGCTCCGGACACCAGAATCGGGTGGGTCGTCGCGACGCGAGCGAGCGGAATCAAGTCCTCGCCGAGCCCTGGCGCGTGCGCGATGCCCCGACGGCTGGCCATCAGGAGCCCGGAGCCGTCGATGAGCCCCAGCGTCTGCCCGTTGGGGCGGGCAGCGGCCAAAATCCGCGCCATTACGATCCCACTCGCACCAGGGATATTGTCCACGAAGATCTCGGCATCCAGGACGCGTTCCAAGAACGGCTCGATGAGGCGGGAATACACATCGTAGCCACCACCCGGGGAGTAGCCGACGAGCCAGCGGACCCTTCGCCCCTCGAGACTGGCGCAGGCGGACTGGACGGCCGCTCCCGCGCGACCCGGCCGGCTCAGGAGGGCCGGGACCCCGCACATCGCCAGCAGCCGGGCGAGCGTCTCACGACGCGTAACGGGACGCGCTCCTCCTCCGTCGGGGCTCACGGGGCGACCGGGCGCGTCTGTGAGGTCGCCCGCTGAAGCGGCATCTGTTTCCCGCGAGAGGTCACGAACGGCGCCTCGCGGCGCACGACGAAGGTATCGGCGCTCTCCCAAAACGCGCGCGCCACGTCTCCTGCGAGGCTCGTGCGGGCGAGCGCCTCGAGCATCGCGTCGATCACGGCCCCTTCATCTGCAATGTCCACGCGTGGGCTGATCACGAGCGCGAGGCGCGTGAATCCGGCCGCATCCTCCTCTTCCGCGAGCTGGTAGTCCAGCGCGCTGCCCCCGAAGCGACTCGGGAGCACCTCTTCCAGGATTCGAATCATGTCGCTGCCCACCAGCGAAACGCCCTCTCCCACCAGCTTGCCGAAGCTCCGGATGTCGCGCAGGTGCAGGGTGAGTCCAAGGTCACCGAGGGGACATCCGCAATCACGCTCCTCGGCGATGCCAAAATCATCGAACTCGACGTTCAGGAGGAGCTTCGGGGTGGCCGGGGAGAGAGCGGTCATGTGGAAGGATGTCACCGTTTCGCCGCTGACCGGGACCTCGCGTGGGAACGCAATCACCGCGTACGCATCGGTCATGACATGGACGTCGTTCTCGCTTACCGGGTTCACGCACCCTAGCCCGAGGCGGCCGGCTTCGGCCATCCCGTAATCGTTGAAGTGGGTCGCTCCGGTCGCCCTGATCCCGCGGATCTTCGCGGGCGTGGTAGGCTCCCCGGCAATCATGAACTTCGCACCGGTCAGATCGAGCCCCGCCTCGCGTGCGGCCAATCCCACTCTCAGACCATTGCTCACGGTGGTATTGAGCAGGGCTAGACCATGCTTCTCCACCATCTCGACAACCCACTGTGCGATCCGTCCCGCTTGATCGAGGGCCACGGGCTCCGGCCAAGGAATCGTGCCTCCGAACGCTCGTCCCAACGCGACGCTCACCGTGTTCGCGAATCGGAACCGGAGAGGCGGCTTCAGATCGCCCGGGATCAACGGCGTGAACCACCTCCAGGCCGGATACCCGACGTGGGCCGCCCGAAGAACCGCGTTCAGCCCGCTCCCGGGAAGCTCCGGCCGCCAGATGCCGTACGGCGCTCCCAGCACTCCATGGGCGTCGAGCACCAGCATCCGGTGCCGCGCTTCGCGGGACAGGTGCTCGAGGTCGGTCGACACTCTGGTCGCGGGGCCGGTGGTCCCCCCACTCGCCCGGAGGTAGTAACGGCTCAGGTACGGGTTGTCGAAGTCGGAGGTGTCCAGGGGAATCTCCTGTCCACCCCGGACGACCGGTTCTCTACCCTTGATCTCTTCAAAGGTGAAGTAGACGCCTGACTCCCTGAGGCTCCGGAGCGCGTCGTCGACCCCAAGATCCCGCACGAGCGCCTCGAGATCGCCCAACTCACACCCGGCGTGCCGAAACAGCGGCAAATACGGACTGTTCGGGTGGCCAAACAGACCCCGCGCGGCGATCTGGAGGAAGTTGTCCTCGCGTCGCTCCAGCCGCTCTCGAACGCCCGCCCGGACCTCCTCCACGGTGCTCCGCTCACGCATGAACCCGCGAAGACCGAACAGGAAGCGTCGGTACATCCGGAGCTGGCTCAGGAGACGCATGGAGCTCCGCGTCCTTGAAGCCGTTCTCTCGGTCCTGCTAGATTCCGCGACTTCAAGCTCAGGGGGTTCACGCTTTGGCTCACCGGATCTGCGACCGACATTGAGAAAACCCGCCCGTTGCGAGATGATTCTCGCCGGACTGGTCGTGGCGTATGTTGCCCTTTCCGTGGTGGCGTACACAGACTTTCCGCGGCGCGCGCCCGACCCTCCGCTGACGGATCTGGAGCGTCGCGGCCTGGCGGTATGGCGCGGCAACAACTGCCAGGCGTGCCATCAAATCTATGGATTCGGCGGGTTCTTGGGACCTGACCTGACGAACCGGGTCACCGAAGCGACTCCGGACGCCGAGTTCCGCGCGATTCTCGAAGAGGGCGCACCCCAAATGCCGGGGTTCCAGATGTCCGCCGCCGATCAGGAGGCGGTTCTGGCCTTCCTTCGCGCCGTCAACCGAACCGGACAATCCCAGCCCACACCCCTGGCGACGATCGAGGGCGTATCGCCGATGGCGCATTTCGAGCGCATCGCGGATGAATGGGTTCGAGAGAGCGGCGGTGCCATGGACGCGACCGCCGAGCGCGGGCTCGAGGTATGGACCGCACGTGGATGCGGCGCGTGCCACGTGCCGTTCATGGACGGACAGATGCGAGCTCCCGATCTATCGCGGCGCTCGCTCGACCGCTCGGTCCCGGCGCTGAGGGCTGTACTGGACAGCGGCGTGCGGAACATGCCGCCCTTCGAGATGACGGATGGAGAGGTCGAAGCGCTCGGCGCGTATCTCGAGTGGGTGTCGTCGAACCGGGCGGCGCTCGTACGGCTCAACGACTCCTTGTTGGAGCACGAGGAGTTCTCGTGGAGCACCGTCCCCTGGTTCGAGTACAGATGAACCCGGGCTACGGTGACAGCGGGGCGGGCGGTAGCAGAGGAGAAGCGCGACCGCTCGCGTGGCTGGCGCTCCTGGCCCTCACCGCATGCGCCGTCACGCTGGTCTTCGGCCTCGCGGCCGCGCTGACGTACACGGACCTCGAAGGCGCCCTGCGGGCTGCGGGGTTCACGCTCCAGCACTTCCGGCCCATCCACGCGACCTCCGCTTTCGCCTGGGTCTTCCTCGGCGGCGTGGCGATCGTCTACCTGTACATGTACCGGACGTTCGGGCCGTTCTCGCCCGCGGTGCGGCGCCGTATCGCCTGGCACGCCGGTCTGTGGGCGGCCGCCGGGATCGGGATCGTGGTCACTCTGCTGGGCGGTCGCTTCTCGGGCCGGGAGTATCTCGGGTATCACCCGGTCTTCGCCGGCCTGATCGTGGCCGGGTGGATCCTGTTCGTGTGGAACTTCTTCGGGCGGGGCGATTGCCGGCTGAGGGGGAAGCCGGCGTACGTGTACATGTGGTCGGTCGGGATCCCCTTTTTTCTCGTCACCTACACCGAGGGCCACCTCTATCTGCTCGACTTCGTGAGCGAGAGGCCGCTCAGGGACCTCGCGATCCAGTGGAAATCCGCCGGTACGATGGTTGGTTCGTTCAATCTGCTCGCGTACGGCTCGCTGATGTACATCTCCGGGTGTATCAGCGGGAACGAGCGCTACGCGCATTCGCGCACCGCGTTCGCTCTCTTCTTCATCGGCCTCCTCAACACCTTCACGAACTACGGTCACCACACCTACCACCTGCCTCAGAGCCCCTGGATCCACTGGGTGAGCTTCGTCGTGAGCATGCTGGAGACGATCATCCTGGCGAAGGTCTTCCTGGACCTCATCCGGACGCTGAGAAAGACGCGCGCCGCGGATCGGCCGGTCAACGATCGACTCATCCGGTCGGGGACGTTGTGGACGTTCCTGATGCTCGTGCTCGCGATCGGGATCGCCATTCCTCCGCTGAATGCGCTCATCCACGGGACGCACGTGGTGGTCGCCCACTCGATGGGAGCCATGATCGGGATCGACTCGATGATCCTGTGGGCGGCGCTCACGTGCCTGCTCGAGGAGGTGGTGGGGCCTGACCATCCTACGATCGGCGGACGCCGGTTCCGGGTGGCCATCCCGATGATCAACGTCTTCCTGCTCGTCTTCCTGCTCGCCTACCTGGCGCGCGGCGCGGCGGTCGGCTGGGCCCGCTACCTGGGGGCAGCGGCGCCGGATCCGTCGCCGTTGCTGGAGGTGTTCCCTCTCGTCATGGTGCTGGCTGGAGTGGGGCTGGCGGTGACCGTCCTCTGGATGATTCTGCTTTGGATGGGGGCCCTGATCGGAGCATTCCGAACCGATCGGCGAGGCGTGTCCTGAGCTCGGTCCACTCGTCTCATCGCCGGTCTCGAGATGGAATCGATCCGCCAGGTTCCTGGCAGCGTGGCCGTCAGGCGGCTAACTGAGAGAGGCCCGATACCGCGCCCCCCCCGGCAAGGACGGACACATGAAACGAGAATCCCTGGTTCTGTCGGCCCTCATGGTCTTCGGCAGTGTTACGGGTTGTATGGATGCGCTCGATCGAAACAAAGACATCGTCCGAAGAAGCCACGAAGAGATCTGGAGCAAGGGCAACTTGGAGTTGGTCGATGAATTATACGCCGAGGACTTCGTCTGCCATTTCCTCGTTGGTCCAGACTGGCAGGGGCGTGGAGGATTGATAGAGCAGGTTTCTTCCCATCGTACGTCGTTCCCAGACTGGCGCGAGAGAGTAGTGAGATTGGTAGCTGAAGGCGACTTCGTGGTCGCGCATTTTAGCTCATCGGGCACCAACACGGGTGAATTCGGGGGTAATGCTCCGACGGGCAAGCGGGCACGAATTCACGAAGTGGCGATCTACCGAATAGAGGCTGGGCAGATCGCAGAACAGTGGGGATTTCCGGATATTCAGGGGTTGAGCCATCAACTCGGAATTGCTGCGCCACCGACGAATATGCCGGCGGAGTAGTGCCAGTTGTTCACGCCGGCCTCAGTCGATGGGCGTGTACTCCATGAGGTAGTCGCGGATCGCGAAGTTGCGTCCGGCGATCGCCCACCCCAGCGGATACGAGTTCCACCGCCGGTCTCGTACCGCCGTATCGGCTCCGTTCTCGACGAGGTATCGGACCACGTGCATGTGGTCGCGGTACGCGGCCATGTGGAGCGCGGTCTCATTCGAGTGCGGGCCCGCGCTCAGGTCCACGCCTCGCGCGTGAAGCAACTCGACCACCTCGAGGTGCCCGCCGAGGCCCGCGTACACGAGAGCCAGCTCCACGATTGCCTTCGGGTCATCGAGCAAGAAGTCGTAGCAACCGAGGTAGGGTCCGTGGTCGTGGCGAAGCACGGGTCCCTCCTCCAGGGCCGGCGAGTCCTCCGAGCCGCCCGAGTCTCCTGAGCCGCCTGCGGAGCCCACGTCCATCAGGAAGCCCGTCACAAGATCGAGCCGCCCGATTCCGGCCGCGTGGACGATGCTGTCGACGACCGCACCAGACCGCGCCAGTGCGGCAGCCGCACCCGGATAGAAGAAGGCGAACGCGGTGGCCATCGGGTAGCCGTCACCCTCGATGCCGTCGCGTAGGGCCTCGGGCGCGCCACAGAAGACCTCGACCAGCTCTTCCTGCACTCCGGCGTCGTACGGGTGCCCGCTCGAGACCAGGGCCACGAGCGCCGTCGAACCGGGGCCGCCGCCGTAGAATTCGGCCGTCGCGTTCGGGTCGGCCCCGGCGTCGACGATCATACGAGCGATCTCGACGGCGTTCGGGGGCGTCCGTTGACGCTCGTCCTCGACCCCGTTCGCGGCGACGTAGTGGAGAAGCGTCGCCCTGTGCTCGCGGGTGGAACGGGCTGTCGCCAGCGACGGATCCTCGTGCAGGAGCGCCCGCAGCATCTCCGTGTCTCCACCGGTGACCGCCTCGACGGCCGCCTCGAAGCGCTCGCCCGGGCTCGAGAATCGGTTGATCACCTCTTCACTCCCTGCCCCTGACTCCCTTCCATACCCTGCCGTAGCCCTCGCCCGACGTCCAGCTTGTAGCCTTCCCCCGAGTAAATCTACATTGGGCCAATCTTGCCACCCCCACCCGGAGGTTCCATGCGTAAGCGACGCCCACTCGTCACAGGCGGTCTACTCGGTCCTCGCGCCATCGTTCGCGCTCTCGGGCTTTGCGTCGGGCTGGGGTTCGGGGGAGCGGGCACCACCCCGGCCGGGCTCGCGCAGGAGCGAAACGACGAAGCCTACGCGGAGAGGATCCGGGAGTACACGACCGACGCGAGGTTCCTCACGGAGCTGGTCGATCACCTGCCGGTGTCGGAGACGGTTCCATCGCCGCTCGAGCACTTCGGGACGATCATCGGGGCTCCGGATATCCTCCACTCGACGGCGGAGATCTACGGGTACATGCGCGCCCTCGCCGCCGCGTCCCCGCGCGTCGAGGTCCACTCCATCGGACGTACGGAAGAGGATCGCGAGATGATCGAGGTCGTGATCGCGGACGAAGCGACGCTCGCGAGCCTCGAAGGCTACCGCGGCGCGCTCAACCAGCTCGCCGATCCACGCTCGCTCTCCGACGAGGCAGCCCGCCAGATCATCGGTGGCGCGAAGCCGATCTATTACATCACCGCTGGGCTGCACTCGCCCGAGACGGGCCCACCCGAGATGGTGATGGAGCTCGCGTACCGGCTCGCGGTGGAGGAAAGCTCGTTTATTAGTTCGATCCGCGAGAATGCGATCACCATCATCGTGCCGGCCACCGAGCCGGATGGTCGCGACCGGATGGTGGACACGTACCGCTATCGGAAGGCCAACGACGGTGTGGGGCCGTCGCTCCGCTACTGGGGGAAGTACGTCGCGCACGACAACAACCGGGATGGGAACGGCTTCGGGCTCGCGCTCACCCGCAACATCCTGAACGCGTACCTGCACTGGAAGCCGACCGTGATGCACGACCTGCACGAGTCGGGCTACTTCCTGTACACGTCGACGGGCTCGGGACCGTACAACGAGCAGCTCGACGCGCTCACCATCGACGAGTGGCACAACCTGGCGCACGAGGAGGTGACGGAGCTCACCAAGCGGGGGATGCCGGGTGTGTGGACGCACGCGTTCTACACGGGGTGGGCCGCCAACTACCTCATGTGGATCGCGAACACGCGAAACTCGATCGGGCGCTTCTACGAGACGCTCGGGAACGGGGGAGCCGACACCCGCGAGCGAGAGCTGCCGGCGCGGGCGACATCGCGCCAGTGGTACCGCCCGAACCCGCCGCTGGAGAAGGTGGTGTGGTCGCTGCGGAACAACACGAACTACATGCAATCGGGCGTTTTGGTCGCGCTCAAGTACGTGGCGGACAACGGGGCCGATCTCCTGGAGAATTTCTACCTGCGCGGGAAGCGCGCCGTCGAGCGCGGCCGGAGCGAGGCCCCGTACGCGTGGGTGATCCCGCACGATCAGCGGCGGATGCACGCCGCGGCGAACCTGGCGAACCTCCTCCAGATGCAGGGGATCGAAGTCGGCGTGGCGGACGAGGACTTGAGCTGGGGGAGCGGAACGACCGACTCGGACGCGGCGGTCTCCCCGACGACTGGCTCTGGGGCGGCAGGCTCCGAAGCAGACGGGGGAGACGATGAGGTCGAGAACGCCGGCGGTGGCTCGGCCTCGCGCGGGGCGTACGTGATCCGTATGGACCAGCCGTACCGCAACCTCGTCCAGATCCTGCTCGCGAAGCAGAATTTCCCCGAGGACGCGACCCCGCCCTACGACGACACGGGCTGGACGCTCCCCTACCTGCACGACGTCGAGGCGTTCGCGGTGGCCGATCCGGCCATCCTGGGTGCGGCGTTACGCCCGCTCGAAGAGCCCGTGGTGTTGGGGGGCGCGCTGGTCGCTGACGGAAGTCCGTACTACCTGGTCGACAACACGACCGATGACCAGGTCGCGGTCTTTCGCTTCCGGCTGGCGGACGTCGCGATGGAGGCCGCCGAGGACGCGTTCGAGGCGGAGGGCCGGAGCTACACGGCCGGGAGCTTCGTGATACCTGCCGCGGGGAATCCGGCGGATCTGAGTCAGCGGCTCGAGGCCGCGGCTGCGGAGCTCGGGATCATGATCCGCGGCGTGGCCTCGCCACCGGACGTGGCCACGCACGACCTCGATGTGCCGCGTGTAGCGCTCGTCCATACGTGGGTCTCCACCCCACAGGACGCGGGGTGGTGGCGGCTCGTCTTCGACCGGCTCGAGATCCCGTACACGTACCTCTCGGAGCAGGATCTGCGGACCGACGACCTGTCAGGCTACGACGTGGTGATCATGCCGGGGAGTCGCGCGAACCCGCGTGCGCTCGTGCAGGGGACCACGGAGGCCGGCCCGCCGATCCCGTGGGAAAGCTCGGCCGAGTATCCATCCATCGGCCACATCGACCAGACCGACGA
>JBDHHV010000075.1:0-29166 GCA_039589195.1 Gemmatimonadota bacterium | reverse complement strand
TGACCATCCTGCGTAACACCTTCATCAACGACTTCCGCCGCCAGCAAAGGCGGCCTCAGACGGTCGACTTCGAAGACGTGGCCGACCGCTCGGTCTTCGCCGAGGTCCAGGATAGCGACCCGGTCGGTGGTTTCTTTGACCGAATCATCGACGAAGAGGTGATCAGCGCGATCGATGAGCTGCCCGTCGAGTTTCGGATCGCGGTGGTGCTCTCCGATCTCGAAGGGTTGAGTTATCAGGAGGTCGCGGAGATCATGGAGATACCGGTCGGGACGGTGAAGTCGCGCCTGTTCCGGGCCCGCAAGCGTCTCCAGGAGCGCCTGTACGCGTACGCGCGAGATATGGGCTACCTCTCATGAGCGATCGAGAGATGATCAGCTGCGAGCAAGCCGTCGAGAAGGTGTACGAGTTCCTCGATGGCGAGCTGGACGCCGAGATGACGGAGCGGGTTCGAGAGCACATCGAGGTGTGCAAGCGTTGTTACCCGTACTTCAACTTCGAACGGATCTTCCTCGATCACATCCGCAGCAAGGGTCTGCGGTCCGAGCGGAGCGAGCAGCTCGAGGCGCGGATCCGGGATGTGCTACGCGACCTGTAGGCCCGCCAGGTTCTTCAGCAGCCTGCTAGAGGAGCTCGAGCTGATCGGGTGGCGGATCGGGTGCCTGGGTGGGCAACGCGGCGTCCCGCTCGGCCCACTCGAGCGGAGTGCGAATCGGGGGACCCAGCGGCTCGACGCACTCGGAGTCATCGTTCGCGATGTGATTCACGCGTGGGCTGACCGGTACGAGCTCCAGGGCGCCGGAGGGTAACGGATCGAGCAGAGACGCCAGCTCCGCGTACAGGCGGACCTCCGGATCCAACCATCGAGGCACATCGGAGAGGGCGAGGATGACGGGCATGCGATCGTGGACGGGTCGCAGGAGATCGTTCGCATCCACGGTAACGATCGTGCAGGATTCGATCGGGCCTCCCGGGGCACCGGACCAGCGATCCCAGAGGCCCGCGAACGCGAATGGACCGCCGCCCCGGAGCTGGACCAGATACGGTTGGCGGCGTCCCGCTTCGGTCCGCCATTCGTAAAACCCGTCAGCGAGCACGAGGCAGCGACGCGAGCGTGTCGGTTGCTCGAAGGCGGGTCGGCTGTCGAGCGTCTCGCCCCTGGCGTTGATGAGGGTTGGAAGCTCTCCCGCGTCCCGCGTCCAGCTCGGTATCAACCCCCACCTCAGCGTGTCCAGCTCGCGCCCGCCCTCCGGCTGCCGTCGAACCACGGCGACGGTCTCGGAGGGGGCCACGTTGAACCGCGGCGCGGACGGCGCCGCCCGCACGTGATCGATCTGGAATATCTCGATCAGGTCGGGAACCGGGGTCTGCAGAGTGAATCGTCCGCACATGCCGGGGAATGTACGTCCCGATCGGGAAAGAGGCCGCCCGTGCCGGCTGGCTGTGGAGCCAACTCCGATCGAGGCCGTTGCGGGCTGTCGCCCGCGGACCGAAGATCCCCACGGCATGCGGGCTTCGATGCCGGGTCCATGCCTGGCCGCGAACCATACCGCAGCACCCGACAGAGACCAGGAGTCTCACATGCGCATCGCGCTCGTACAGCACGTGGCGGGAGAGGACCGGGCGCGCAACTTGGCCCGCGCGCTCGATGCTATGGGCCGGGCGAAGGAGCTCGGGGCCGATCTCGTCGCCTTTGCGGAGCTGGCGATCGACCGCTTCTTCCCTCAGCACGAGGCGGATCGAACAGCGGCCGATATCGCGGAGTCCATCCCGGGGCCGGCGGCGGACCGCGTCGCCGCCCGGGCCGGAGAGCTGGGTCTGGTCACTGTCTTCAACATGTATGAGAAGGGTGAAGGTGGGCGGTGTTACGACAGCTCTCCCGTGTTCGATGCGGATGGGACCTTGCTGGGCGTCACTCGCATGGTCCACATCACCGACTACGCGTGCTTCCACGAGCAGGCCTACTACGCGGCGGGTGACCGTGGCGCGCCCGTGTACGAGACCGAGGTGGGTCGGGTCGGGGTGGCCATTTGTTACGATCGGCACTACCCCGAGTACATGCGCCGGCTAGGAGAGCAGGGGGCCCAGCTGGTGGTGATCCCGCAGGCGGGCGCGGTGGGGGAGTGGCCGGAAGGTCTGTACGAGGCGGAGGTACGGGTGGCCGCGTTCCAGAACGGGTACTACGCGGCGCTTTGCAACCGGGTGGGGGAAGAGGATCTTCTCACGTTCGCGGGCGAGTCGTTCGTGGCCGACCCCGAAGGACGAGTGATCGTCCGCGGAGGGACATTGGCAGAGGAGATCATCGTCGCCGACCTGGATCTGGACGTCTGCGAAACGTCGACCGCCCGCCGCTTGTTTTGGCGCGACCGCCGCCCCGATCTGTATCGTGATTGGGCTGCACACGACGTCTCACGTGTGGGGACGTAATGACCTCTGACAAATGCGCCTGTCCATGACGGCGGGTAGGGGCGTCTGAGACGTGGAGATCCTCGTCATCCTCGCGGCAGCCGTGCTCGGGGCAGGGGTCACCGTGCGCCTGATGCTGCCGCGGCTGGTGCCACTCTTCGTCTTCTACCCGGAGCCGCTGCAGCCCCAGGAGAGCCACCCCCGCTACTGGGGCTTCCCGGACGCGACCGAGGTGCGCATCCCGACGTTCGACGGACCGCTCCTGCACGGCTGGTGGTTCCCGGCGTTGTCGGCGCAGCCCAGCTCGGGCGCGGCGGTCTACTTCCACGGCAACGCCGGACACCTGGGTGACCGCGGCACCGTCGCGGCCGCGCTCGCCGGTCTCGGGCTGGACGTCCTGCTCCCCGACTACCGGGGGTACGGGCTGAGCGAGGGGAAGCCTACCGAGGAGGGGCTGTACTCCGATGCCAGGGCCGTCTACAGGTGGCTGGTGGATGAGCGGGGGGTGGAGCCTGGGCGCCTGTTTCTGATCGGCAATTCGCTCGGAAGCGCCGTCGCGGTGGACCTGGCCACCCAGCGACGGATCGCGGGTCTGGTTCTGCTCGGGGCGTTCACGAACACTCCCGCGATCGCTCGGTACCGTCTTCGTTGGTTGCCGTCGTGGTTCCTCGAATGGGACGAGACGCGCTTCGACTCCCTGGAGCGCATCGGACGGGTCCGTGCGCCCGTGTTCATGGCCGTAGGGGCAAACGACGACGTGATCCCGCCCGACGAGGCGAAGCAGGTCTTCGAGGCCGCTCGCGAGCCGAAGCAGTGGTACATCGCCGATGGCGCGGGGCACAACGACATTTTCGCGCACGAGGGACTGTGGAAAGAGCTGTACCGTTTCACGCACGACGTGATCATGAGCACCAGAGGCACAGGCTGAGCTCGCGAGCCGCCACCGTCCTTGCCGTCACCTCCATCCAAATACCGGCGATGACCGCTTGCGACCGGACGGTGTCCTCGGAGTTCGAATCCGGCCCGGGCGTACCGCTGAGCCTGGCGGAAGAGCGGGTCCGAACGATCTCGGACCTTCGCTATGACCTGGAGCTTCGAATCCCGGAGGCTCTCGGGGATCCCGTAGCGGGGCGTGTTGCAATCCGCTTCCATTGGCGTGGTGAGGGGCCGCTCCTCCTGGACTTCGCGTCGAGCCCGGATCGCGTCGGATCGATCCGGGTGAACGATCTCGATTCGGTCGAGGTGGACCTCCGGGACGAGCACCTGTGGATCGCCGGCGCGCATCTCGAACCGGGGGAGAACCTGGTGGAGATCGAGTTCCGGGCGGGCGACGGCTCGCTCAACCGGAACGAGGAGTTCCTCTATACGCTGTTCGTCCCCGACCGCGCCCGATGGGCGTTCCCCTGTTTCGATCAGCCCGACCTGAAAGCCCGCTACGCCCTCACGTTGCACGTGCCCGAGGGATGGCGTGCGGTGGCGAACGGGGAGATGCTCGAGGAGGTCGTCGTGGAGCCGCTGCCCGACGGTCCGGGAGGGATCACCCTCCGCTTCGCACCCACGGAGCCCCTCAGCACGTACCTGTTCTCGTTCGCGGCCGGCCGGTTCGATGTGGAGGAGGCGGTGCGCGACGGTCGGCGGCTGCGGCTCTTCCACCGCGAGACGGACTCGGAGAAAGTGGCGCGCAATCTTGACGCGATCTTCGATCTGCACGCTACGGCGCTTGCCTGGCTGGAGGACTATACGGGGATTCAGTACCCGTTCGGGAAGTTCGACTTCGTAGCGGTGCCGTCGTTTCAGTACGGCGGGATGGAGCACGCCGGAGCGATCCTGTATCGAGCCTCCAGCCTGTTTCTGGAGGAGTCGACCACGCAGGCCCAGTTGCTGGGTCGTGCGAGCGTGATCGCGCACGAGACCGCGCACATGTGGTTCGGCGATCTCGTGACCATGCGGTGGTTCGACGACGTGTGGATGAAGGAGGTGTTCGCCAACTTCATGGCCGCTAAGATCGTGAATCCTTCCTTCCCAGAGTTGAACCACGACCTGCGCTTCCTGCTCGCGCACTACCCGGCGGCCTACTCGGTGGATCGGACGGAGGGGGCCAACCCCATCCGGCAGCCGCTGGAGAACCTCAACGAGGCCGGAACCCTGTACGGGGCTATCATCTACCAGAAGGCTCCTATCGTAATGCGCCAGCTGGAGCGGCTCGTGGGCGAGACGGAGCTGCGGGACGGACTGCGGGAGTACTTGAACACCTACCGATTCGGGAACGCGGGCTGGCCCGACCTGATCGAGATCCTGGACCGGCGGTCGCCGCTGGACCTGGCGGCCTGGAGCCGGGCCTGGGTCGAGGAGCCCGGCCGACCCACCGTCACCGTCGAGATCTCGCGGACGTCCACCGAGAGGCGGGCGGATGACGGAGCGGAGCCGCGCTCCGAGGTCACGGTGCGGCAGAGCGATCCTATGGGCCGCGGTCTCGTGTGGTCGCAGCCGTTGGGCTTCACGGCCGGGACCGACGAGGGAAGCGTCACCACCGACATGCGTCTCGAAGGAGAGGCCGTCTCGTTCGAGCTGGAGCCGAGCGAGCCCGATTTCGTGCTGGCGAACGGGGCGGGGACCGGGTACGGGCTGTTCCGGCTGACCGAGGGAAGCCGGGGGCATCTCTTGCGAGCTTTGCCAACCATCGAAGAACCGATCGCTCGTGCGGTCGCTTGGCTCTCGCTGTGGGACGAGCTGCTCGAGGGGACGGTGTCTCCAGCCCCGCTGGTGGACATCGCGCAGCGGGCGATCGAGTCGGAGGCGGAGGAGTTACTCCTCTCCCGAATCCTGGCCGATGTGGAAACCGCCTACTGGCGTTTTCTATCACCGGCCGAGCGGACCTCGGTCGGGCCGGTGATCGAGCGGCTCTTGTGGTCGGGTCTGGAAAGCGCGCCGACCTCGACGCTCAAGGCCAGCTACTTCCGAGCCTACGGGCGTCTGGGCTTGACCGACGAAGCGGTCGGTCGGCTCAAGGCGATCTGGAGCGGCGACCTGGAGATCTCCGGGCTTCCGTTGTCCGAGCCGGATTATGTGGGGCTCGCTTGCCAGCTCGCGCTCCGAGACGTGCCCGAGGCGGACGACATCCTCGCCCGTCAGGAGGAGCGAATCGAGAACCCGGACCGTAAAGCCCGCTTCGCCTTCGTGCGCACGGCGCTCTCGGCCGACCCGGCCGTCCGCGACGGTTTCTTCGAGGCGCTTTCCGATCCGGCCAACCGCGAGCGCGAGCCGTGGGTTCTCCAGGCCGTCGGATATCTGCACCACCCGCTGCGCGCCGAGCACGCCGTTCGGTACCTGCGCCCCAGCCTCGAGCTGTTGGAGGAGATCCAGCGAACGGGGGACATCTTCTTCCCCAAGCGCTGGCTGGACGCCACGCTCGGCGGGCACTCCTCGGTCGAGGCGGCGGAGATCGTCCGCGCCTTCCTCGCGGAGCGCCCCGACTACGCGCCACGGCTCAGGGCCAAGATCCTCCAATCGGCCGACATGCTCTTCCGATCCGCACGGCTTCGCGGCTGACCGGGCGACCCGACATTGATGGGGGACACGTGGCCGGCCAGGCGCGCGTCAGCCCGGTGAGGTCGGCCACCCGTCCCCGGCGGGTGATCCCCGGCCTATGAGCCCTCCGAGATCCCGTACCGATCGAGTACCCAATCCACCGCGCTCGCCAGATCCGGAGTGATAGCGGTGGGCTCGACATCAGCGGGGTGCGGCTCGCCCGCGCGATTCACCCAGACCACGTCGAGTCCGAGCTTGGTGGCGGGCCGGACGTCGTGAAACAGACTCTGCGCCAGGTGGAGCATGCCGCTCCGCTCATCCCCCACCTCCTCCAAAGCTCGATCGAAGTGCGCCCTCGCGGGCTTGTAGCTCTCGAGACTCTGAGCCGTGACCAGCAGATCGAACGCGACGTCGAAGTGCTCCAGCGTACCTGACAGCAGATCATCGTCGATGTTGGACAGGATCCCGAGGCGGAACCCCGCCGATGTCAGCCGGACGAGCGACTCGTTCGTGTCGTCGAAGGGAGTCCAGCCCGGGATGCTCGCCGGGACGAGCCCCGCGCGCTCTTCACTGATCTCCCACTGGTTCCGTCGCGCGAGCTCGAGCGTGACCTCGGTCAGTAGCTGGCGATACGGCCGGTATGCGCTCGTCTTGAGATCATCCTGGATGGCGTAGAACGAGCCGAGCAATTCATCGTCCGAGAACGAGGCGGAATCGGGGCACGCTGTCCGGACCGCGCCCGCGACTCCACGGTCCCAGTCGATCAGCGTGCCATAGCAGTCGAAGGTGAGCAGGTGGGGTCGCATGGTCTTATCAGGGCTTACCGGGAGTCGTCTTCTCAGATTTCGATCAGGCCGGCGCTCCCGAGCGCGTCGGGATCGTCGTCGAGCGGCCCGTTGGGTCCGCCCCGGCGCGCCTTCGCGCTCGCCTCCTCGATCGTGACCTCGACCAGCGCGGTAGCCGTGAGGTGTCCCGCGGGAGCCGCTTCGTAGTCCACCCCCTCTTCACGGCCCGGGAAGTAGCGGCGCACCATGCGCTCGAGCAGCCGCGCCTTCTCGCCAGCATCCTCGACCAGACGACCGCGGCCGAAGCACACGACGCTGCGGTAGTTCATCGAGTGGTCGAGGGCCGTGCGGGAGTACACCAGGTGGTCCAGGTGCGTGACTGCCACGCACACCGGCGCTGCGCCGGACAGATGCTGCATGGCGCGGCCCTTGGTCGACCCGTGCAGGTACAGCCGGTCGACGCCGTCCGGCTCGTCGCTCGCTCGCGGCTCGAAGTGGTAGGACATCGGGATCACGAAGGGCTGTCCGTCGATCACGAACCCGAGGTGTGCCACGTGTCCCGCGGAGAGAATCTCCCGGACCTCCTCCGGAACGGACCGTTCAGGGTGGCTCCGCAACCGCGTCCGCGTCGAATCCCGTTCGCTTTTTCTCATGCCTTCCTGCCGAGAGGCCACTACTTTCTCCTCCATATCGAGCCCAGAGCGCCGCAAGCTACTCGCTCCCCGAATACACAGAAACCGCCGCCGGGACAGAACCCCTCAACCTCTTCGCCGGGGCCGCGCTGGACCGCGCCGCCGACCGGCGCGCGGACGCCACGTGGCTCGCACGACGACTCGAGGACCCCAGCACCCGCGTGGTCCCCGTGTGGGACGCCCATAGCCTCGTGAGCCGGGAGGATCCGGTTCACCCGATCCTCCTGCCCGTCGATCACCCGCTGGCCCGGGACACCGGCGCCGTGGGCCCGGTCTTCCTGGGGCTGGACGAGGTAGGCGCGTTGTTCGCGGTCGGCGTCCCAACGTCGGGGAGCGATCGCCCGCCCCTGGAGGAGCTGGGCGAGTTTCGGAACCTGCACCGGATAGGCGCGCTGCTGGGTCAAGAGGCGGGCGCGCTGCTGGCCTACGCGCGAGCGATGGTGGTGTGGCACGAGCGGCACCGCTTCTGCGGCACGTGCGGGCATCCCACCGAGAGCGCCGAGGGCGGGCACCTCCGACGTTGTACCGATGAAGCATGCTCGTCCGAGCATTATCCGCGTACCGACCCCGCCGTCATCGTGCTCGTAGAAGACGGGGACCGGTGTCTCTTGGGGCGAAAGCCCGAGTGGCCGCCCGGCATGCACTCGACCATCGCCGGCTTCGTCGAACCGGGTGAGAATCTGCGAGAGGCCGTCGTGCGCGAGGTACTGGAGGAGACCGGGATCGAGGTCGGCGAAGTGGTGTTCCACTCGTCGCAGCCGTGGCCGTTTCCGGCTTCCCTCATGCTCGGCTTCACGGCCACGCGCGTGGGGGGCGAGCTTCGAGTCGACGCGACGGAGTTGGAGGACGCGCGGTGGTTCGAGCGCGCACGCATACGGGAGCTGGTTGCCGCGGGAGAGCTGAGGCTCCCGGGGCGGGTCTCGATCGCGCGGCGACTGATCGAAGAATGGTTGGGCCACGAGTGAGGCACTGCACGCGGTCCCGGGCGGTTTCAGCCGGCGTCTGCCTCGCGGTGGTCCCCGGGTTCGTCGTGAGCGCGTGCTTTCGCGAGACCGATGTCGGGGGCCGGGCGGTGCCCGCCACCGGATCCGCCACCGTCGAGACCGTCGCGGAAGGGTTGGTGGTACCGTGGGGCGTCGCGTTCACGCCAGATGGCCGAATCCTCGTCACGGAGCGCCCGGGTCGGATCCGCGTCGTCGAGAACGGGATCCTGCGCGAGGAGCCGTGGATCAACCTGGAAGGGAGCGTCGGCGCGACCGGTGAGGCCGGGCTCATGGGGATCGCGGTGTCACCCGACTTCGCCGAGACGGGTCACGTATTCGTTTGCATCACCCAGCGCAGGCGGGTCCCGGGAGGCGCCGCCAACGACGTGATGCGCTACTCGGATCGGGACGGAAGCGGAACCGAGCCCACGATCATCGTGATGGGCCTGCCCGCCGCCATGTTCCACGCCGGGTGCGCGGTAGCGTTCGGGCCCGACGGGATGCTGTACGTGACGACCGGAGATGCGCGTCGGCCGAGCGAGGCCGGACGCCAGGGGTCGTTGGTCGGCAAAGTCCTCAGGTACACGCCTGACGGGCAAATCCCGGCGGACAACCCGTTCCCGGACTCGCCCGTATGGGCGTCGGGGCTGCGGAACGCCCAGGGGCTCGCGTGGCACCCGGAAGCGGGGGACCTGTTCGCGACCGAGCACGGACCGAGCGGGTTTCCGGATGAGCGCTTCCGCCGGAACGACGACGAGGTGAACGTGATCCTGCGCGGGGCGGACTACGGGTGGCCGGCGGTCTCCGGCGCTCGTGGCGGAGATCGCTTCGTGCTGCCTCTCACCGTCTGGGGCCCCGCCGTGGCTCCGTCGGGGATCGCGTTCTATGACGGCCCCGACGAGGCGTGGCGGGGAAGCGTATTCGTGGGGACGCTGCGCGGACAGCAGCTGCAGCGGCTCGTGCTGGCCCCGGCCCCCGGCGCGAGACCTCCGTGGAGAATCACGCGGGAGGAGGTCTATCTGGATGAGGAGCTGGGGCGCATTCGAGCGGTGGCCATGGGGCCCGACGGTTTCCTGTACATCACGACGAGTAACCGGGACGGGCGAGGGGCGGCCGCTCCGAACGATGACCGCTTGCTGCGCTTGATCCTCGGGCCCTGACCGGGGGTAAGGCCTCGACGCCGGGCGGGCGCCGTGACGGGCGCGGTCCCCCGAGGCTACGCGAGCTCATCCACGAGGAGGGGTACGGTCTCGGCGGCGCCGGCTCGGATCGAGACGACGGTCGTCGACGTCAAAGGCGTCGCGTCCGGATTCACCTCGATGATGGCGCCTCCCGCCTGCGCCGTGACCGTCGCCAGGCTCGCAGCGGGCTGCACCACCGCGCTCGTTCCCACCACCAGGCACACCGCCGCGCGGGCGGCGAGCCCGAACGCTTCGGCGAGCACCGCTTCATCCAACGGCTCCCCGAACCATACCACGTCCGGACGTAACAGGGCGCCGCACGCCCGGCAGGTCGGGAGCGTCTCCGGAGAGGTCGTATCGATCGGTTCGCGGTGCGGGTAACGCTCGCGGCACCGAGTGCACCTCACGCGAAACAGCGAGCCGTGCAGCTCGATCGGCTCCCCTCGCCCGGGCGACGGAAGCACGCCGCCCGAGGCCTCCGCGTTCAGCCCACCGCCCCGCGGCCGGTTGGCTGCCTCGTCCGCCGCCAGGCCATGCAGCCCGTCCACGTTCTGGGTCACGATGTGGACCCCCTCGCGCCGGAGAGTCCAGCGGGCAAGAGCCGTGTGCGCGGCGTTGGGCCGGCAGGCGGCGACCAACTCCCTCCGCCAAGCGTACCACTCCCAAACCAGCCGTGGGTCTCGCGCGAACGCCCCGGGGGTAGCCAGCTCCTCGGGGCGGTGCCGCTTCCACAGTCCGTCGGGTCCCCGGAACGTCGGGACCCCGGAGTCCGCGCTGATCCCGGCCCCGGTGAGCACGACCAGGTCGCGGGCGTCCTGCAAAAGGACTCTCGCGCGTTCTACAACAGAGCCGTTCGTCGAGGAGTCCGGGTTCATTCGCCCAACGAGTGCTGGAATTGCCGGTCGAAATTGACCGAAAATATCAGCGAAAGCTACCGTAGCCGAGCGCGGAGGCGCCACGTTCGGCTTGATCACCCCAGACTGGCGGCAGGGTCGACCATGAGCCGAGGTCCGGTTGCGCTGGTAGGCGCGGAGTTCGAAGAGAACCTGTCCCTCAGATACCTCGCTTCGTCCATCTCTCTCGATGGTTTCGATCCCTTCATCCTGGCGTTCAACACACCCGCCGATGCCTCCCGGATCGCGGAGCATATCGTGGAACGCTCGCCATCCGTGGTCGGGATCTCCGTGCCCTTCCAGGCACGCGCGCCGGAGCTCCTCGGTCTGGGCACCACCCTCCGTGAGAGAGGGTTCGAGGGCCATGTCTGCGCCGGTGGGCACTTCGCGACATTCGAGTACGAGAACATCCTGCGGGACTTCCCGGCGGTTGATTCGGTCGTGCGGCACGAGGGCGAGGAGACGTTCCGCGAGCTTTGTCGGAGCGTGCGATCCGATTCGAGCCCCGTGGGCCTCCCGGGCGTCGTCTGCCGGGACGGAGAGGGCCTCGCGATCGGTCCGAAGCGGCCGCTGCCAGCGCTCGACGAGCACGTCTTCCCGCGACGTCGTGCGGCGCCGCAGCGTGTGCTCGGGATCGGGTCCGCACCGATCGTCGGCAGCCGGGGCTGCTACGCCGACTGCTCTTTCTGCTGCATCTATGCATACGCCGACAACGCCGACGGACCCCGATACCGGCGTCGGTCGCCCGAGAACATCGCGCGCGAGATGGCCGAGGAGTACCACGGGCGCGGCGTCCGGGTGTTCGTGTTCAACGATGACAACTTCTTCGTGCCCTCTCCCCAAAAGAACCTCGGCCGGTATCGTCGGCTGAACGAAGCGCTGCGCGCCGAAGAAGTCGACGAGATAGGGCTCGTCATCAAATGCCGCCCCAACGACGTGGACCCGGAGCTGTTCGATTTCTTGAAGACGATGGGGATGATTCGCGCGTATGTCGGCATCGAGACGAACTCCGATGAAGGGATCGTCTCACTCAACCGCCGGATAACGCGGGAGGACAACCGCCGGGCGCTCGAGCGGCTCCGGGCCCTCGGGGTCTACGCGTCGTTCAACCTGCTCATCTTCGACCCCGAGGCCACGCTGCCCGGGGTCGAGCGCAACCTGGATTTCATGGAGGAGTTCGCCGACTTCCCCTCCAACTTCTGCCGCGCCGAGGTCTACGCAGGGACGCCGCTCAAAGCGATCCTCGAGCGCCAGGGTCGCCTGGAGGGTGACTACCGGGCGTGGGGATACGGGATGCGGAATCCGCGCGTCGAGCTCCTGTTCCGAATCGCGACGACGGCCTTCATGGCTCGCAACTTCAAGCCCGACGGGGTCGCGAACCTGAACATGGGCATTCGATTCGACAACGAGGTGATGAAGCGGTTTTACCCGGACTGCTGGGACGGCACCTGGCAGATGTACCTGGAAGAGATCTCGCGGCGGATCGCCTACGACAGTGTCGCCAGAATGCGCGAAGCCCACGCGTTCGTCGGATCCGTTTCGCTGACGGATCACGATGTCGTTCGGTCGTTCACGATCGAGTTGGCCCGGCGCGTGGCGCGTTCCGATCTGCAGTTCATCCGTCAGATCAAGGCGGCCCGCCGCGAGATGGAGCAGCGGGTGCTGAGCTGCACGGGAGCTGCGGTGCGTGGGACGCGGGACGATGCCGCGCCCTGGGCGGCCGAATCGAGCCGACTGGGCACGTCGGTGGGGCTCGAAGTGTCATCCGAGTCGCTGCCGATTCCAAACCTGACCTGAGAGGGACGACGCGATCATGAAGAGGAAGAGCCCCAGGATCGCCGTGGCGCTGGCAACCAGCGGGCTGACAGGTAGCTGCGACAGCGGCTCCGTGGATCCTCTGCCGCCTCCATTGCGGTGCGACGACGTAGGTGAGGGCCAGAGCCTGCAGGTTACCGCGACCGTGGCTGAACAAACCCTGACGGCGATCATCGGCCAGGGCGATGCGTTTTGGACGGAGGCTACCGTGACCGAGGTGGTAGGGGGGTCGCTCGTCAGCTCCGAGATCTCCAATGAGCTGGTCACCGTCGTGCTGGCGCTGGACGCGGCCCCGCCCACCAGCGGCTCGTTTACGCTCGCCGGTGTGCTACAGGGGTTCACGGGCACGGTGTGCCAGGTGCAGCGCACGTTCGACTTCACCGTGGACGGCCAGGACGTGCAGATCGCGGGGATCCCGCTCTCCGACGAGTCGTTGCCGCTCGCGGTGCGCCACCCGGCGGAGATCAGGCTGATCGCGCGCGATGGACGGTGGCTCGAGCTCGAAGGCCGGACCTCCTACGGCGGATCTCATGAGCTTTTCTGGCGGGCATACGCGGGCGCGCTTCGGGTCAGAGGGTCAAACCGCGCGGAATGGAAGCTGCCCGCCGAGCCAGGGTTCTATCAGGTCGAGCTGATGGTCGATTACGGTCCCGGCGGACTCGCGCTCGACTGGCTCACCTTCGAGGTCACCTAGAGGATTCGTGGTGCGAACGCGAGGCCGGACACTTGTCGTGGCGATCACGTCGAACGGCTTGACCGTTGGTTGCGAGGGGACCCCGAGCCTCCGCCTCGGCCGTGCCTTGCAGTAGCAGACGGTCAGCGGATCCGAGCGACAGCTACGGTGGCGAGCGATATGCTCACAGTCGTTCTGGACCAGCGCGATGGTTGGTGGAGCGAGGCATCGGTGAGCGAGGTCCGCGCCGTGACCGTCGTGAGCGTCGAACTCGCGGTGGGGGAGATCACGGTCGTACTGGAGCTGGACGCTCGCGCGCCGACGAGCGGCTCGTTCACCCTCGCCGGCAGATTACAGACGGTCTTCGGCAAGGATTGCGCGGTCCGGCGCTCGTTCCAGTTTTCCACAGACGGGCAGTCGGCGCAAATCGCTCTGGTCGGGAACGACCTGCCGAAGCCACGCGGTGGCGGACGCGGCCGCAGGATACTACGGAGCTGGGCATGAGCAAGCGGCGAAGACCGGGGAAGCTGACGGTGGCACTCGCGTCGAGAGGGCTCACGGGTTGTGGGGATGGGGAATCCATGGGCCGGGGGCCCGTGGACCCGCCGCCACCTCCCCTCGAGTGCGACACCGTCGATGAGGGACAGAGACTGTCGGTCACCGCAACGCTGAACGCCGACACTCTTGCGGTGACAATCGATCAACAAGACGGAGGGTGGACGCAGGCGGCTGTCCGCGACGTGGTGGGTGCCTCCGTGGTCGGGATGACGCTGGCGTCGGGCCGGATCCTCTTGGACCTGCGGCTCGACTCATCCCCACCGACGAGCGGCTCATTCAGGCTCGAGGGTGAGCTGGTAGGGACCGGAAGCGTGCGGTGCGAGGTCACGCGCTCGTTCACGTTCTCGGTCAATGGACAAACCGTGACCATCGCTCTGGTGCCGGGCCCATGGCTGCCCCTCGCCGCTCGACACGGAGCTAAGATCAAGGTCGTGGAGCAACTAGGGCTCACCGTCGAGCTCGAAGCGCGAACGAAATACAAGCTCCCGCATCGCACGGAGTGGACAGTGACAGGCGGAACCATCCGGGCGAGCACCGGTTCCCGAGCGTCCTGGCAGTTGCCCTCCGAGCCGGGGCTCTACCAGGTGGAGGTCGTAGTGGACTACGGGCGCGACGGCCTTGCCGTGGACTGGCTTCCCCTCGAGGTCACCTAGCCCCGCGTGTCCGCCCGCCCCGGGCTCGGCGCCGCCTGTCGGGTGCGCCCTTGCCCTCCCGGTGCCCCGGCCTGAGCGACGGCACGTCTGCGTCCGAGCACGGCGGTGCTCCCGATGATTAGTGCTGCTCCGACGGCGCTCAGCGCGTCGGGGCGCTCCGAGAAAAACAACAGCCCCCACACGGCCGCGAACACGATCTGCAGATACCCGACCGCCATCGCCCGGCCGGCCGGCTCGAGCGAGAGCCCGCGAGTCATGCAGAGCTGGGCGACGTGCGTCGTGACACCGACTCCGGCCAGGGCGAGCCAGGTGACCGGCGACGGCCACACCATGTTCGGCGCGGCGGTCGGGATCGCCCCGAGGGTCGTAACGACCGCGAAATAGTGCACGATGACGAGCGGGTGCTCGGTGGCGCTCAGCCGGCGCACGGTCACGTATGCGCAAGCGCTCAGGATCGCGCCGGTGAGCGCGACGCCCACCGCCCACGGGTCCAGGCCCGCCCCGTTCCCTCCGAACAGAAAGTCGGGCCGGGCGATCAGGACCACGCCCGTCAGGCTCGCGATCACGCTCGCCGAGTCACGCAGTCGAATCGGCTCAGCGAGCACGATCGCGGCGATCACCGCCGTGAATACAGGGTTCGTAAAATGGATTACCGTGGCGGCGGCAAGTGGAAGATGCACAACGGCATAGAAAAATGCACTGAGCGCCGCGAATCCGAACAGGCCGCGGACGATCAGGAGTCGCGGCTGGTTGCCCTTCGCCGGGATCCCCATGACGCGCAGCGTGCCGTAGCTGAGCGCTACGGTGAACACCCCGCGCAGGAGCACGATCTCCTGGCTGGGGACCGTGCTCCCGACCGCCTTCGCGAGGGCGCTCATGAGGCTGAACGAGAAGGCGGCCGCCACCATGAAGCGGAGGCCGGGCGACAATCCCTTCGCGATCACCTCGCGGTCAGGTCAGATGCCGCCGCGCTGCCGGGCCCCCACCCAGCCGCGAGGCGGATCCCGGGGCGCTTCAGGCGGAGATCCCATGCCGGGAGGCGTGCTCCATCGCGTCCACGAAACGGTCGAGCTCCTGGAGCGTGCTGTAGACGCTGGGTGAGATCCGCAGGCCCTTGAACTCGAGGTGGTTGATCGGCGTCGTGTAGATCTTGTGCTGCCGCCACAGCCACTGGTTCAGCGGCCCAGCCGGATGCGATCGTGCTCCAGCAACTGCTTCGCCCAGTAGTCTCGCAGATGGATGAGACGGGCCTCCTTGCGCTTCCCACCGATGAGCTGGTGGAACGTGAGCGCCTCTCCCACCGCGAGGAAGTTAGCCTCCGGGTGGGTCCCGATCTCCTCGAACTTCCGGATGTCGTCATCCTTCGCCGCCGGTGCCGCCATGAGTGGCCAGACCTCGGGGATCTTCTCTCTGCGCACGTACAGGAGCCCGTTACCGATCGGCGTGAAGAGCCATTTGTGCAAGCTGGTCGAGTAGTTGTCGCAATCCAGGTCCGAGATCTTGAAGTCGAAATGAGCCAGCGCGTGCGCCCCGTCGATGATGACCGGGATGTCCTGCCTCCGCGCCATCGCGACCACCTCGCGCACCGGCAGGATCTGCCCGGTGATGTTGATCATGTGACACATCAGGATGATCCGCGTGCGGTCGGTGATCCCCTCCTCGAACCTTCGCACGATCTCCGCCGGGTCCTCGGCCGGGGTCGGGATGACGATCTCACGCAGCACGACGCCCTCGCGCCGCTCCCGCTGCCGGAACGTGGTCAGCATGCGCCCGTAGTCCTGGGTCGTGGTCAGGATCTCATCTCCGGGCTCCAGGTCGTATCCGAACTGGAGGGTTTGAAGGCTTTCCGAGGCGTTGCGGGTGATGGCTACTTCCTCGGAATCGACACCCCATTCACGCGCGAGTCGCTGACGAACGCCCTCGCGCTGTGGCTCCAGGATGCGCCACCCGAAGTAGACGGGCAGCTGGTTCGCGAAGTCCAGATCGCGCTTCATCGCCTCGAGCACGTGTGCGGGGGTAGGGCTCACACCCCCGTTGTTCAAGTTCACCAGCGACCGGTCGATGGTGAACGCTCGCTGGATGCCCGCCCAGAAGTCCTCCTCCTGCGCGATCTCGTCCGGCGAGCCCGGGGTCGCGGCGAGCTCACGCGCTGCGGTGAGCGCATCGCTCCACCGAATGGGGACGGTGGCCAGGGTTCCCGCTGCGAGTGCGGGACCACCGACGGTGCCGAGGAAGTTGCGACGGGTGTACATGGGCCGACTCCCGCTGAAGACTCGAGTCAGATGGCGCCTACCCCGAGGCGGTGGCCCCGCGGCTCTGGACGGCCGAGATGTTCCTCGTAGAATACTGCTCATCCAGGCGCATGGCAGCAGTGATAGGGTGTCCCCACGTATCGCTGCTGGAGATTCTGAAGGAGTGGGCGGCGCCGAGGAGAGAACGATGAGAAGAAGACGACGAGGGTCTTGGGCGGGAGATGCGGGCCTCACGCTGAGCGTGGTGGCCGTCGCGTTCGGGAGTTGCACCTCGGATTCGCTTATCCGGGTAGAGCGCAGCACCGGGCGCATGGACCGTTCCGAGCTGGTCGGAAACTACGTCGGAACGACGATAATCTCCGTGGATGGTGCGGATACCACGGATCTGAGGGACAGCGGAGCCTTCTTCAACCTGACGCTGGGCGAGAGCTCGGGGGTTGCGGGTCACCTGTTCATACCCGGCGCCGGCGCTGGTGGGGCCGACATCGACGCCGATATGACGGGAGCTTGGACGTTCGATCTGGTAGGACAGATCGTCCGCTTCGTGCAGCAGGCGGACACGTTCGTGCGGGACTCGGATTGGCCGGCATCGCGCGACGCCTTCGCCATCGAGTTGCGGGGTACGTCAGTGCCCGGCGGGTCGGAGCCGGGCACGCCCGGCATAGCGGTGATCCTCCGGAAGGGGTAGCCGACGACCGCCTCGCGTGGGCGTCAGCGCGTTGACACCGCTCCGCCGCTAAGCGGAGATTGCCGGCCACGTGTTGTATACTCGACACGTCGTTGCCACGCGTGGGCCGCGTGCCGACCGATCCTCTCGGTGGGAGTGGTCGCCGGCCTACACTTCCACATCTCAGACAGAGGTTCAGGCGCCGATGAGACTCCACGACGTTCACCACGGATCGCGCCGCGGCCGTGGAACGAGGGG
Source organism: Gemmatimonadota bacterium (assembly GCA_039589195.1). GTDB lineage: Bacteria > Gemmatimonadota > Gemmatimonadetes > Palauibacterales > Palauibacteraceae > JBDHAC01. Next base: position 11,822 of record JBDHHV010000075.1, on the reverse strand, counting down.
AGCGAGCTTCGCACTCGCGCTCCTCGTCGCGGGACTCCCCGCAGCGGCCGACGCGCAGCAACCGAGCGACGCCCCCCAGCCACCTCCGTTCTTCGCCATTCAGAACGCCCGCATCGTCACCGTGTCGGGCCCCGTGATCGAGAGCGGAACGGTCGTGATCTCCTACGGCCTGATCGAAGCCGTAGGCACTGACGTACCGATCCCGGCGGAGGCCTGGGTGATCGATGGCTCCGGAATGACGGTGTACCCGGGGTTGTTCGACGGCCTCTCCTCGCTCGGGCTCGAGCAAGCTCAAACCGGTGCCGGCCAGGGAGGGGAGGCGGGCGGGGTCTTTGGTGGCGGAAACCAGCCGATCTCCCAAGGCCCGGAGGACCGTCCCGCGACCACCCCCTGGGTAAGCGCGGCGGACATGCTCGACCCCGAGGATGATCGACTGGCGACATGGCGCGAGGGTGGCTTTACCACTGCCCTGACGGTTCCCGACGAGGGGATCGTCACCGGACAGGCCGCGGTGATCAGTCTGGGCGGAGACGCGCAGGAGATGATCATCAAGACGCCCGCAGCCCTGCATGTGACCATGAATCGCGCCGGTGGCTTTCGTTCGTTTCCCAGCTCCCTCATGGGCACCATCGCGTACGTGAAACAGCTGTACGCCGATGCGCGGCACCAATCGGCGTACGAGGCGGCGTACGAGACGAATCCGGCGGGGCGGGCGCGACCCAAGTACGACCGCGCCCTCGCTCCGGTGCAGCAATCGATCGCGGATGGTTGGCCGACCGTGTTCTTCGGAGACGAGGTCAAGGAGATCCGCCGGGCGGTGAAGCTTGGCGAGGATACAGGCGCCCGCGCCGTCGTGGCTGGTGGGCACGAGGCGTACGAGATCGCCGACGAGCTCGCGGCCAGCGGTGTGCCCGTGCTGGTGAACCTCGATTGGCCGGAGCGCAGCCGTAATGCCGACCCCGAAGCGGATGAGGCGCTGACCTCGCTCCGCCGACGCGCCTACGCCCCGACGACGCCGGCGCGGCTGCACACGGCGGGTGCCACCTTCGCGTTCTATTCCGGGGATCTCGGGAGCCCGCGCGAAGTGATCAAGAGCGTGAACGTGGCCATCGAGAAGGGACTCCCGGCGGAGGCGGCCCTGCGCGCGCTCACGCTCGGTCCGGCCGAGATCTTCGGCGTAGCAGACCGATTGGGCTCGGTTGACGCCGGAAAGATCGCCAACCTGATCGTGACCGACGGTGACCTGTTCGATGAGTCGACGAAGGTGAAGATGGTATTCGTCGACGGCCGGAAGTTCGAGGAGCGCGAGGCCGAGCGGCCCACGGCTCCGCCGGCGGTAGACATGACCGGTCGCTGGGTGCTCACGATCTCGACCCCGCGTCAGACACAGGAGATTACGGTCGACCTCGAGATGAGCGAGGACGGAACGCTCAGTGGGGACATCACTACCGACCGCGGCGACGCCACGATCATGGATGGTTGGGTGAGCGGCGACGAGTTCAGCTTCACGGCCATGCAGCCGATGGGTGGTCGCACGGCCGAGGTGGCTTACACGGGCACCGTAGAGGAGACGGAGATCAGCGGGACCGCCTCGTTCGGCGGCCGCTTCTCGGCCGAATTCACCGGCACCCGCCCAGGAGAGGGACAATGAAACGCTTCAAGATCCAAATCGGGCGGGGGACGATACCCTGGCTCGCCGCAGTAGGGCTCGTAATGGGTCCCGACGCGGAGCCCATTGCGGCCCAGGCCCAACCGGTGCTCATCCGCAACGCCACCGTGATGACCGCAACGAACGGTACGATCCAGGATGGCTCGGTCCTGTTCGAGAACGGTCGCATCACGGCGGTCGGACCGGCCGCCGACATCCGGGCACCCGGGGACGCGCGGGTGATCGATGGGACCGGCAAGTATGTGATCCCGGGAATCATCGACGCGCATTCGCACCTGGCGGCCGACGCGATCAACGAGGGGAGCGTGGCGGTTTCCGCGATGGTTTCGATCATGGACGTGATCGATCCGACCGACATCAACATCTATCGGGCCGCCGCCGGCGGTGTGACGGTCTCGCACGTGATGCACGGGAGCGCGAACCCGATCGGCGGACAGAATGCGATCATCAAGCACCGCTGGGGCGCGGACGCTCAGGGGCTCCTGTTCGAGGGAGCCACGCCCACGATCAAGTTCGCGCTGGGCGAGAATCCGAAGCGCTCCAATTTCGGTGGCGCTCCCGGCGTGGAGCCGCGTTATCCGGCGACTCGCATGGGCGTGATGGACGTGATCCGCCAGGCGTTCATCGATGCGACCGAGTACAAGGCGAAGTGGGAGGACCACGACGCGAAGGTCGCGGGCGGTGACAGGAACGCGATCCCTCCGCAGCGGGACCTCAAGTTGGATGCGCTCGTCGAGATCCTGAACGGCGAGCGGCTCGTGCATTCGCATTGCTACCGGGCGGACGAGATCCTGCAGCTCATGCGGCTGGCCGAGGAGTTCGGCTTCCGGATCGCGGTATTCCAGCATGTGCTGGAGGGCTACCGCGTGGCGGACGAGATCCGCGAGCACGGAGCGATGGCCTCCACGTTCTCCGACTGGTGGGCCTACAAGGTGGAGGCGTACGAGGCGATCCCGTACAACGCCGCGATCATGACCGAGCGGGGGATCGTCGTCTCTCTCAACTCCGACAGCGCGGAGGAGGTCCGCCACCTGAACCAGGAGGCGGCCAAGACGATGAAATGGGGCGGGATGACGGAGGACCAGGCGCTCGCGATGATCACGATCAACCCTGCGATCCAGCTCCGGCTCGACGATCGAATCGGCTCGATCGAGGTGGGGAAGGACGCGGATCTGGTGATCTATGACAACTACCCCCTGAGCTCGTACGCGAAGGTCCGCACGACGTTCGTCGATGGCGAGGTCGTGTTCGATGTGGACTCGGACCGTCAGATGCGGGATGCGGTGGCGGCGGAGAAGGACGAGCTCAAGAGCCTGCTTGGCGAGACCGAGAACGAGGGAGGTGTCCGATGACCGCGCGCGGACTGCACATCGGGGCGCTCTCGCTCCTCGCGGCCTTCGGGATCGCCCGAGGCGCGATCGCCCAGGAGGACGAGCTCACGCCGCTGCAGGATACCTACGCGATCGTAGGCGCCACCATCCACACGCTCTCTGACGGCGTGATCGAGAACGGCACTGTTCTGATACGGGGCGGCCGGATCATCGAGGTCGGCCCCAGGCTCGACGTTCCGTCCGACGCGGCGGTGATCGACGCGACCGGCAAGCACGTCTATCCCGGAATGATCGATGCCTTCAGTCGGCTGGGACTCACGGAGATCGGAGCGGTCGCCGCGACGAACGACCAGAACGAGCTGGGGAACTTCACGCCGCACCTGAACGCCCACACGGCGATCCATCCGGCGAGCGAGCACATCCCGGTTGCACGGGCGAACGGGATCACGCACACGCTCGCGGCTCCCGGCAGCGGGGGCGGCTTCCGTGGGGGCGGTGGAGCCGGCAGCATCGATGGGCAGGCGACACTCATCCACCTGGACGGGTGGACCGTCGAGGAGATGCAGATCGAGCCATCGGCTGCCATGGTCGTCAATTGGCCGACGATCCGGACGGGGGGCGGGCGGTTCGGCGGTTTCGGTGGAGGCGGCGGAGCGAGCTCCTTCACCGAGGCCAAGAAGGTCTACGACGAATCCGTGGCAGAGCTGGATGACTGGCTGATGGCCGCGCGACACTACAGGCAGGCGGTGGATGCCGGGTCGACACGGATCGACCGGGATCTCCAGCTCGAGCACCTGTCTCGTGTGCTGGATGGGGGCTTGCCGGTGATCATCGTGGCGAACCAGAAGCGATCCATCGAAGGCGCTATCGAGTTCGCCGACCGCCACGGGTTGCGTATGGTGCTCGCGGGCGGGCGCGATGCGCGCGAGGTCAAGGAGACGCTCGCCGAGAGAGAGATCCCCGTGATCCTCGGCCCCGTCCAGACGTTGCCGGACCAACAGGACGACCCGTACGACGAGCCCAACACGCTAGCGGGGGACCTCTACAGCGCCGGCGTCCAGATCGCGTTCGCGACGTTCAACTCCTCGAATTCCCGACTGCTGCCGTACGAGGCCGCGAACACCGTTTCGTTCGGACTCCCGCGGGAGGCGGCGCTCGAGGCGGTCACCCTGAATCCGGCGCGGATCCTCGGTGTCGGCGACCGACTCGGCTCGATCGAGGTCGGGAAGGTGGGGAACCTGATCGTGACCGACGGGGATCCGCTCGAGATCCAGACGGAGATCGAGCACGTGTTCATCAAGGGTGTGCCCGTCGATCTCGACAACAAGCACCGGCGGCTGTGGGAGAAGTATCGAGCACGACCGCAGAAGGCGAAGCCGGTGACGGTGTCGGACGCGACGCCCTAGGGAGGCGCGAGGGCGGCAGGTACTCCTTAGCTCGCAGCAGACGCACGCCGAGGCGCGACCTTGAGGCCCGGGCTGACGAGTCGGACCAGACGACTCTCGGCCCGGGTTTCTTGCGTCTGAGCGCTCGCTGCGGAGACCTGCCACCCCCGCGCCGGGCGCCGCGGCGATCCGCAGCCCCGGCATCATCGGAGGAATGGGAGGAGGCGGGTGGGGCGCTACTCCTTGGGCTTGTAGGTCTCGATCATGTCGGCCAGGGACTCGCCGGATTCGAGCCGCTCCCGCCAGCGCACGGTGAACAGCCAGTCTCGAAACAGCGCCTCGAGGTCGGTGTCGGTTCGGGTCTGTGCGAAGTCGACGAATTGTCGTGTTGTGCTGCCGTCGCCGCGGTACTGTTCGAACCACCCCCCCAGCGTCCGGTTGAACTCCTCCGGCCCGAGAACTTCGTGGAGCACGTAGAACATGAGCTCGCCCGTCCCGTAGGACAGCCCCGTCGCGCTCGCCTTCCCGTACTCGACCATGGGGGTCGAGGCCAGCTCCGCGCTCTGTCCGACGCGGCTCAATTGCCGCTCGGCCGCCGCGGGCATGCGCTCGCTCAGTTCTTCGCCGTCTCCCAGCTCCGCGGCGGTTCGGCCCGCCAGGAAGGTGGCGAGCCCTTCGTTCCAGCGCGGCGCGGGTCTCTCCAGATCGTGCGGGTGCCACAGGTGAGCCAGTTCGTGATACAGTTGTCGAAGTTGCCGGCGATCCCGGAACGCGTCTGCGGTCTGGATGATTCCGCCGGTGAGGCTGGCTTGTGAACCCCACCCCTCCGGGATCTCGATCACGTGAAGCCGTGGCTCGCGATCCAGTGGGCCGAACCAGCTCGCGTAGAGATCGATGGTCTGCAGCATACGCTCGAGCAGACGTTCGGCACCTGTCGAATCCTCCGGGAAGTGGAAGACTCGAAGCCCTCCCTTCGCGACGGTCCGAAAAGGGGCCACGGCCACATTGAGGAACGGTACCGGGCCGGGAGCCTCGAATGTCCAGGTCGACACGCCGTCGGCCTCGGTCCGGTCCTCGGGTGGCACTCCCGTCGCGACGGTAAGATCCGACGGCACCGTGAAACGCGCCCGGTAGGTGAAATCGGACCTCGGCGCGCGACGATTCAAGGCAAGCGATGGCACGGCCAGCTGTGGAAACGCGAACGCCTCGCTGCGGAGAATCGTGAAGTCGCGGTCCACGTGGTCCCGCACGTACAGCATCCCGGTCTCGGTCGCCCCCACCAGCGGCCCCGAGTACCGGATGGCCACGGTGAGCCGCTCACCGGGCTCGAGTCGCTCGGGCAGTCGAACGTGCAGCTGGTTGACCTGCCGAGTCGACCAATCCTCGTACGCGATGACGTCCTGGGAGAAGTCCAGCGCCCGCCCCTCGCCGTCTCGCACCGAACGGGCGGTCATGAGCCGGCCGATCTGTAACGGGATCACGGTGACCCCGCTCGCACCGGCGTTCTCGACCGTCAGGCTCGCGGTACCGGACAGAGTCCCGTCGTCGTAGTGGACGGCGAGTTCGAGGTCGAGGTGCCGCGCCAACACGGTCAGCGAGTCGGACGCGGGTCCGGTCGGGGTTGGCTGGGAAGCGCCCTCTGCCGCTCCCCCAGCCGCGTCGGTCGTGGTTGCGGATAGTAAGACGGTCAGCGCGGCGATCACGTAGAAGACCATGGCAACTCACTCCGGCTGTTGACGGTTCGAGCCCGGATCCTTCCACCCAGCGATGAGACACACAAGGGAGCCTCGAGGGTTGTAGCCTTGAGCAGGTCCGCTCCCTGACGTTGGACCGGTCGACATTCCCCCCGGATCGTTGGAGGCTACGGTGTACCGACAGACCCGCACGATGGCGGGTCGGCTCGTGCCGACCCTGCTCCTCACCTTCTTCTCGGCGTGCGCGCCCGGCTCCTCGGATGACCCGGCACCCGCGTCCGACGGATCGGATGCCTCCGAAGCCCAGGAGCTGTTCGAGCTCGTTCCGGTGACAGAGGGTGTGTTCGCGACGGTGGTTCGCGACGGGATCTCGCCCTCGGCCTACGCGAACTCGTTGATCGTTCTTCGTGAAGATCATGCGCTCGTCGTCGATTCCCGTCACACACCCGCCGAGGCGGCGAAGCTGGTCGCGGAGATTCGTAGGCTGACCGATCTCCCGGTTCGGTATCTGGTGAGCACGCACTGGCACGGCGATCACGTCCAGGGCAACCAGACGATACGCGAGCATTTCCCGGACGTTCGGGTCATCGGTCACGCCAGCACGACCGACGATATGGGGGACGCCGGTCGCCGCATGCTCGACGCCGACATCGCGCGGATCACGAACCGGGTGGCAGACGGCCGTTCCCGGCTCGAGACCGGGACGGGTCCGGACGGGACTCCGCTCTCGGAGGAAGAGCGCCGAGAACTCCCGGCGCAGATCGAGCGCGCCCGGGACTACGTCGAGGAGTTGGAGACAATCGACCTCGTCGTGCCCGATCTCGTGGTGCAGGACGAGTTGCTGCTGGATGACGTCGAGCCCGAGGTGCGGGTGATTCACGTGGGCCCGGCACACACGCGCGGGGATGTGGTCGTTTGGATCCCGGCTCGCGGTGTGCTCGCCGTCGGTGATCTGCTCGAGGACGGCAGAATGTACTTTGGCGATGGCTACCCGGCGGGCTGGGAGAAGGCTCTCAACCGGGTGTCCATGATCGACGCGCCGATCCTGTTCCCCGCGCATGGCCCCGTGCTTCGCGATCGCGAGCTGTTCGAGACGGAGCGCCGTTTCGTGGCGTCGCTCGTGGAGCGCGCTCGTACGGCTGTGCATGCAGGGACTCCGCTGGAGAGCGCCGCGGAGCAACTGGACTTCTCCGCCTACGAAACGGTGTTCATGCGTGGCGATACGACGAGATCGGACACGTTTCGCGAATGGGTGTCCACCTCGTTCGAACGGGCATACCTGGAGGCGACGGGACATCTGGCGGATTCCGACTCCGCGCTGGCGATTCTCCGTGGCGCCCGGCGCGCGCTCGGCGGTGCCGCGGCCGTTCGGGCGATATCGACGATTCGAGCCGAGGCGACGGTCGACGGCCCCACCTCGCGCTTCGTGACGGTCGTGTGGTCCGCCCGGGACGGACGAGCGAGGATGGAGCAGAGCACCGGTTTCGCAGGTGGGGCGCACGCATCGGGAGATTGGCGTCTCGACCGCGAGTCGGGGGCGATGACCTCCATGGATCCACGGGGCCTGGCCTTCGTGCGAGGACACGAGCTTCACGCGGCGGTTCTGTTCCCGGAAAGCCGGTATGTGGACCCCCGCCTCTTGGATCGCGGTGATTTCGCGGGACAACCCGCGCATGTCATCGAGTTCACGGATGGTCTGGGCGAGCCCGTGTTCGGGTACTACGCGGTCGCCGACACGCTGCCGCTGGGGTTTCGCGTGACCCACACGGATCCTGACGTCATCGTGACGCTCGGCGGCTGGGAGGCCCGGGGTTCCGTGCGCGCCTTCACGACCGCGAGCTTCACGCAGGGCGAGGAGATCCACGAATATTCGTACGTGGACATCGGGCTGAACGGCGTACCCGACAGCGTGTTCTTGGCCCGAAGTCGTCTTCTTCAGTCTGCCACGCCGCAGTAGTCGATCGCCGCGGACGCCAGAATCTCGGCGAGGTGGCAGCAGGAGTCCACGTCCACCCACTCGACCGCGGCGTGCGCGCCGGCGCCGGCAGGGCCGATGACGACCGTGTCGATTCCGGCCGCTGCGAAGAGCGCGGAGTCCATCCAGGGCGAGTCGCCCACGACCTCGGGTGCCTCTCCCAGCACACGGGTGGCGGCGTCGGCCACCGTGCGCGCGATCGGCGCCTCCGGATCCGTTTCGAACGGTTGGCGGTGGAAGATCGTTCGCTGCTCGGCCTGGAACGTCGGGTCCTCGACGCCCAGCTCCGCGAGAAGGGTGGCGACCTCGCTTTCGACCTGTTCACGCGTCTCGGGTGGGACGGTGCGCCGCTCGATCTTCAAGATGGACTCGGCCGCGTACGTGCTCAGTCCCGTGCCTCCCGCCAGCAGAGCGGCGTGCAGGGTCGGGGGGCCGAGCAGGGGATGCCCTTCGCTCGTTCGCAGCTCGCGTTCCAGGTTCTCCAGCCGGTGCAGCACCCGGCCCATGCGCAGGTTCGCGTCGATCCCCTCCTTGTACCGGCTCCCGTGCGCGGCGCGCCCGAACGCCCGAACCTCGATCCAGGTGAATCCCCGGTGCGCGACGCAGAGCCGCAGCGAGGTCGGCTCGGTCACGATCACGGCGTCGGTGGGGCACGCGTGGATCAGCTCCTCGGTGCCGAGACTCGCGTATTCCTCGTCCGCGACGGCGGCCACCACGAGATCGCCGCGCAGCCGGATGCCCGCTGCGGCCAGGGCCCTGGCGGCCTCGATGGAAGCGGCGAGGCTTCCCTTCATGTCATATGCGCCGCGTCCATACAGGCGGCCATCCTTTACGTTGGCCGCGAACGGTGCTTCCATCCCTTCCACGCCGACGGTGTCGTAGTGGGCGTTGAACATGAGGCTGGGGCCCTCTCCGCCGCCCCGGAGGCGTCCGGCGACGCTCGGCCGCCCCGGCTTGCCCTCCAGGACCGTGACCTCGAGACCGCTCTCGCGCATCGCTTCGGCCGTGACGGCCGCGATCTCGGACTCGCCGGGGGCGCCGGGGACGAGGGTGGGGTTCACCGAGTTGGTCGTGACCAGCTTCTCGAGCGTGGAGATCAACCGTTCGCGGTCGATAGTGATGTGCATGATCTGTCTCCGTAGTCGAGGGCGGCCGGTGATTCGAAGTGACGCCCCGCTCGCTTGACCAGTGTGCTGTTTGGCCTTAGCCGTTTACGCTTCCAGGCACGAACGGAGGGAACCATGTGGCAAGATCTGGATGTCGTCGCCGCCCGCCTGGGCACCGGGCGCCCCCGCCTCGTGCTGCGATCCTCGGTCGTCGCGCTGGCGCTCCTGGCCGTGGTCGCCGTGGCCGTTCTAGCCCAGGAACCGGTCGCCGCGCAAGCTGCCGCGTGTGATGATGCACGGCGAGCTACGGGTGTCCGATTGCACGGTCGCGTCCAGGACGTAGAGACCAAGGTCCGGATTCCGGGCGCTCGGGTGCACGTCACGGTGCCTCGGGCGGGTGACACCTTCAGACGCGACACGCTGGCGGTGAGCGCCGACGAGAGAGGAGAGTACGAGCTGTGCGGGTTGCCCGCTGCTTCGAGCATCCGGTTGTGGGCGAGCTACGAGGATCACCGGAACCAGAGTGAGACGGTCGCGCTGGAGCGAGGGTCGGTGCGGAAGAACCTACGCGTTTCACTCGGGACACCGGCCAGGGTGCTTCTGGGCTTCACCGACGCGGACGGGGTCCCGCTACGCGACGCCACCGTTTCGCTGGAGCCGTTCGGCATCGATGAGGAGACGGATCGTGACGGGCGGATATGGTTCCGTGAGCTGGTCCCCAACCGACACCTTCTGACGGTATCCACGGATGACTGGGAGGCGGCTCCGCTTGTCCTGGATGTCCAGGGAGGTGATGAGGTGGAGTTCCTCCTCAGCGTCGTGTCACGCGTCGGCGCTGCGGACACCCTGCGCATGGCTCGCTCCGACCACGATCCGCATCTGGCACACGTGGGCTACTACGATCGACTAGAGAGTGGACGCGGCGGGTATTTCCTCACGGCGGAGGATCTGGCCGAGAAGAACCACCTGACGCTAGAGGACGTGTTCACCTTCGATTCCCAGATCGCGAGGCGCCTCGAGCGTAACACGATCGGGTTCCTGGACGGTCGGCAGATCCGCTTTGCATACCCGACCGTGAGGACGTTCCTGCGGGAGTACTCGATCGACAACGTCAAGGCCATGGAGGTGCACGGCTGCGCCGAGGCGCCGCCCGAATATCGCTGGCGCGCGGTCAGCCTCTCCGACTGCACCGTGATCCTGGTCTGGAGCTGGCGCTAGCCGTCCGCCGGAGGGCGGCCACCCGGGGGCTCCATCATCCCCAGGCGTCGGAGGTTCTTGACAACTCTCGCCGAGAGCAGGCCTACCATGATGGTCAGGCCCGCGACACCAACGGCGTCGAACACGGTCAGCCCCTCCCCGAACGCGACGAACGGCAGCGGGCCAATCAACACGGCCACCGTGTTGAGCGTGAGGAGCAACACCCGCGCCTCGGTCGGCCCGAGGATGCCGTACCCGAGCTCGAATTCTCGATACACATGCGTCTCGAGGTACACGTTGATCGAGAGGATCAGGTACGCGATCGAGATCCCCAGCCCGACCGAGAGCAGCATGTACGGGGACAGCCCCAGACCGAGGCCGATGGCCAGCGTCGAATACGCGTCGAGCAGGTGATCCAGATAGTACCCGTACCGGGGCCGCTCGATCTTCCGGACGCGAGCCAGAGTGCCATCCAGGCTGTCCCCCAACCACTGGACGATGAGGAATCCGCTGGCACCCCACAGCCAGGCCGCATCACGGTTCGACAACGCGTAGGAGACGGCCGCTCCGGTCGCGGCGATCAAGCCCAGGATCGAGAGGTGGTCGGGCGTCACCCACGCCGGAAGCGCCCGGGCCGTGCGAGGTAGAAACCAGGCCTCGAAGCCCGCGAGCAGAAACGGATACTCGCGCTTGTGCTGTCCCTCGGCCGGTGCATCCATGGTCCCCGTTCCGACCGCGCGCTGCAGCTACGGGTTCAGCGCCTCGAGACGCTCGGCGACCGTGGAGTTGTCGTGGAACTCCTCCTGCAGCGCCGTGAGCGCGGCACGGGCCGAATCCGACAAGTCGAGCATTCGATAGGCGTCGGCGGCGTATAGGCCACTCCGGAGTCGGGAGCGGGGGCCATCCGGCGTGAACAATCTCAAGGCCCTCAACGCCGCCTCCGGATTGCTCCGATCCTCGAGCAACGACTGAATGTGCAGCAGCTGCGTCGCCGGGTCATCCGGTCGTCTGCGGACGAGCTCACCGACGAGGCGTGCCGCATCGTCGGCCCGGCCGGCGGCCCTGTCCTGCACGGCCTGGTGGTACAGGCCTGCGGTCAGCAGCCGCTCTACATCGGCGGGCTCGCCGTGACGCGTACCGACGCCCCCCGCGTACGAGTACACGAGCTCCCCGCCGTGCTCGCCGGTCTCGTATACGAAGAAGAGCCCGGCCAGGCCGACGGCGGCAGAGCCGATCAGGAGCCGCTTCCGGAATCGAGGCAGCGCCAGACCGGCGATCTCGATCCCGGCGATGAGCAAGAAGAGGTTGCGAGTTCGCTCGCCCCACTCCTCGTGCTCGACCACGGCTTCTCGCACGCCGGGGATTCGTTCAGCGGGCCCGTGAGCGTCATCCCCCGACTTCACGGCAACGGCCGCGAACAGCGTTCCGGCGAGCAACAAGGTTACGGCCGTGGGGCTCGTGAACT
>JBDHHV010000074.1:0-16482 GCA_039589195.1 Gemmatimonadota bacterium | reverse complement strand
AGTGCGAACATCGTGAGTCTCACCCGGGCACCGCTCGTCGAGCACTGTGCTGGCGGGCCAGGCTTGGGCTCGCACGCACCCGCGCGGGAATGGAGCAGGAGACTGACGTCCACGGCGGGTCCCGTCCGCTATCGGGAGGCCGGGCCGCCCGACGTGCCTGAGATGGTGCAGTGTCGAGTCGACGATCCGGCTAGCGGACCTCCGGACCGTCGGTCAGGTGTCTTTGGCCGCCGGCCCACGCGAGGTTCGTGAGGCTTTGGGCCGAAGCCGACGAGGAGCTCCAGCCGCGAGTCCGTGCGGCTCGCGCGAGACTCGACGAAATCTCCGCCGAGGGCGCGGTAACGACGCCACCCTCCGGTGAGCATGACCCCGGGGAGACCGAGATTCTGCCGTCTTGACGTCGATACACTTCCGTACCGACCTGCACACTCTGTGACAGGTGATGGGCGGTTCGAACCCGACGATTCGAGTGCCCGGTCAGGCGTCGCCCCCGGCCGGTGAGCCGGCTGCAACCCCTACTTCTTTGCCTTCTCCCTCAGCTCTTCGAACCAGTTGTCCACCATGACGAGCTGAGGTGGGGGCAACGGGTCATCCACGGTTCGCATCATCACGAATCGCTGATCATCTGGACTGATGTCGAAAGCTGCCAATAGGCCGCCGTAGGACGGCACGTAGTCCTCGCTCAGCTCGAAGAGCACCTCCGAGTCTCCGACGGTGAACCTCGACCCCGCGTCGACGGCAACCGACACCATCTCGTTCTCAGGCGTGAGGTAGAAGAGCTCTCTTCCGCTGTGGGCCCAGAGCGGTGTGACACCGCCGTCGGCCGAGATCTGCCACTTGCCATCGTCCGTGCTCGGGAAAGGTCGCACGAAGATTTCCCAACGGCCCGACTCGTCCGACTGGTAGGCCAACCAGCGCAGCGCCAGGACATCGCGCGACCCCCTCTCGGTCTCTGGAGTGCCCACCCGGAGCAGCAACCACTCCGAACCCTCAGACGGGGCTGCGTCCCAGATGCCTTCCCCCAGGGCCAGAACCAGCCGGGCGTCGCCGGCTCCGTCGGGTCGCGTTTCATAGAGGTCGCAAACCGGAGTTCCACCAGGCTCGCCATCGAGCTCGTGACAGGACAGGTACAGCACCAATTGTCCATCGCTGCTCCAGTGCGGTCGAATGTCCTCGGCCGGGTTGAAAGTCAGGCGAGTTAGGGGTCCGTCAGGGAGCTGCTTGATCCAAATATCGTCGCTGGCCTCGGCTCGGAGCGTCAAGAGCAGCCGAGTGCCGTCGGGGGAAAGAGACAGCGCCGGACCCAGCGCGAGGTCGAATCGCCAGCCCGGGTCCAGTGGCATGATCACCCCGGAGCGGGAAATCCACACTACTTCCCCCCGCTGACGACCCGTGTTTGTGGGTCCCGCCGACAGGTAGACCAGAGTCCCGTTTGCGGAGATGTCGAGATCGAACATCCCCCTCTCCGGGTCGAAAGCGCCGAACGTGGCGACGTCGTCCAGGAGGGGGACCGGTACTCCGTCCACCGTCAGGGCGTCCAGGTCGAAGGGAACTCCGAACAGGGTCCCATCCGCGCGCAGGACCAACAGGTGTCCGGTTTCCGTGTACCATGCACCGGCCCCGGGCATGAGCATTCGATGCTCACCGGTGCGGAGATCCAGCACGCCGATCTCAGCGTCGCGCCACTCCCCCATGAAGCCCAGGACCGTGAAGAGCACACCGCGGCCGCGGGGCAGAGCGTGCACATACGGGGTATGAGCGTACGGGATCCACCCATCAAGATCCTTGGCCCGCAAGAGCACCTCGAGCTCGCCCCCCTCCTCCGGGATCCGCAGGAGCTCCGACCCGGTCCCGGCGTACAGGAATCCGTCCGATCCCCATGAGACCGCCCCTATATACCGCCGCTTCACCCACGGGGTAGGTGGACCGCCCGCAAGGGGAACGCGCAGGACCGCTTCACCTTCTCCCTGTTTCACCAGGACCACCAGGTGCTCCCCACTCGCATCGAAGCCCACCTGGAAGGCCCCCTGCGTTGCGGCCAACCGCCGAGCCCGGAGCTCACCGCGGGCCTTCACCCATACCGCCGTGCCCTCCTCGAACGGTCCGATGTAGGCCAGATTGGCCCCCTCGGGGGACAGCGCCACGGACTGGCCCCACGAGGGCAACAAGGCCTCTTCCGGCGGGAAGGCCACGTACGAGCGACTCACTCCGGATGGCGGCTCGCCCCAGGCCCACATCCAGGCGGCGAGAGCGGCGGCCGGCACGGTCGCCACCGCCGCTCCGATACCGAGCCGCTTCCAGCTCCGCTTGATGGGCCGATGCTCAGTGGCGGAGGTCGTCGCTGGAAGCGCGAAGCTGGGGTCCGTCAAAGCGGCTGAGAATTCCCCAGCCGAGCGGAACCGATCGCCGGGGCTCCTCGCCAGGGCCCGCTGGACCGCGGCTTCCACGTTGGAGGGGATCAGCTCTCGGATCCGGCGGATGGGCATCGGGGTTTCGCTCAGGATCTTCGCAATGACTGCTTGGGCTGACGTCCCGACGTAGGGCGGCTCGCCCACGAGCATCTCGTACACCATGGCGCCGAGCGAATAGACATCGGAGCGGGGGTCCAGATCCCGGTGACCCATCGCCTGCTCGGGGCTCATGTAGGCCGGAGTTCCCACGGGGAAGGCGGTCTCCGTCAACCGCCTCCCACCGGCGGCAGAGACCGCCACCGCGATCCCGAAATCGGCCACCAGCGCCTGACCGCCCTGAAAGAGGATGTTCGCGGGCTTGACGTCCCGGTGAATCACGCCGCGGTCGTGGGCGTAGTCCAAAGCTGCCGCCACGGACTCAACGATCTCGAGGGTCTCCTCCAGGCCAATCTGCCGCTCGCGCTCCAATAGGTCCCGAAGCGACTCGCCCTCCACGTGGGGCATGACATAGTAGAAGACCCCCTCGGCCTGGCCGGAGTCGTAGAGGGGGAGAATGTGCGGGTGACTCAGACGCGCGGCCGTCTCGATCTCTCGCAGGAAGCGTTGAGCTCCGACGGTCGCCGAAAGCTCCGGGTGGAGCACCTTTACGGCGACCCTCCTCCGGTGCCGGAGATCGGTGGCCAGGTAGACGATCGCCATCCCACCGCGTCCAAGCTCTCGCTCGATGGTGTAGCGGTTCGATAGCACGGCCTTGAGGCGATCAAGCTCGACGGTCACGGAAGCACCGCCTGGGTCCGTAGGCGTCAGCTCAGCGGGACAGGAGTTATGGATCTCCTTCCCCGAACATGCAGCGGCGGTCCACGGCTGTCGAGATCCGAGGCGGGGACACGGTGTGATGGCAAGTCTGGCAGTCAGTACCGCCAGCCCAGCATGTGCCAGTTGTTCAGGAGGAGAAGGAAGACAACGAGACCCGCGGTCACCAACGAGAAGTGGATGCGGCCGGCGAGCGATCCGAGGCCGGCCCGCCAGGCCCGAAGGGAATGGATTGCGGCCAGCAGTGTCAGGGGAACTGCGATGATCGGGAGCGCGAGCATCAGGCTCATGGCTGGCGGTATGCCCTTGAAGAACTCCTGGAAGTCGGTCTGACTGAACGACCACCCGAAGCCCACCAGGAACGCGAGACCCACGGCCGCAGCCGTGAGCAGCGTCCAACGTCCCGGGTGGCGCGATCCTGGGGGGCGGTTGTGACGACGGGCGACCCAACCCGCGAGGGGCCAGCCGACGAGGGCGCTCAGGAACAACAGCGCGCTGCCCGCCGACACCGCCATCAGGGCCCGCGCGGTGTCGTACCAGCGGACCCGCTCCAGTGCGCCCGCGCCGATGAACAGGTGCGTCGCTCGGCCCCCGTCGTTCAGGGCGAACGCCACATAGTAGGGACCACCCTCGGCGTATTGGAACTGACCGGGCTCCATCTCGACCCAGCGGGAGGGGCCCACCAGGAGTGTCCCGTCACCCCAATCCCGGACCGCGGTTTCGTTCCCGGTGAAGGTGATCTTTTCGATCGTGTGCCGGGATCCTTCCATCGATCGATACGTGCCTACGTATGGCGAGGCGTCGAAAGCCGGATCCGGTGCAGGCGCCTCCGGCAAGTCGAAATACGCCGAGTCCGGCATGAAGTACCGGTCGAGGATCGCCGTTGTGAGCCGGCGATGAAAGCTGCTCGCCCGGTTGAAGCTCGGACCGGGATCGAAGATCGACAGGTTGATCGACGTGAAGAACCCGATGCCGGCCTCGGGGATCAGGAAGATTCGGGAGAGAAACCCGGTCGCCTGACCGTCTTTGCTGAGGGCGCGGACGCCGTTTTCATCCGACTCGACAAACCCGAACGCCCTTCCCCGCAATCGGGGCGAGTGCGCGAACTGCCGGTCCAGCATGACCGTGGTCATCGAGTCGCTGAGGATGCGATTCCCTCCCCACCGGCCACCGCCGAGCAACGCGGCCAGGAAGCTCCCCATGTCAGCCGCCGTGGTGACCAGTCCCGCCGCGGGGGCCGTCTGGATGTAATCGTACTCGTAAGGGGTGTGCTCTCCGGACCAGAACCGGTAGGCGGTCGCCAGGTTATCCCCGATGTGCGGTGGCAGATTCGCCACATCGAAGCTGCTGTGACCCATGCCGAGCGGGCTGAAGATCCGCTCCTCCATGTACTCCGCGAACGGCTGGCCGGTGACGTCTTCGATGACCAGGCCCGCCAGCGACGCTCCGTGATCGTTGTACGAGATCACCTCTCCCGGCGGTGCGGTACGAGGCGTCAGGTGTGTCGCCAGATATTCGCCCAGCGACAGCGCACGATCACGACTGCGTGCGTGCTGTCCGAACAATCGCTCATCGAACCCTGCCGTGTGCGTCAGGAGACGCCTGAGCGTCACGGGTTCCGGGAATGTGGCGGGGATTCGAACCTGGTCGAGGTATTCGTTCACGTCCGCGTCGAGCTCGACGCGCCCCTCCTCCACGAGCGTAAGCACCGCCGCGGCCGTGAGCGTCTTCGAGTTCGACCCCACCCTGAATACCGTGCGGCGGGGATCCACACGGATCCCGCTCTCGAGATCGGCGAACCCGTAACCGCGCGCGTAGAAGACCTCGCCGTCCTTGACCATGAGGAAGACGGCGCCGGGGATGTGGGAATCCGCCAGCTCGCCCTCGAAGAACTCGTCGACGAAGTCGCCGAACTCCACCGGGTCGACAGGGCCGGTCGGGCCGCCCAGGGCCGGGGCGGGCGATTCGCTCCGGCCGAGATGGCCCTCCTGGCCCCGGAGGCCATGAGGGAACAACGACGCGGCCAGCGCGGTGACTGCCAATATGAGCGCGACCTTTCCGATCTTCATGAGACGTCCTCGACTCGCAGATACCGTAAATAGGCGGCTGTCAGCTCTTCGATCAGCTCTTCGTCGCCGTAGTCCACGAACTCCGCGAGCCCCTCGGGGAAGAGCGTGACCTCACGGATCGCCGAGAACACCATGAGCAGCCCGAGGTAGACGGCACGAAGGGGCTCCGGGTGCCTGATCTCGTCGCGGTGGGCCAGAAGCCGTTCCATCACCGGCGGGATCGTCCGGTTCATACGGCGCGTGCGCTCTCGGAACGCACCTTCCCCCTGCCTGCGGGCCTCGACGATCAGCGTGCGCAGGAGTCCGGGCTGAATCCGGTGCAGCCGGACCAGGAAGGTGACCAGCCCCCGGACGTCCTCGACGAGCGTCGTATCGGACCCGGCTCGCTCACTCGCCACGGCCTCGGCGCACTCGACCATCCGACGCGCGTAAAGCTCGTCCAGGTGGTCCAGGAGCGCGGCCTTGTCGGGGAACCGCGTATAGAAGGCGCCCACGGAAGAACGGGCTCGCGCGACGATCTCGGAGATCGAGATCTCATCGAACGTCTTGGCCTCGAGCAACTCCCGGGTCGCCGCGAGGATGCGATCGAGCGTGGCCCGGCTGCGAGCCTGACGCGGCGGGCGAACCGTGACGGAGTGGACGCGATCGGAGCCGGATTTTCGGGTGACGCTCGCGGCGTTCATCGCACGGTCCCGGACGCGTCGGCCCCAGCGGCTTCGGCGTGGTCGATCGGACAGAGCAGGAGACACGGCAAGTGGGTCCTGTTTCCGAAGATCAGACCCGGCAGCGCCATCACCTCGCATCCGGCATCCGCGCGTACGAAGTCGACCAGAAACGAGACGGCCAGGAAGGTGATCGCGGCCGTGCCCCCCTCCCCCTCCCCGAAGAGTAGGCCACCACCCTGACCGAAGAACCAGACCAGGAGCACCGGCGTGACGGCGAGGATCGCCCCGATCCAGCGGTTGAGTCGGGTCAGGTACCGAGAGATGAGGAGATGAAGGAGCGTGTAGAAAATCACGAGGCCGAGAGCGAGACCGAGGCTGGCCAGGTTGTATCGACTGCCGGCCTCGAAGTAGACCGGTAGGGCGATCACGACCAGACAGACGCCCAGCGCCAATCTCGCCGTACGTCCGACCATCCCAGCCTTGGGTAGCTGAACCTCCATATGAGCGCCCTCCCGATGAGTGCCCCTCCAACAAGAATCAGAGCGAGTATTCTGATTTACGCGAGTAGGAACGCAAAGGTTTCAACACAGCTTCGATCGCTTCGCGATCCGCTGATCTCCCGCCGTAGACACGAAAGAAGAAGGCGTCTGATTAATCGGGGCGGCGAGATAGACGTCCGGTCGCTTCGCGATCCTCCGTGATCTCGCTGCGCGCTCGATCGGCTGGCATCCGACAGGGCGCGAGATTGAGGGGAGCTTGCGACGAGCGAGAGCCGCGTCAGCGGCCGGAGCTCCCACTCGCGACCTCCTGCCGTCGAGCCGCAGGCGAGACACTGAGCAGGCGTAGCCTGGGATTCTCCCCATTCAAGCGGCGCAGCACGCGTACACTTCGATACACTTCAGTGCCTATCGATTTCGCCGTTTTGGCCTCAGTACACCTCAGTACAAGCCCGCATACTCTGTGACCGCCAGCGTGACAGTTCGTTGGTTCACCCCTGTCCAGAAGGCCGGCCGCCCAGGGTGTCCTGTTTCCCGAGTAGCTGGGCCCAGGGGTCCACGCGGGCGCGTACGTGTCCAGCGGTGGGTGTCCGGCTTCAGGCAGGAAGGGTGCCCCGCTCGCCCGACAGGTCGCCCGTGTCCCCGTCGGGCAGCGAAACGGCTTGCCGCCTCCGGTAGACGAGGAAGATCAGGCCGCCCAGGAGCGCGGTGATGAGCAGCCGCACCCTCAGGAGCAGGGCCACGGTCAGAGCGTCCGCCGGCTCGACACCCGCCAGCTGGAGGAACACGAGATATCCCCCCTCGGTGATGCCGAGACCGTTGAGCGAGATCGGTAGCATCCCGGCGAGCCAGACCAAGGGCAGCACGGCGAGCAGGTAGACGAACCCGACGTCCGCGCCGACGCTCCGGGTCGCCGCCCAGGCCGTCAGCACGGAGAGCAGGTAGAAGGCCAGGGAGAGACCGTAGGAAACCGCGAGGGTCGACCGAGCCGCCTTGAATCGACTGATCTTCCGGTGGGTCCGCTCGACGAGCGACCGAAGCCGCAGCCAGATCTCAACATCGCTTCGCGTGCGCCGGGCGTGAAGCCGTTCGGGCGAGATCGCGATCGCCACGGAGACCAGATACGCGCCGAGCGCGAGCCAGACCACCACGTGGAGCGCGGGAAAGGGCTCGACCACGGTCTGCCGGCCGAGGATCAACGGGAGCAGGGTGACGAGCGCCGCCAGGCCGACGAACCGCTCCATGAAGGTGGCGGCGATGACCGATTCGGCCGCGCCGGTCTCGCGGGCGAGGGTGTAGGACTTGACCACGTCGCCCCCGACCATCGTCGGGAGGAAGTTGTTGAAGAAGGTCCCGATCATATAGAGGGCGAGGAGTCTGCCCAATCCCACGCGAACCCCAAGGACCTCGAGCAGCGCACGCCATCTGACGGTCGAGAGCAGGATCCCCACGGGGGGCAGAGCGAACACCACGACGACCCAGGCGAGCTTGAGCGAGCGAAAGCGATCGAGGAGCAGATCCGCCTCGACGCGCAGGACGAGCACCAAGATGAGCGCGACTCCGACCGCCAGCTTCGCGAGGCGGAGCCAGGGCCGGGAACTCATGATGGGAGGCGGAGAAATGGGCGGGAACGGCTCCTGCCTGCCTTCAGGTTGCGCTCCGGGACTGCGGCCTCAATGCGACGCGGATGGGACGGGCGCCGCGCCGAGTGCTGCATCTCGTAGATCACCCCCTCATCGCTGCCGCGACATCGTCTGGCGAGTGCTGCTCGATGACGAGCTGGTACCAGAGTTCGAGGTTGAGCAACATCCAGAGTCGTACGTGATGGTCGGCGCGCCGCTGGCGGTGTTCCTCCAGCAGGCGCAGGGCCGTGTCTCTCCGCAGAATTCCATCCCTCACCATCCGCGACCGAGAGAAGAGGCTACTCAGAGGCTGATACAGCTCGCGCCCGAACCAGGCCGCGAGCGGCAGACGAAAACCCTGCTTGCGCCGTCGCACGATCAGTTCGGGGAGCTCGCGCTCCGCGAGCTTGCGCTCCGCATACTTCGAGCGGTTCCCACGCACCTTCAGACGCAGCGGGAAAGCCGCAACGTACTCAACGAGATCCTTGTCCACGAGCGGTGAGCGGACCTGCACACCGTGCGCCATGCCCATCCGGTCGCTGAGCATCAACGAGTGTTCGGGGAGACGCATCGTGTAGTCGGTGTAGAGCATCTTCTCGATGATGTCGTCCGCGCCACACTCCGCGAAGACGTCCGTCAGCAGCCGATGAGAGCGAAGGTGCTGTACTTCCTCCCATGCGGCATCGCTCAAGACCGCGCCCTTCTCATCGCGATTGAAGCGGAAAAAGGCGACTCCGGCGGCGAACCGTTCCCCCACGTCGCCGATGCGCGCGAGACGGTTCATCCACTGGACCTTCTGAGCCAGGTTCTCGTAGCCGAAGGTCGAGGGGATCCTGTCGATCAGCGGCGCGATCAACCCGTCGCGCAGAAGCGAGGGAACGTGGGCGTAGTAGCCGGCGTAGCGCACACCGCGATAGCGATCGAAGCCCGCGAACAGCTCGTCCCCTCCATCGCCACCGAGGACCACCTTGGCGTGGGGAGCGGCCAGCCTGGAGACGACGTACTTGCTCCCCGCTACGGGGTCGGATGGCTCGTCGAGGTGCCAGATGATGGTCGGGAGGAGCGAGATCAGGTCGGTCTCGGCCTGCGTCTCGTATTGCTTAGTGCGGAAGGTATCCGAAACGAGCCGAGCGTAGGGCAGCTCGTTGAAGTCGCTCTCGGCGACTCCCACCGAGAAGGTGGGGAACGGCTCCTTCAGCACCTTCGCCATCTTCGCCACGATCAGGCTGGAGTCGAGACCGCCGCTCAGGAAAGCCCCGACAGGGACATCAGCTCGCAGATGGATCGAGACCGTTTCCTCGAGCTTACTACTCAAGCCTTCGATGAACGCCGCCTCGGACTCCTCGAGCTTCTCCTCGAAGTTCGGGCGCCAATACCGAACGCGCTGCACCAGCCCGTTCGAATAGGTGAGGAAGTGCCCGGGCGGTAGCTTGCCGATCCCCCGCACCATCGTTCCGGGCGCGGGAACGAAGCGCATGGACAGGTAGTGGTAGAGCGACTCCAGGTCTACCTCGGGCCGGCTCCCGCGTGCCGCGATGATCGCCTTGACTTCGGACGCGAAGTAGACGGCCTCCCGCGTCTGGGAAAAGAAGAGCGGCTTCTGTCCGAGATGATCGCGCGCCAAGAGCAGCAGTTGTCGCCGGTCGTCCCAGAGCGCGAACGCGAACATCCCACGCAGCTCCTTGACGCAGTCCGGTCCCAGCTCTTCGTACAGGTGGACGATGGCTTCGACCTCAGTTCCCGTTCGGAAAGCGCGTCCGCCGTCCTCGAGCCTCCCGCGCAACGAACGGGAGTTGTAGATCTCGCAATCCGCGACGGCCCAGATGCTCCCGTCCTCGTTTGAGACGGGCTGCTTGTGGTCGGACGGTGTCTTCGCGGTGAATCGATGGCAGCCGATCGCGATCGAGCCGTTCGTGTGCAGACCCTCGTCCGGGCCCCGGTGGGCGAGGGACACGGACATCCGTCGGAGCTCATCCAACCCCGATGGGCTCACGCCCACGCGTCCGCAGATAGCGCCCATCAGTCAGACGCCTCGGGAGGAAGCGGCACGATGCCAATCGACCGGTGGGTGCTGTCGGCAGGGCAGGCAGACCGCGCGGCACACAGCGAACGGACGGGTACGGCAGACATTTCATGACCTGACGATGAGGTAAAACCACGGCGGATCCCGTACGTCCTCGGCTCCGCCACGACCCCGATGGTCGAGGATTGCGACCCTGAGAGCATGGTGTTGGATCACGCTGGGTTGCAAGAGTGGCGGAGGCGCAACAGGGTCGCTCCGTCGGCGAGACACTGAGCAGGCGTAGCCTGCGAAGCCACCCCATTCAGGGTGAGGGACGGGCCAGATACTAGAAGTGAACCACTAGTGTATCCACCTGTGAGGCGTGAGTGAACTCGATCCGGGTCCTGTACGCCTCTCCTACCATGCTCACCGACCAGTCGGAGGCTAATCCAGCCCCATTGTGCACAACCGAAACCGGCCTGAGAGGAGACACGATTTGCGTCTCGTTCAAGTGCCCGGCGAATGCTTCCAGTACCGCCACCAGGCTGTTGCTCCGCCGGCTGTACTCGCTTTCCAGCAATATCGCCTCTGTGGAGGCGAGGTAGGGTGCCGCCACCTCTCCGAGCTCTATCTCGATCGTCGAGGCGATCTCTGATCGGGGCAGTACGGCCGCAAACCGTGGCCTTCCATCGACCAGCAATCGCCTGATGGCGGAACCGTTGCCGCGCACCAGAACCTGCGCACGGTTTCCGCCAAGGGTCAGTCCAAACTCAATCTGCTGGGTGTTCTCAGGTACGAACGGCTCGATGGCGATATTCCACTCGTTTTCCCGGACGCCAAACAGTCTGTATAGCGCATACTGGTACCAGGCAGCCGCCCATGTGAATTGGGGCTTGTCCAGCTGTCCATAAGCCTCGGCATCCTCTGCGTTGGCATTGCGAAATTCATACATTGCCGGCTGGCCGTTCGGGCTCTGCATCACGCCTTCGACCGTCATGACATTCTTGATGAACTCGAGCGCCTCTGACTCCCTCCCCACGGCTACGAGGGCCAGAGCGTACCAGGCATTGCCGTGCGGCCACACGCCTCCGTTGAAGTAGTAGTACTTATCGCCCGCCTCGCCTCCCGAGAACCCGTATTCTTCGATGCGCTCATGAAAATCCATGGGATACGCGTTGTACAGCCCGATTCGCGGATCCACCATGTGCCGGCCGGCAGTCTCGGTGAGGCGGGCGGTTCTGGCGCTGTCCAGCAGCCCGAAGTGGGCAGCCAATAGTGACCCGCTGTAGAAGTGTCGGTCGATCTCGTTGCCGGGGTTTACGTTCAGGAGGTACCCCAGCTCCTCATCCCAAAGCCGCTCTGTCAGCCCGGCCTGCAGCTCCGACGCAAGATCTTCGTACGCCTTCAGCTCCGTTGCCGTCTTCTGCTCCAGCACCACCGATGTGAAGGCGAAGTCCCTCAGGGCACGAAAGGCCAGGATGGTCATGTAGGCACGAGGGCCATAAACGCGACCGATATCCCACCAGTCGGGGCGCGCCGCCCACAACAGACCATCGGTCTGTTTGTTGGACATGGCCATCGAGAGACTTCTTTCCATGTAGGGATACAGTTTTCTCGCGGTTTCGGCGTCGCCGGAGTGGCGCAGGTAGCTACTGGCGACAATGACAAACCAGAAATGATTCCAGCTATCCGAATTGGCCCATTCGGTGTGGTAGCGGTCATCCTTCCAGTAATAGGCATGGGGGATGACATGCTCATCGGAGGCGTGGTCGACGATGTACTCCAGATCTCGTTTGACTCTGGGCAAGTCAAAACTGACCGCAGCCAGATCCGATAGTAGGACGTCGTGCGTAAAATAGAAGTTGTACTCGGCAGGCGCCGGCATCGGAACGAAGGAACCATCGAGATAATGGATGTTTGCCGTCAGGATCGCCTGTGCCCAGCTGACGCTGTGATCGAGCGCCCGGTCTGAAGTACGAAGGTTGCCCCTCGCGTAGGCTGCCCCCAGTATGGACTCGCGATAGTTGAATATCTCGTCCCTGTAGGACGCCCGAAGAGCCTCTGCAACAGGTTCTGCCTCGCCGGGCAGCGTCGATCCGATCAGTTGTTCCACTTCGAGTGCGCCGTCCGGCGCGATTACTTTGTGGTACTGGAAGGCCGCAGCGGGCTTGTCGGGCTCGCCCCGCGGTATGACTTCTCCCGGCAATCCCGAATCGTGTGTCGCCCACCATTCAGGCACGGCGCCTGCCGTCCCCAGCGTTCGAGACCTGGTGCTGAAACTGGAAGGCATGTCCCCCACGTTGGTGACGAACAGCTGGCTCGGTCCCGTCTCAGGGGCTTCATAATTCACATGGATGGTCTCACCGGCTTCTAGATGTTCTGTCCAGGCGCTCTCCTCGATCGCATAGGTATGGCTCGTACGCTGGGTCGCTTCCAGGTGGGTGTACAATTCGATCGGCAGCGGTTGAGCGCTCAGATTCCTGGCAACAATCCTCAGCCTGAAGGCCGGAAATGTGTCCATTAAATCGTAGCTGACTATGAGGGCCTTTGTATCGTCCTGCCACGTATACGCGACCGAATACGGTGTCAGCTCGTACTGCCACGGCTCGAGGCCGAGCCACTCCTTGGCCGCATCACCTGACTTGAGTCCCAAGAAGAGGGTCGGGTACTCGCCGCGTCTCCAATAGTCCCGGGTCAGATCCACACTGTTTGCGACGGGATAGTAGAAGCTGATCCGGCTGAGGAGGGGTGACCCGTTCATCAACTCCAAACCGACATATTTGCTGCCGATTTCCACCTCATCGTGTTTGCCTTTGTGGGTGACCTTGAGGCGGTCATGCAGCGAGTCCACCGCGGGCCGAGCTCCGCACCCGAAGTGAAGCAGCAACATGAGCCCCAACGCGGCCGATGATCCCGCACAGGCTACTGATTTCATGACAGCGAACCCTCAATCCACCGCGCTCGACACAAGGGTCGTCCCCTCGCATGGAGACTGGACTTCGTTCGGGCCGGGGGCCCCCGACAGAGGCCCGAGGGCTGATGTGCCCCACCAATTCGTGCTCCATATGTGCCCCGAAACGGGGTCAGGTCACGACGGATCTGAATCGAACTCGTCGGAAAGAACATATTCTCGCTGCTGTACGCCGACACTTACACGAATGTGTCCGCGGAGAATAGATAATCCCCTTGGGTCCCATTGCAGCGGTGGAGGTCAAGTCGCCAATGCCGTTGACTGCTCTTGGCCGGAGCTTCGGGCATCAACCCTCGCCTTTCGCGTCGTCCTTCCGTCTGTCGAACATTGCCGTCCACCCTCGCTGGATGGCGTTCGCGGACCCGAGACCGACGGCCAGCGCGAAAGCGACGCCGATCGCTCCAAAGGCGATGAGGAATGCGGCCATGACAAGCTGCCGCGCGAGGTTGAGCTGCCAGAGCGCGATGGCGCTGACCAGGGTCAGGAGCGCCGCCTTCACGACCTTGGCCGCAAGCCTGGGACGCGGAGCTCCTTCCTCCTCGAGAGCGCTCTCGATCCGGGCCGATATCTGGGTCGACAGGAACAGCCCCACACCGATGATCAGCGCCACCAGGGCCAGGTTGGGAAGGTACGTGTTCAGTCTCTCGATGATGTTCGAGAGGACGGTGAGACCCCATATGTCGAGTGCGTTGTTCAGAAACACCAGCACGACCAGAACCATGGCAACGTTGCCGAGCAGGTTGTAGAGCGCGCCCCGGACATCCCCTCTGCCGAACGCGGCTCGCCACGCCACCTTCCCGCTGAGTCGGTCGAGGCGCAGCCAGATCAGGACTCGAACGACGACGCGTTTGAGGATCCACCCCACCGCCACACCGAGTGCCAAGATGAACATTCCGGCCACGAGAGTCGGGAGGTACGCCGCGAAGCGCTGACCGAATTCCGCGAGTGGACCTGAAGGCTGGGCTTGCATGGCTCCCTATTTCCTCGAAAAGAAGAGGCGCTCGAACCGCAGGGCACGTCGTCCCTCCACCCCTCGTACCACGACCACGGGGCTCCGACCTCCGGCAGCAATTACACCGGGGACCGTTTCGCCGATGAGCGGCACGGCCGGGCCTGCACGAGGGCCGCCGATGAGCACCAGGTCTCCCCTCCCGGCCACGCTCGTGAGCCCCCGTCCAATCTCGCGCAGGCGCAACACGGCAAGCTCCTCGCGCAATTCGGCCGCCTCGAGGGTGCGCTTCGCGCTCTCTACCAACTCGTCGGCCTCGCCCGCGCTAGCGTCCGGCTCGACCACCGTGACCGCCCAAGTCGTGCTGTCCAGCCATGCGGCGAAGCTGGGTGCCAGCTCCGCGGCGAGCCGGGAATTCTCGCCTCCGGTCACCGGGACGACGATCCTGCGAATCGAATCGGGCTCGATGGTCCCGTACACGATCCCCACGTGACACGGCGCATCCTTGAGCACGCGCTCGACGATCGATGCGACGAGGCGCTCGAAGAACGACTGCGCGTGTGGCCGGCCCATGACGAGGAAGTTGCACCTCTCCTCGCGAGCCGTCTGCACGAGGCCATGGCTGATGCGACGCGAGATCTTGACGACGGGGTGCGCGACCACCCCCCGCCGCGCCGCGTATTCGACCGCTTCCGCGAGCACCGGTCGCAACTCACGGGCGCGCTTCCGACCCGCCAGCAACGGCTCGCCGTCGGGCACTTCGACCACCGTGACGACGACGAGCTCACCGTCGCGTCTCTTCGCGATCGCGAGGGCCGCCTCCATAAGCGAGCTGACGGTGTGGGGGCTCGCAAGCGCCACGAGCACCCGATATTCACGCCGCTCGATGCGCTCCATCCATTCGGCACGCTCCGAGAAAGCGGCCTCGCGCTTCCGGCTGTACACGTTGTAGAAGACGAAGCCCGCAGCGATCCAGCCCCCCGCGGCGGCCCATGCCAGCGGGTACTGGGTGAACATGAAGACCGCGATGAACAGCATCGTGGCGATCGCCAGGATCGGCGTCACCGGCATAAACGGGACCTTGAAGCCCCGATCCAGCTCGGGGTGGGAATGGCGGAGGCGGATGAGGGCGACGTTCACACCACCGAACAACAGTAGGAACATCACGCTCGCCGCGGCCGCCACTTCCTCGATCGGCAGGGCGATCGCCATCCCGATGATGATGAGCGCCGAAAAGACGATGGCCCAGTGCGGGGTGGACCGTTTCGGATGAACGCGGGCGACGAGCTGGGGCAGGCTCGCATCCCGGGCCATCGCGAACGCCACCCGCGAGGACGAATAAATCGTCGCGTTGAGGGCCGACAGTGTGGACAGAAGGCCGCCCGCGAGAATCACGATCGCTCCGCCCACCACGAACTGGTCGGCCGCGCTCACCAGCGCGATCTCCTTCTGCTCTCCCAGGTACTGGGTGACGCTCATCCCCGGGGGAGGCGTGACCGCGCCGATGGCTACGAGCGCGACCAGGAGATAGACCGGGATGACGATGAGGAGGGAGAGGAAGACGGCCCGCGGCACGTTGCGCTTGGGATCCTCCACCTCTTCGCTGGTCTGCGCGATGATCTCGTAGCCCTCGAAGGCGATGAAGGTGAGCCCCATCGCCGCGAAGATCCCGCCCCAACCCTCTGTCATGAACGGACTGAAGGTTCCCTGCCAGCCCGGGCGGTTCACCATCGTCCAAAGGCCCGCGACGATGAAGGCCCCGATGATCGCGATCTTTCCGATCGTGACGACGTTGCCCGCTTTGCCCGCCTCCGCCGCTCCTCGGTAGTTGATCAGGGCGAAGAGTCCGCAGGCGGCGACCGCGAGCCAAATCTCCATGCTGAAGAGGGGGAGATGGATCTCCGGAGCACCGACGAACGAGAGCATTTCCTTGAAGTAGGCGCCGAACCCGAGGGCGTAGAGAGAACAGGCCACGGCGTGCGCGAACCAGTCCATCCAGCCGGCCAGGAAGCCGCTGGGATCCGGGAGCGACCGCTTGATCCATAGATAGCCGCCACCCGCCCCGTGAATCGCCCCTCCAAGCTCCGCATAGGCCATGGCCGTCAGCAGCGCCACGAGGCCGTTGAGGAGGAAAACGACGAGAAGGGCGGGACCGGCGACGCCCGCGGCGATCCCCGTGAGGACGAAGATCCCGGCGCCGATCATGGCGCCGACACCGATCATCGTGACATCGATCAGCCGCATCTCGCGGCTGAGGCGGATCTCTACGGCCACGTCTCAGGGCCTCTCGTCAACGAGGATTGAGTGGACTGTATTCCTCTCCCTCCCCGCCACCCGAGAGGGTGACAGGGCGAAACGTCAGGTAGGATAATAACTTCAGGAATCGGGGCGGCGAGATAGACGTCCGGTCGCTTCGCGATCCTCCGTGATCTCACTGCGCGCTCGATCGGATGGCATCCGACAGGGCGCGAGATTGCGGGGAG
>JBDHHV010000073.1:0-44971 GCA_039589195.1 Gemmatimonadota bacterium | reverse complement strand
TATCCTGGACCTCGGCGAAGACCGAGCGGTCGGCCACGTCTTCGAAGTCGACCGTCTGAGGCCGCCTTTGCTGGCGGCGGAAGTCGTTGATGAAGGTGTTACGCAGGATGGTCATCAGCCAGGCGCGGCAGTTCGTCCCCAGTTGGAAATCCTCCCAGGCCCGATATGCCTTCAGCAACGCTTCCTGAACCAGGTCCTCGGCTCGCGAGGCGTTGCCACCCGTCAGACGGAGAGCCAGGCCGTAGAGCGAGTCGACGTGCACGAGGGCCTCGGCCTCGAACTCCGCCTTCTTCTCTCGCTCTCGTCCTGCGTCGTCTCGATCCGACATCCCGCCTTCCGCGATCGATGATTGCCGCGCCATGGCGTTTCCAAGGACACGTCGACCCGCCTGGAGTTCCAGCGCGCCCCGGGCGCCTCCTTCTCCGGAACCTCGCCCCCTGCTCTCTTGTTGACTCGGCGAGGCTACGGATCCGGGCCGCGTTGACGGCCCTATGCCGTCGGCCAAGCGCCATCTTCGAGGTGCTGCCGGTCAATCGCTAGCACGATGGAGCCAAAATGATCGGACGAACAGGGGTCATCTGTCTGGCCGCACTGACGCTCACCGCGTTGCCTGCCTGCGCGCAAGGTGGGAGCGGCTCGTCCGACTCCGCGAGCATCGCGAGAAGATTGGGGGTGCGGGACGCCGAGCGTTGGGCCACCGACTTCTCGCGCATCTCGGTCCCGATCGAGGAGATCGCCTCGGGTGGCCCGCCGAAGGACGGGATTCCTTCGATTGACCGGCCGAAGTTCGTCTCCGCGGATGAGGCCGACGAGTGGCTGGGATCATCCGAACCCGTGCTGGTCGTAGAGCACGACGGCGTGGTAAAGGGCTATCCGTTTCAGATCTTGATCTGGCACGAGATCGTGAACGACGATGTGGGCGGGCAGCCACTCTCCGTGACGTTCTGTCCTCTGTGCAACACGGCGCTGGTCTTCGACCGCCGCGTTGGCGAGCGCGTCCTCGACTTCGGCACCACCGGACGACTGCGGTTCTCGGATCTCGTCATGTACGACCGCCAGACCGAGACCTGGTGGCAGCAGGCGACCGGTGAGGCGATCATCGGGACGCTCCTGGGCACCAGGCTCGAGTTCTACCCCGCGAACACGCTTTCCTGGGAGCGGGCACTCGAGCTTCACCCCCGTATCCGCGTGCTATCCCGCGACACCGGCCACAACCGCCGGTACGGGGTGAATCCGTACGCCGGGTACGATTCACAAGACGGCCCGATCGGCCCGTTCTTCAACGCTCAGCTGGACCGCCGATTCCCACCGATGGAGAGGGTGGTCGGGCTGGACGTCGGTGAGGGCTGGGCGGCCCCTTTCTCCGAGCTTTCCGAGGCTCGGGTCATCAACGCGGAGTTCGCGGGGACCGAGTTCGTCGTGTTCTGGGCGCCGGGCGCGTCGAGCGCGCTCGACGAGAGACGGATCGCGGAGGGCCGTGACATCGGTCAGAGCGCCGTCTACCGGCGGACGGTCGGGGATCGCTCCCTGACCTTCGAGCGCGACGGCGACCGATTCCGGGATCGGGAGACCGAGTCGACGTGGGATCTCGCCGGCCGCGCCGTCGGGGGCCCACTGGAAGGCGAGCGGCTCGCACCGATCCCCTACGGGAACCACTTCTGGTTCGCGTGGGCCGTGTTCAAGCCGAACACGGAGGTGTGGCGCCGGTAGCAACCGGCGACGACCTTGGCAGCTCGTTGAATAACCCCTGCAGCGAGCTGCTATTCACATGACACCGACCCTCGCGCTGCTCGGCGCCCTCGTCCAGACCGCCCCCGCCTGGGGAGAGACCCCTCCGCTCCCGATTCCGATCGCGAACAACGCCGCCGCCGCCGTCCGGACGCTGGATGGACGGGCGGTATTCACCTTCCTCGGCATCGATTCGACGAAGGCGTGGGACGGCCGCCTGTCCATAGCCCTGCGCTGGGACGTGGGATCGGCCGAATGGCGTGCCGTGCGCGCGGTACCGGGAGAGGGCCGCCTCGCAGCCACCGCACAGACCGTACGTGGCAGGGTTTACCTCTTCGGCGGATACACGGTCGCGGAGGATGGGAGCGAGCACTCGCTGCCGAACGTCGATATCTACGACCCCGAGACGGACCAATGGAGCTCCGGCGCGCCGATGCCGGTGCCCGTGGATGACGCGGTCTCCGGGGTGTGGCGGGATTCGCTCATCTACCTCGTTTCAGGGTGGCACGACCGGGACAACGTGGACGATGTACAGATCTACGACCCGGCCGCGGATCGCTGGATGACGGCGACCCCGATCCCCGGAGCGCCGGTGTTCGGGCATACGGGCGGGATTGCCGGTAACACGATCGTGTACATCGACGGCACGCGGACGCTACCCGAGGGACGACCACGCTTCCGGATCGAAGGCTCCGCATGGGCGGGCGACATCGATCCGGATCACCCCGAAGTAATCCGGTGGCGGCGTCTGCCGCCGCACCCGGGCCCCGCGCTGTATCGGGGGGCGGCCGCGGGTGTTTCGAATCGATGGGTGTTCTTCGTGGGAGGGTCGGACAACCCGTACAACTACGATGGTCAGGGGTACGACGGGGTCCCCTCCGAGCCCCGGGCCGGCGCTTTCGCGTGGGACGCGCAACACGGGCGCTGGTTCACCCTGCCGGCCCTTTCGGTCGCGACCATGGACCACCGCAGCATCGCGATCGTGGGGCCCGAGCTCTTCCTCGTCGGGGGCATGGAGAGCGGTCAGCGAGTCACCCGCCGCGTGGTGCGCGCTCACCTGGCCGACCTGCTGTCGACCCGGCCGGAACCTTAGGAGTCAGGGCCGGTGGAACAGCCACTCCGCCGGGACGACCCGCCAGCCTCCTTCTGGGCCGCTCACCTCCAGCTCGAGGGCGCGCCGGCCACCCGCATCGAAATACGTCGCATCCAGCGTGTGCAGGCCGGCTCGCAGCGCCGCCGCGCCAGATCGATCGGTAGCCGCGTGCCTGCCATCGTGGTCGACGGTCAACCCGCCGCCGATCGAGAGTCTGCTACCGTCGTCGGACGTCAGCCTGAAGGAGTAGACTCCATCCTCTGGAACCCGCATGTACCCGGTGAACCGCAGGCCGAATCCGCCCTCCCGGGGTTCGCGCCCCGTCAGTCGAACGCCACCCACCTCTTCGCGCACACCGGCGACCGCGTCGTCGAGGTCCTGGACGGAAGCGAAATCTCCCTCGAAGAGCTCGAAGCGCAGCCCGGAGACGAGCGACCCCTCCGGAACGACCTCCGGGTCCAGCAGTCGCGCACGCGTGAGGCGAGCGGTCGACGTCGGGCCGGCCCGCCCGTCAGGGAGGAAGACACGAGCCCGAACGGGTACCCCATCCTCGGAGATCGCGAGATCGATCGGATCGGAGTAGATGGCAGATGCGGCGGTCGGTTCCGACCCGTCGGTGGTGTACCGGATCTCACCCGCGGCGACGGGCGCGGACAGGGTCAGAGTGACCCGGTCGGCGAGCAGGAGCCGGTCCGCCTCCAGCCCGCTCACATCGGGAATACGATAGTTTACGCCTAACGCGCCCAGCCTCGACAGCTGTGCCGGAAGACGCCGGAGAAAGTGTGGCCAGCTCCTCGACGCGCGTGGCGACCAGACGACCTCCGCAAGCGCCAGAAGACGTGGAAACACCATGTACTCGACGTGCTCCGACGTCTTCATGTACTCCGTCCACACGTTCGCCTGGGCACCGAGCACGTGCTCGCCTTGCTCCTGCGTGAGGTCGGCGGGGACGGGCTCGAACGCGTACACCTTCTCCAGCGGCGTATAGCCTCCGATGGCTAGCGGTTCCTGGCTCCGATCGCGACTCTGATAATGGTCGAAGTAGACGTGGCTGCCCGGGGTCATGATCACGTCATGTCCCTGTCTGGCCGCCTCGATTCCGCCTTCGGTTCCCCGCCACGACATGACCGTCGCCTGCGGCGCCAATCCGCCCTCGAGGATCTCATCCCACCCGATCAGCCGGCGCCCGCGATCCAGCAGGAATCGCTCGATCCGGCGGATGAAGTAACTCTGCAGCTCCTCCTCGTTCGCCAGGCCTTCGCGCGCCATCACCGCCTGGGCTGTCGGGCTCGCCTCCCAGCGCACCTTGGGCGCCTCGTCGCCACCGATGTGGATGTAGCGGCCCGGGAACAGCTCGAGCACCTCGGTCAGGACGTCTTCGAGAAAGGTGAACGTCGCCTCGCTCGGACAGTACACGTCCTCGGACACACCCCAGCTCGTTCGGACCTCGAACGGCCCCTCGGTGCAAGCCAGCTCCGGGTACGCCGCGAGCGCCGCGAGGGAGTGCCCCGGCATCTCGATCTCGGGGATCACCGTGATCTGTCGCTCCGCCGCGTACGCCACGACCTCCCGCACTTCCTCCTGCGTGTAGAAGCCGCCGTACGGGATTCCGTCGCCGACATATGGGTCGAAGTGCTTTTCGAGGATCGTTTCCTTCCGATACGCGCCGACTTCGGTGAGACGGGGGTACTTCTTGATCTCGATCCGCCAACCCTGATCCTCGGTCAGGTGCCAGTGGAACCTGTTCAGCTTGTACAGCGCGAGGAGATCCAGGTACTTCTTGATGAAGTCGACCGGGAACAAGTGTCGCCCCACATCGAGATGCATGCCGCGATATTCGAAGCGGGGGGCATCCTCGATGCGGACCGCAGGGATCGACCAGCTCGCTTCCGGACCGTGTCCGGCGGATCGCGGCCTCATGGAAGAAGGGGCGTTCGACGTGCCCGCGAGGCTGATCTCCGTCTCGACCGGGAGGAGCTGCCGTAACGTCTGGGTCCCGTAGAAGATCCCGACCGGCGTACCGGCCGAGAGCCTGACGGCGGCGGAGTCGACGCGTAACTCGTAGGCTTCCGCACCGGCCTCGCCGACAGAGGCATCGATGACGAACGAGACCGTGCCGGGTGAGCCGGGCTCGAGATCGTCGACGATCGGCAGCGCGAGCCCGGTTGCAGCCCGTATTCGCGAGAGCCAGAACTCGGCTGCGACACGGAGGTCGGTGTCGCCGGCGTGGGAGAGAACGGCCCGGACCCGATCATCGAGCGTGAACGTGCCGTCGATCGGCTCGAGAACGACGGGGCGAGGTACGATCTCGTACTCCTGCTGCGCCGTGAGCCCCTCCGCCACCAGCGGTACGAACAGCGTCGCGGCCACCAACCAGCCTCCGATCCGCGAAGCGGGCCACGGCCCGTAGTCACGAGACCGAGACTCTGTCCCTTTGTGCTTCCACGTCACCATGTCACCCCTCCGGCCGACGCGGTCCCGACATTCTGGAAAACGAGGTCCACACGTACGATCAGAAGTTCGCGACCAGCGCCACGCTCAGGACCGTGTCCAGCTTGTCGAGCGGCACGAAAACCGTGTCGCCCGTCGGTGTTCCGAGCGGCTGCTCGAGCGGCA
Organism: Gemmatimonadota bacterium; assembly: GCA_039589195.1. Lineage (GTDB taxonomy): Bacteria > Gemmatimonadota > Gemmatimonadetes > Palauibacterales > Palauibacteraceae > JBDHAC01. The sequence goes on along the minus strand of JBDHHV010000073.1, from coordinate 39,534 downwards.
CACCGGCGAGAGACGGCTGATTGTCCCACAGGAGCTGGAAGCTGGTTCGAAACGCCAGGGCGTCGCTGATCGACACCGAGAGCGCGTTGGTGAAGTTGCCGCGTAGATCATCGGTGTCCCTCAGGTTCTCGTCCACGATCAGCACGCTGGTGAAGCCCGTCGAGCTCGTCACCTGCCTGTAGTAGTCCCACGAGAAGCGGGCACCGCCGAACGTGTCCGAACCCGACCCGGTGTCCACCACGTCGTCCTGGACCGTGTAGGTGACGCCATAATCCGTGCGGAAGCGCGTGCGCTCCTTGTCGACCCAGATGTTGCCGAGTCCGCCCGCGAACGACGTGCGGTTGTTGTAGCCCGCAAACGTGTTTCTCTCCCAACCGGCTCCGGCGTACGCGAAGAACCGTTCCGAGAACGCGTAGTCGTATCGGCCACGGGCGTGGTAATTCTCGGCCGTGAGCTCGCTGTCGGACTCCTCGCTCAGCTGGAAATCGGCGCTCGTGCCGACGGCCGTGCGGGTGGTCGTCGAAGACTCGCTGCGCAGGCCTCCGGCGTTGAACCGGAGCTCGGAGCTGTCCCAGGCTCTGCGTATGCCCGCGCCGAGTCCGAACGTGCTCGCCTCCGCATTCCCCCCGGTGAAGAGGAGCGATGCCTCGGCCGTGTAGAACCAGCCGAGCTCTTTCTCGTCCTCCTGCCCCTGCAGGGGAGCGGTCGCGTAGCACACCGCCGCTCCGATCGCGGCCGCAGCGACCGCAACACCCCGCATGAGTGACGTTCGAATCATGGGCTTATGACCTCCGTGTGTCGGGCGGCGTATGCCGACTGCGTCTTCAGGTGACCGGTCGACGGCATCGTCGTCCGAGCCGGGCGAGAGGGCCGGCGTGGTTGCACCGTGCGGTCGAGCGCAGCCATCATGGGCGCGGGTCGGTCCATCGACCCGCCCTGTCGAGATCGCCGTGCGCGGCCAGCGACCGTTGACCGAACCTGAGCGACCCGTTCCTGCGAAAGGAGCATCGAGATGCTCAAAGAGTTCAAGGAGTTCGCCATCAAGGGCAACATGCTCGACATGGCCGTCGGCATCATCATCGGGGCCGCGTTCGGCACGATCATAACGTCGCTGGTCAACGACGTGATCATGCCCCCGATCGGCCTGGCCCTGGGGAACGTCGACTTCTCCCAGCTCCACGCGGTTCTCCAGCAGGGTGACCCCGCGGGGCCGTATGCCACGCTCGCGGCGGCCGAAGAGGCCGGTGCGGTCACGCTCAACTGGGGCGCGTTCATCAACGCCATCCTGAGTTTCCTGATCGTGGCCTTTTCCGTGTTCATGGTCGTGAAGAGCTTCAACAAGATGAGGGCGGAGCAGGAAGAAGCTCCGGCCGAGGAAGCGCCAGCGGAGCCTTCCGCAGAAGAGACGCTGCTCGGCGAGATCCGGGATCTCCTCAAGGCGAGAGGATAGCGACCCCGCGTCGAGGAATGCCAGCCGCCTGATCGGGCGGTCCGGTCGGCGTCGCGCCGGCGCAGCCGCAACACAGTGAGCCGTGATGCACGAAGGGCCCCGCTCCGGCGGGGCCCTTCTCGAATCCTCCACAGCGGCGACGCTCGCTCGCCGCCGACTCCGGACGCTATTCGATAAGCCTCAGGACCTTGAAGAGGGGCCCCGCCGACCCGCTACCGCCGCCAGCCGGGGTGACACCACCGTAGCCCGCCCACACGGCGTGCACATCGAAACCCACCACGGCCTCCACGAAAACCGAAGAGAAGTTCGTGATGTGGAACCAGTGCGCTCCGGACTGAACATCCTCGGTGGGGTCGAACATGGGCGCCATCCGTTGGCCGGTGGGGTCGAACATGGGCGCCATCCGTTGGCGCACGCTCGCCACGCAGGGCGTGGGTGCGCCCGGTCGCGACACGCAACCGAGACCCGCGTTCCAGTAGGCGAAGGGATCCTGTGCGATCAGGTCCGCGAAGCCCTGCACGGTGGGTCCGATCATGTTCCCGGGCTCCTTCTGGATCGAATCTCCGATCGAGTAGGTGATGGTGGGATCGGCGCATATCTTCACGGCATCTCGGTAGTCGTTCCCTCCCTTGTTGTCCCCGAGCCGCCACACGTAGTACCAATCCTCGTTCGTGTATCCCGGTGAGGCGGAGGGCTTCAGGATGATCGGCGTCCCGGCGTCCAGGTCGCTGTAGCCGGTATACGTGGACTGGTTGCTCCCGTTCGGGTTCCAGGCTTCGTAATAGTCGTCCGTGTTGGGATCCCAGGCATTCGGGTTGTCTACGGGGAGACCGCTGGTGTACTCGTCGTAAGCATCCGGAACCACGATCGGGAGCATGCAGTTCACGTCGCTGGCCTGCGTGGCCTCCGCGACCGCGGTGGTTTGGATATCCACCGTGTTGATCCCCAACATCCGGGCGAAGATCGTCGGGATCGCGTTCCCCCGCGCCGTCGTGTTCCGTACCCAGACGCGCACCCGCTCGTTCGGCACGTCCACCTGTACGTCCACGCCACCCAGTTGTAGCGCGACCGCCACATCGTTTACGGTGCTCTGTGAGGCGAGGTATTGTGCGTTCGCTTCCGCTACCGTCACGACGTTCGGACCGGGCGACTGCATGAAGGCCGCTGCCGCCGCGAGGGCCGCGAAGTCGGCCACACGCTGGGATTCGGTGCGCGTGTTCATCATGTGTCCCAGGTCGACGGCGATGGCTGCGATGCCGATAAAGACGGCTATTCCTACGGCCATGAAGGCTGCGACCGATCCCCTTTCATCCCGGATCCTCTCGAAGCCACGGAAGGGTCTCATCTTCATGGGTTTCAACCTCGCTTCTCGGTTAGTCTCGCCGGCACGGACATGACGGACCCGGCTTCCGCGCTACTGGTTCCGCGAAATGGACTGCGTCGTCAACGTGATGGTCGAGTAGTTGGCGCCGCACCCCAGGCACATCAGGTTCAGGACCGGCCCTATGATCTTCCACTGGTGCGTGTAGTCGACCCTGACCGTGTCGAAAGTGCCCGCCGATCCGACTCCATCGCACAGTGCGGGCCCGTTGCACCTGTAGCTGATCGTCGCATTCGATAGGTTGAGACCGGCGTCGGTGATCAGACTTTGCACGGTCGCGTCGACCAGGGGCTGTGGTTTAGTTGCTATGGCGGCGAGACGCGCACCTTCCCGCGCCACGTTCGTGAGACGCTGATAGGACTGCCAGGCGGCGGCGAATTCTACTATGCCGAAGACGATCACGAAGAGTATCGGGAGCGCCAGGACGAGCTCGATCAGCGCCTGCCCTCGGTCCCGGCGACCGCGGCCACGCTCGGCGCGGCGGAGCGCCCGGGATGCCTCAAGGCGTCGCGCCGCCCTTGTGGTGCCCGCCGCCCTTGTGGTGCCCGCCGCCCTTGTGGTGCCCGCCGCCCTTGTGGTACCCCCGGGCCGCGAAGACCTCCTGCGCGTTCCGGCCTGCGACGCAAGCGACATGCCGACTGCGGATCTCCACCACCAACAGCGGACGCCTGGGAGTGGCTGCTCCCAGGACGAAAAAACCGCGTGGGTGGCCCCAACTGAGGGACCCGATCCGGCGACTGGTGCTCCGCCGAACTCGAGCAATTTAGGGAATCGCCGACTGGCTGTCCACTTTTGCGTCTTTCCGACTCGCAAAGTGCAAGCGTATCTCGTTGCGAAACGCGCGTTTGCAGGACCGGGCGGCTGGCAATGTACCTGCACCGGGACACTTTGCGACGGCGTGGCACAGCCCCGGATCGAGCCCTCGAGCGCGGTCAACGGAGGCTCACCCTGGTTGCTCGAGAGCCGTATGCGTTCGCGGCCACGATCCGGCCGGAGCCATCGCGCTCGAATCGGAGCGGCGTGCCGTCCGACATGATCACGAAGCGATCGCTCTCCGTCAGCAGCAGCTCGCTCGCGGGCCGCTCACCCACTCGAAGTTCCAGCCGACCGCCCTGCCAGCGGATGGTCACTAGCATGTCGGGGGCATCGGCCAGCCGGTAGTCTCCCACGTACGCTCGCGCCTGGTCCGCCGTCAGCGGCCTGCTCCGTACGGTGCGCGGTGTGTATCGTGGCCAGTCATACTCGGCCGCGATCGCGTACAGGATCTCCTGAACCAGAGGCTCGCCGTTGTCCCCGTTGGCCATCACGACGGCCCCGAGTCCACGGCGCGGATAGACGATGAAACCCCCGCGAAATCCCTCGTTCGCACCTCCATGCCCGAATTGGAGATCGTGGCCGGAGTCTTCGAGCTTGGGCCCGAGTCCCCAGCCGTTAAGGCCCGGCGTCAGCATCTCCGCGGCCATCGATGGCGTGAGCACTCCGTCCTCGGCACCCGCGAGCCATGCGCTCACCGCGAGGGCGTAACGTCCGAGCTCCGAAGGCGTGGTCCACAGTCCGGCGGCCGCCTGCTCCGGGTACGTGTGCCAGGCCCCGGCCACCGGTGTCCCATCGGCCCTGTAGCCCGTGGCCGCCGCATCCCGCATTCTCTCGGGGAGTGGTTGCTCGTAGGTGCTCCCCCGCATCTCGAGCGCATCGAGTATCTCGCGCATGACGGCCTCGAAAGTGCGCCCGCTCAAATCCTCCACGAGCTGCTGCATGACCGTGTAGCCACCACCCGAGTACCTCCACTGCGTGCCGGGCTCGAGGTCTACGCGTACGGGTGCCGAATTGGCCGGTGGGGCTCCGTCCAGCACCTGGATGGGACCGGGCACCGGCTCGCCCTCCGCGTAGCCCCGAAACCCGTGCACGGTGAGCCCTGCGGTGTGCGTGAGGAGCTGTCGCAGCGTGACGGGCGTCTCCCGGTAGAGGTCGTCACGCGGGATCTCCCAGGAGAAAAGAGACACGCCCACATCCTGGTCGAGATCGATACGACCCTCCTCGACGAGGCGGAGGGCTGCGAGCGCTGCCACGGGCTTGCTCATGGAGGCGGCTTGAAACAACGTCTCCGTTGTCACGGAGCGGTCCGATTCCACGTCCGCCTGCCCGTATCCCCGCGCCCACTCGAGCCTCCCCCCGTTGATCACGGCGACGCTCACTCCCGGCACGCCGTGAAACGCCATCCGATCGGCGAGCGGGAACGGGCGCGGGCCGCGCCCGGCGATCTGGACGGGCCCCAGGAGGCCAGATTCGACACGAGCGACACGGGTCTCGATCTCCGCCGCGCTCGGGACGGGCGGCTCTCGGACGGACGGGGTGCAGGCCGCCGATAGCAGGCCAAGACCGACGACGCCCGGCGCGATGCGTGACACGGTTCCTCCGTTCAAAGGCTCGACCTCCCTGGTCTCTCCTACCGATGGGCATCCGGCAAGGTTTCGCGCGCGCTGGACCCGAGGCACCCACGTGCCGACCTTATACCCCATGAGAATCGTCTACTTCTTGCCCGGGCCGTTGTCTCTCGGACCGCTCGGCCCCGGCGAGCTTGTCCGTCGCGAAGAGTTCCTCGACGCGCACGCGTTCGCGGGCAACGAGATCGCCGTGCGCGAGACATCATCCGGGCCGGCGTCGGTGGAGTCCTCCGTGGAAGAGCACCTCGCCGTGCCCGGGCTGCTCGAGGCCGCCCCGGAACTGGAGGCGGAGGGCTTCGACGCGATCATCATCGGCTGCTATGGGGATCCCGGGCTGGCCCCCGCGCGCGAGCTGGTCGACATCCCCGTCATCGGACCCGGCCAGGCGAGCGGGCACGTGGCCGCACAGCTGGGTGAAAAGTTCGGAATCCTGACCGTCGTTCCCGAGGTGGTCCCTGCGATTCGTCGCCAGATGCGCGGGTACGGACTCGAGCCGTTCCTCGCCGACGTGCGCGCCGTCGACGTCCCCGTCCTCGAGCTGCGCGAGCGTGCCGAAGAGGTCCTCGACACCCTGGAGGAGGAGGCGAGGCGCGCGGTGGACGCCGGATCCGACGCACTCGTCCTCGGGTGCATGACGATGGGGTTTCTGGATGCGGCGAGGGATCTCCAGGAGCGCGTCGGGATCCCGGTGGTAAACCCGGTGCTCGCCGCCCTCCGGACCGCGGAGAGTACCGTGGCTCTCGGGCTGGCTCACTCGCGACGCGCGTATCCGGTTCCCAGGAAGCCGGGGGCCGCCATTCCGATCAGCTGAGACAGCCAGGGTTCTTCAGCAGCCTCCTAGGGTCGGATCACGCCGATTCCCCCCTCCATCCGAACCCGGGTCCCGAATGCTTCGGACAGCTCGGCCAATCCCCCCAGGATGGCGCTCGCGCCCTCGCCGGCCGCCAGCAGGGGTCGGCCGCGCTGCGGACGATCCAGTCCGTGTCCCAACGTGACCGGGTAGAGTCGGACTTCATGGAGCGTTCCGCCCCGGAACTCGGTCATGGCGAGAACCCCCTCCCAATACGCCGGGTCCCCGGGGAAGCCCCCTCCCCTCGAGCGCTCGATGCGCCGATCCTGAAACTCGCCCGGGAGCGCGTCGGGGGGCAGGTCGTACGCCTCGTAGTTGTCCGCCGGCTGCAGCTCGACCGTTTCGTTCTGGAAGATGAAGTCTCCGAGGCTGTAGAAGATCGGTTTCCCCTGGTAAATCTCGATTCCCCGTAGCACATGGGGGCCGTGCCCGGCGAACACATCCGCGCCGGCATCGATGACCGCGTGCGCCGTCTCGATCAGGAAGTCGGCCGGGATCTCCCGCGGGCCCGCGGACTCGTGGGTGTGGCTGGTCACCAGAACGAAGTCCGCCTGTCGCGCGGCGTCGCGCACGGTGCGGACGATTTGCTCCAGGTCGTCCGGGTGGGCGCGCGTCTCCTGCCGCAGCTCGTCGCCGCGTACGAAGCGCGCTCCGCCAAAGGAGAACGCATCGGCATCATCGGGCAGGCTCGGGCGGAACCCGCGCAGGATGTCGAGCAAGGACGCGAAGCGGTCCTCCGGCAAGATGTAGCGACGACTGTAGCGGAGCGGGCTCAGCCCCGGTCGTCCCCGCATGTCCTTCCGCTGCTCCCCAGCCCTCATCGCGTCGTCGAAGGTGGATGCGATGGAGATGAGCGCCACCCGTCCACCGGGGGTCTCCAGATACGCCGGTGCGCGCGCCTCGGCCAGGTTCTCTCCCGTTCCCGCGTGCACGAGACCGGCCGCCTGCACCGCGCGGGTCGTGGCTCGCATACCGCCGACCCCGAAGTCCATCGAGTGGTTGTTCGCCCGGCTCACGAGATCGAACCCGAACCATGCCAGCTCGCCGGCCAGCCCTGGCTCCGCCCGCATGTAGGTGCCGCCCGACGCGGCCGCCGGAATCACGTCTTCTTCGTAGTCGTGGAACAGCACCTCGAGGTTGATGAACGCGGCGGTCGCGCCCCGAACGAGCTCGCGCAAGGTGAGGAAGTGGGGCTCCCGGTACGGGCTCAGGGCACGGGTAATGATGGCGTCGCCCGCGAGCGCGAGCGTGATGTCGCCGCGCGCGTCCTCGAACGACTGGGCGTCCGCTCGGCTGACGTCCGCCGCGAGCACGAGCCCACCGACCAGGAAGAGCGCACACCCGAACGACGCGGTGGAGAACCGCCAGCAAGGACGCCTCGATGTGACGCGCCCCAGCCTTTCGTGTCGGTCCCGCAGGTTGCCAGCCGGGTGCGTCATACCCACCTCCGAAGCGCTGTCGACAGGGTTCCTTGTCCGGTTCCGGGTCCGGCCGACACATTCCCATGGTCGGGACCCGCACGCGAGATGGCAAGGGCCGCTAACATAGCGCCACGAACGGGACCGGCGCAGCAGCTTCCGGACGATTCGGGCCGGGACACTACATGTAAGAACAAGCCGTAGGTCAGCAAGCGTAACTTGACACAGGATAACAGAATGTACTATCGCTCTCGCTCCGTCATCGTCAGGACCTGCATCGTGGGACTGGCGGCCGCCACCGGCTTCGCCCCGGCGCTCCTCGCGCAAGATCGGGCGACCCCGCCGAGCACTCCCGCCCAGCGATCGAGCGCGTCGCGGGATCCGAACGTCCTCGTCGACCCCGCCCTGTTCGCCGGACTCCGGTACCGCATGGTGGGTCCCACGCGGGGCGGGCGCGTCACGACCGTGGAGGGCCACCGCAGCCACCCCTACACCTTCTACATGGGAACCGTGGGTGGCGGGGTGTGGAAGACGGAGAGCTACGGACAGGAGTGGCGCCCGATCACGGACGGCCACCTGGAGACCGGATCGATCGGCTCTGTGGAGGTCGCCGACTCCGACCCGAACGTGATCTATGTCGGCACGGGCTCTGACGGGATCCGAAGCAACGTGATCACCGGGCGGGGGATCTACAAGTCGACGGACGCGGGTGAGACCTGGACGTTTCTCGGGCTGCGGGAGACGGGGCAGATCGGGGCGGTCAAAGCCCACCCGGATAATCCGGACCTCGTGTACGTCGCCGCGCTCGGGCACCCGTTCGGACGAAACGAGGAACGGGGCGTGTTCCGCTCGAAGGATGGCGGTCTGAACTGGGAGAAGGTGCTGTTCGCGTCGGACAGCGTAGGTGCGATCGACCTCGAGCTGCACCCGACGGACCCCGGCACCGTCTACGCCGCCATGTGGCGGGGAGAGCGGAAGCCGTGGACGATTATCAGCGGGGCGCGCGACGAGGACGGCATCTGGCGCTCCACCGATGGTGGAGACAGCTGGGAGCGGATGACCGACGGGTTACCGCCGGACCTGATCGGGAAGATCGATCTCAGCGTCTCACCGGCCGACCCCGATCGCGTATACGCCGTGGTGGAGGCGCCCGAGCCGCTCGAAGGCCTGTATCGCTCGGACGATCAAGGGGTCACCTGGCGGCTGGTGAACGATCGCTCCATGGAGTTGATGCGGCGGCCGTTCTACTACACCAACGTGACCGCCGATCCCACCGACGCCGACGTGGTGTGGGTCAACAATGAACGCCTGTGGAAGTCCACCGACGCGGGCGAGTCGTTCGTGAGGATCCCGACCACCCACGGCGACAATCACGACCTGTGGATCAACCCGGACGATCCGCGGATCATGGTCCAATCGAACGACGGTGGTGCCAGCGTGACCCTGGACGGCGGAAGCACCTGGTCCTCGGTCCACAACCAGCCGACCGCCGAGCTGTACCAGGTGGACGTCGATGACGACTTCCCGTATTGGCTGTACGCCGGGCAGCAGGACAACTCGACCATCGCCGTGCCCAGTCTGCCCCCCGCGGAGTCGGCGCCGGGGGGCACCGAGGCCTGGTGGAAAGACATCGGCGGGTGTGAGACGGGTCCGGCCGTTCCCAAGCCAGGCGACACCGGCGTCGTGTACGCGAACTGCAAGGGCAGGTTCGGGCTGTACAATGCCCGCACCGGGCAGGAGCAGCACTACTACGTGGGCGCCGTGAACATCTACGGCCACAACCCGAGGGACCTCCCTTACCGATTCCAGCGCACGGTTCCGATCGAGGTGTCGCCGCACGACCCGAACGTGGTCTATCACGGGTCACAGTACGTGCACCGCACGACCGATGGTGGGCGCACCTGGGAGCAGATCAGCCCCGACCTGACGGCCTTCCGCCCCGAGCGCCAGGTGGTCTCGGGAGGGCCCATCACGCGCGATATCACGGGCGAAGAGCACTACAGCACGCTGTACGTGATCGAGGCGTCTCCGCACGATCCGGGCGAGATCTGGACCGGGGCCAACGATGGCCCGGTGCACGTAACGCGCGATGGAGGCGAGAACTGGACGGACGTTACGCCCCCCGACATGCCCCCCGAAGGGCGGATGAACGCGATCACGATCTCGTCACACCGGCAGGGCAAAGTGTACGTCGCCGGGTACCGGTTCCAGCTCGATGACTGGGCCCCTTACATCTATCGAACGACCGACCATGGGGAGACCTGGACGCGGCTCACCGATGGGGCGAATGGGATCCCTGCCGATTATCCGGTGCGCGTCGTGCGCGAGGACCCGGAGCGCGAAGGCCTCCTGTACGCCGGGACCGAGTTCGGGATGTTCGTCTCGTTCGACGATGGGGCGCACTGGCAGAGCTTCCAGCTCAACCTTCCGGCCACCCCGATCACCGACATCGAGCTGACTCATGGCGACATGGTGCTGTCGACGATGGGCCGGTCGTTCTGGATCCTCGACAACGTGGCACCGCTACACGCGCTGTCGCCGGAGCGGAGCACCGAGCTCGCGGGGGCGGGAGCGCACCTCTTCCAACCCGCGCTCGCCTACCGCATGCGATACAGGGCTCCGGGGGGCTCCGGGCCGGGCAATCCGGCGTCCCCCGAGTATCCATCGCCGGGCGCCACGATCGACTACTATCTGGGCTCCACCCCCGAGGGGGACGTCTCGCTCGAGATCCTCGATGCCGCGCGAAATCTGGTGCGACGCTTCGAAGGCACCTCCGGTGAGACGCGCGAGGCCGAGGAACGTGAGAGCGGCGGCGGCTTCGAACGTGACGGAGGGGGCAGCTCACAGTTTCAGGCGTCGGAGGGCATGCACCGCTTCCGTTGGAATCTCCGTCACGCGGGTCCCGAGGGGGCCGAGCGCGGGCCGCTTGTTACACCGGGCGCCTACACGGCGCGACTGAACGTCGGCGACTGGTCGCAGGAGCACGGGTTCGAGGTCCACATCGATCAACGGGTGCAGGCCGAAGGGGTGACCCAGGAGGACCTCGAGGCCCAGTTCGAGCTTGGTATGGAGCTCGCGCGGACACTGGCCGAGGCGGAGAAGCTCGCGGCAGGGGTCAACGCCATGCTCGAGGACCTCGAGAAAGCCGCCCAAGCGGGGGAGCCAGCCGAGGCCATGCGGACGCTGCGCGAGGAGTTGATTGGCTTGAGCGCGACGCTGGTCGACGAGGGTGGCAGCTACCCACAACCGATGCTCATCAGCCAGCTCGAGTACCTCGACGGCATGATCTCACGCGCGGACCAGCCGCCGGGACGCGATGCGTACGAGCGGCTCGAGCAGCTACGGGCCGAACTCGCGCGGGCGGCCGAAACCTTCGCCGAGCTTGACGGACCCCACGAGCCCTAGCCGGCACGAGCCTCGCCATCACGCCGCCAGACTCCTCGGGGCACAGGTCGCGAGCAACCGCATCCCCCCGCCGTAGGTCTATCTCACGGCGGGGGCTGCCTCGTGTCCCCCCCGAGGGCGAGCCGCCGCTGGCCAGGGACCAGCTCACCGTCGCGCGGACCCGGCTTCAGCAGAACCTCGATGACGGAGTCGCTACAATGCTCAACACACCTCGTCCGACACCCGCACGAAGACAGCTCATCCCCCTCGCCGGTGCCGTTTCGTTTCTCCTCGCGGGGTGTAGCGGGGAGGACTCGGCCGCTGAAGCCCTGGCCTCGGGCCGGCTGGACGGTCCCGATTTCGAGCTTCGCCCCAGCGCCGAGGCGGTGTACACTGTGGGAGCCTTCGACGGCGAGGACTGGGAGACGTTCGCGGACGTGACGGCTGTCGCCTTCGACGCGATCGGCCGGCTATTCATCCTCGACGCCGAGGCCAAGCGGATCACGGTGCTCGACCCGGACGGCACCCTGATCACGGCCTTCGGGAAGGAAGGCGAGGGCCCGGGGGAGCTGCTGCAACCGTTCGGGTTCGCCGTCCAGCCGGGCGGTGAAGTCACCCTGTTCGACTTCGGTCAGCGAGGGTTCCAGAGGTACAGTGCGGAGGGCGAGTTCCTCGGCAGCACGGTCGTCGATCCCGAGGAAGGGATGCCGGGTCAGACGCTCCTTCCGACGGCCGATGGCGAGCTGCTCACGACGGGCGGCATGCGATTCTCGGTGGGCTCGGGGGGCGCGGTCTCGATGCAAACCGAAGAGGGGCGACCCATCTCGGCGTTCTCGCCCGCTGACGGCAGCCAGCGACTGGCGTACGACGCCTGGCGCGCGCCGCCGCCGGAAGGCGAGAGCTCCGCGAATCTCGAGAGCGGCCGTAACCGAATGCAACTCACCATGCGGGCGATGCGGGCGTTCGAACCCGGGCTCCACTTCGCTCCGCTCTCCGATGGTCGGCTGGCTGTCGTGGATTCGATCGGATATCGCGTGAAGCTGGTGGCTCGCGACGGCGCGGTCGTGGAGATCCTCGAGCGCCCGATCCCGCCGACCCCGGTGACGGAGGAGATTCGGGAGAAGGAGCGCGAGAACCGGCTGGCGGCGTTGGAGAGCGGCGGCGCCCGCCTTCGCGTGATCGGCAGCAGCGGAGGCATGTCCATTGATCAGGCAACCATCTCGAGCATGATGCAGGAGCGCATCGAGGCCATGGAGTTCGCGAACGAGATCCCGGCCATAGCGTCGATGAGCGTCGATTGGGAGGACCGCATCTGGATCGAGCGCTCGGCGCCCGTCCCGGGGGAGGACGGCCCAACGGACGTGATCACGTCGGACGGGCGGTATCTGGGAACCATCCCGCCCGATGGCCTCCGCATCCCCGATGCCTTCGGGCCCACTGGACTCCTGGCCTACATCGAGACCGATGAGCTCGACGTGGAGCGCGTGCGCGTCGTCCGGCTCGCGGGACCGGAGCTCACGGAGACCCGCGACTGAGCTGCGGCCGTGGATCGCAGCTGTCCGGCCTTGGCCCGCCGGCTCACGGATTTCGGGCGACTCACGGCTCTCGGCTACGATAGGATCTAGCGGCCGTCGGAAAAGATTGCTCGCTGGACCTCCCCCGGCTCGGATCTGTGCCGCGCCGGGGAGCCGGGTGTCGCCACATGGCCCCGGATTCGCTGCCAGGTGGAGGATTGATGCCGCAACTGTGCGCGCGACCCCGCCTTGCGCCGGGATCTCCCGGTCCGCCGTTCTTCCCTCGCGACGGGAACTTACGGTCTTGGCCACATGTGGCCCGCCGCGGCAGGTCCTGGCGAGGCTCTCCCCGCCGTTACCCCACGTCCGACCACCCATCAGGAGGGGAGTACGATGGACAGAATCGTTTGGCGGACCTCCGCTATAGCCACCCTGTTCCTCGTCGCAAGCGTCGCGGCGTGCGGCGAACAGGCGACGAGCCCCGAAGGCCAGATCGCGCTCAGCCAGGCAGAGACGGGCAACGGAGCCCCCAGTGGCCCGCACTTCAACCTCAACGTGATCGGCGTCGACAAGGGCCACGACAAAGAGATGAGCCCGAACGGCCGGCACACGATCTTCGTCAAGCTCTGGGGCAAGTGCGACATCGGGCTGACCGAGGGCGACTATCAGGTCCTGGACTGGAGCTGCCTCGACGGCGACCGCGCGGAGTTCCAGCTGCCGAACCCGGCGGATGCGGATGCGAACGGGAAGCTCGAATACTCCGTATTCGCCCGTGCGGTCACACCGGGTCAGGCGACGATCCAAACCTGCTTCACGGACGGCAGCGGGACGTTCTGCAACATCGGCGACCTGATCGTGCCGCTGAGCAAGAACGGGAAGCCCCGCTTCACCAACGTGAGCAAGGAGCTGTTGCAGGTGTGCGCGGATCCGGAGGGTGACGGGAGCTTCGATCGGAGCTTCGATCTGTTCCCGCTCTTCTCCGACCCGCTGGCAGACTACTTCTGGCACTACGACAACAAGGGTCTCCGCCTCGCCCAGTTCCGGTTCTACGAGTTGCAGACGACGAATCAGGGCGGCGACTGCACCGGCAAGCAGGGAGGCCATCCCACGCATTAGGTTCGGCCCAAGCCGACCAACGGCCGACCAACGGCCGGCCAACGGCAAAAGGGAGCCCGCGTCTGGCGGGCCCCCCTTGCATCCCGCGGAGTCCGGCTACCGGCGACGAACCAGCCGCAGGATCGGCGGTCTGAGCCACGACGGGAGGGCTCATCGTCCGGCGGGCGCCAGCGCCAGCACTCGGAGCGGGCTCCCGCTGCCGTCCACGATCTTGAGGGGCGCGGCGATCACTACCGCGCCGGTGGGCGGCAGCCGATCCAGGTTACACAAGCTGGCGAGCCCGAACTTCCCCGCCCCGTGCATGATCGAGTGATTTGGGAACGGAGGGTCGAAGCCACCGGCCTGCCCCGCGTCGGTACCGACCGTCTCGACCCCCACGCCCAGCACGTCTAGCTCATGAGCCAACAGCTCGGATGTGCTCGCGTGGAAGCCGGGCGAGTGGGGCCCGTCCTCTCGCACGTTGAGGAACGCGTCTTTCCCACGACGTGTGGACCAGCCCGTACGTAGCAGCACCCAAGCACCCGGCGGGATGGGACCGTGCTGCCCCTCCCAGCCCGCCACGTGCTCCGGCATGAGGAGGAAGTCGGGGTTGGCCTGGACCTCCTGCGTCACGTCGATCACGCAGGCCGGTCCGATGAACCGGTCTGCGGGGATCGTGTCGCAGCTCGCGTCCGGGAGATGCTTGCCGGTCACCCAGTGGACCGGGGCGTCGAAATGGGTCCCCGTGTGTTCCCCAAAAGAGAGGTTGTTCCAGTACCACGCGGGCCCCGCGTCATCGAACCGTGAGATTTGCTCGACCGCCACGCCCTTGGACTGGGCGAAGGGTGGTGGCAGCTCGATCACTGGCGTGTCGGGCCCGAGCGGTTGAGTGAGATCCACGACTCTCACGCGACCGACTTCGATCTCTTCGAGCAGTTGGGCTAGCACTTCCGACATGCGATCACTCCTTCACTGTCGTCCTCAGAGTGAGCCGGGCTTCGGTCCGACGGGCAGGCTTCGGTCCGACGGGCAGGCTTTAGTCCGACGGTCGGGCTTCACTCCACCTCGGTCCGACCGACCCCAAGCTACAACTTATCCGATGCCGGCCTCCCTCAATCGATCCAGGTGTCGCTCGAACTGGAAGCGGTTCTCCAGCAGACCGAGCGGCGTAACGAATCCGGCCGTGTCGGCGGGCGGCTCGTAGTGCGCTTCGACCTTCGCCACGATCGTGGTCAGCTCGTCGGCAGCGAGTGCTGCATCGAATTCGTGCACGAGCTCGTTCGGCGTGCGGGCCGTCCCCGTACGCGGGATGCCGGCCCCGGCAGCGATGGCGGTCAGATCGGTTCCGGTCCCGGTCGCTGTCGGAAAACCGCCGACCGAGAGCAGGCTCTCGTTGTCGAACACCACGTGTACGAGGTTGGGCGGCCGGTAGCGTCCCAACGTCGTCAAGCCACCCAGGTTCATGAGGATCGATCCATCCCCATCCAGAACCACCACCGTCAGCTTGGGCCGGCTCAGCGCGATCCCCAGCCCGATCGAGGAGGCCAGCCCCATGGCGTGCTGCAGGTAGAAGAAGCCGGGCCTGTGCCCGAGCGACTGGAGCTCGGCGGCGACGGCGCCCATGATGGTGACCACCACCACGTCGTCGGCCTGGAAGCGTGGGCAGATGGCCTCCAGGGCGTCGAGCCGTCGCATCGGCGCACCCTCGCCGCTGGCGCCGTTCAACTCAGGCCTCCCACATCAGGCCACGCCGGAGGAGAAGCGCGACCGGCCGGTTCGAGGCGTTTGCCAGCGTCAGAGCACCCTCGATCTTCGTCGGCACCTCTTCCGGATCGGCGAGCGACTCATGCGGAATCCGGAGCGTTTCCAGGACGTGCGTCGTCACGAGCCCGCCCTCGGTTTGCCACGGGTCGCCCTCCCCGAACTCCCCACGGGCGCTGATCAGCATCAGGAGCGGGATCCGGAAGAGCTGCGCTCCCGAGACGATCCCATTGATAGCCGCGAGGAATCCGTGGTTCTGCATCAGCATGGCGGATGGTGCACCCGCCAGATGCGCACCCATCGAGATGCCGACGCCCTCTTCTTCCTTGGCCAACCGAACGAGGACGGTGTCGGGGTCCTCATCGGCCATGCGGATCAGATGTACCAACCACGTTTCGGGCAGCGCGGAGATCACGCGTACGCCGCCCGACTTCAGGGCATCGTAGATCGCCCGGGAGTTATCGACGGAGACGGGCAACGCGGTCGGCCTCCAGCTGCGGGGTCTCGGGGCGAAACAGATCGATGAGGAGGGCAAGATCAGCACGACGAGAGGGTCGGCGCTAGGGGTCGGATTTTCCGTGCACCTCGCGCTCGCTCCGCGAGTCGGCGGACTCGACCAGCCCGGAACGGCGGACTCGACAGCAGACTCGAAGGAAGCCCGCGTCTCAGTCTCCCCCGAAGAACACCTCCAACTGCTGCGTCGGCGAGGGCTTCGTCAGCCGCGAGACGACCACGAACAGCACGAGGCTCGTGACCACCCCCACCTCGACCGCGTCGATCCCGAAGCGGGGAAACAAGTGCTCCTGCGCGAACAGCTCCCACAGAAGGCACGCCAGGAAGCCGCCCAGCATGCCGGTGACGGCGCCCATCGCTGTCCCGCGTCGCCAGTTGAGGCCGATCACGACGGGGACAAAGAAGAACGAAGCGATGAACTTCGCCTGCTCCAGCACGATGCCCTGCACGTCCCCCAATTTCTGGAGAGCGAAGAAGACCGGGATGATGGCGAGCACCACGATCGCCACCCGGTTCACGTTCACGAGGTGCTTCTGGCTCGCGCCGGGTCGGAAGAACTTGCCATACAGGTCGTGCGCCACGCCTGCGCCGGTCACGAGCAGCACGGAGTTCACCGTCGACATGATCGCCGACAGCATGGCCACTAGCAGGAGCGCGCCGACTACCGGCGGGAGCACCTGGAACGCCATGACCGCGGTCGCCTGATCCTGTGAAGGAAGGCTCGGGAACAGCACCCGCATGAGCAGACCGATCGACATGATGCAAACGCTGATCACCACCTGGAACCCGATCGACACGAAGATGGCGCGTCGCACCGTGCGCTCGTCGCGCATCGAGTAGAAGCGAGTCAGCTCGTAGGGCGCCGCGGCGATCGAGAGCCCAAAGGCCACCGCGAACGCGAGCAGCTCCAGCGGACGGAAGTACCAGCCGATCAGCCGATCGTCGAGCGATTCCAGAAACCGGAACGAGCTGCGGATCGCGTCCAGGTGGTTCAGGCCCCCCACCTGGTCCAGGAGTACCGGAACCGCCACCAGCAAGGCGCCCACCATGATCAGCGTCTGGAGGAACTCGATGTACGAGCTCGAGCGCACGCCGCCCAGAAGGGTGTAGATGGCCGTGCTGGCCACGATCAGCAGCATGGCGGTGATCGGGCGAATCCCGAACACGACCTCCGCGATCTCTCCGCCCGCCTGGAACTGGGCGACCAGATAAATCGTGTAGGCGACCACGATGAGCACGCCCGCCAGCGCCCCGGCGCGGTCGCTCCCGTAGCGGACCGATATGTAGTCAGGAACGGTGAGCGCACCGAACCGCCTCAGCTTCGGAGCGACGAAGAAGGCGGAGACGAGCCACCCGGTCCACAGCCCGAGCCACGGAAACCACCAGGAGACCCCGGTCAGGTAGTGGCGCCCCGCCGTGCCCACGAACGTGCCCGCGCTGATCTGCGTGGCAGCCAGCACCGCGCCGCCGACGATCGGACCGATCGAGCGGCCAGCGGCGAGGAAGTCGACTTCGGTCTCCGTGTGGAAGTAGCTCCACACGGAGATCCCCATGATGATCACGAGGTAGATCCCGAGGACGAGGTAGAAGATGGGACCCACGGGTCAGTCGCTTCCCTCGGTGCTCTCGTTCTCTCGCGGAGCTGGCTCCGGCTCGGCTGATGCCGTTTCGGGCGCTGTCGGCTCGGGTGAGGGCCGCTCGCCCCGAGGTTCCGACTCAGGTTCCGCGAGCAGGCGCCCGATCCCTGCGTTCAGCTCTTCCTCCAGTTTCCAGAAGTGCCGCACACCGATGAGGATCGCGCCAGCGAGCACGATAGCCGATAGGGACAGGAGGACGATCAGCAAGCCCGTGGTCATGCGGCCTCATCCGGGGGTCGGGAGCCTGCCCCGGCGACCCGCAGAACATCGGATCGGCGGGCGGCGCGCCAGGCCCACACGGCGGCGAGCAAGATCAACGCGACGACGACGAGGTCGGCGGCCCTCGCGAAGGACAGCCTCCCCGATTCATCGAGTCGCACGAAGGTCGGAGTGCTCGAGAGATTCGCGATCAGTGCGCCCTCGGAGCTTCGCTGAAAGCGCGGGAGGCTCGTCCCGAGATCGAAAGCCGTGGACGACTCGGGAGCCGGCTCGACGCGGAGCGTCACGGGGCCGGACGCCATCCGTGCCGCGGGCGACGACACGAACAGCGGGATGCGGTCGAGTCTCCCTGTCACGCGATACGTCAGGTCGACGGGCTCATTGTTGGCGACCTGGAGGTGATACGCGCCGGGCAGGAGCCCCAGATCGGGATTGGATATGGGCTGCCCGGCCACACCCGCGTCCTCGAGGCGCAAATCCTGACCCTCGAGGCGTATCGCGTGCGCTTCGACGGCGCCGTCCAACGCCGGAACCCGCTGCGTGACCGTGGCGGCGTCCGGGCCGAGACGAATCACCACCGTGTCCATCGGGACCGCAGGAGCGGGTGCAGCCACCAGCGCGGGTGCAGCCAGCAGCACGGATGCAGCAACCTCAGCGAGTGGAGCGACGAGCCCCGTAGGCGTCCCCGTCGCACTGCCGGCGACGAAGAGCGCGCCGACCACGGCCGGCGGGACGACCGACATCCGGTGCCCTACCCGCGCGCCCGGCGAACCACCTGTGCCGCCTCGTACAACCGGTTCGCGACCTGATTCACTCGCCGGCGGAGACCCGTCTGAAGGAACGGGAGGTTGTCCGGATCGCGCTCCGCCACGGCGGCGAGAGTCTTGACTCCGGCCAGCTTCGGGATAACGGCCCTTGGCAGCGCCGGATCGTGCTCGAACCGCTCCCCTTCCGCATACCCGATCGGTACGAGGATTCGCGCCAGCTCCACGAGGATCGTATTCACCCGATCCGGCGTGAGGGATTCGGGGGTCCTCTCCCCGTCATCCTGATCACGGCCGGGAGGCCGCCCGTTCCCGCTGATCGGAATGTCTTCGTCGTACAGCCACTCCATCTCCCGCCGCAGCCCTGCGAGTTCGTCCAGGGCGGGTGAAAGGTCGAGCCACTCGCCCGCCGCGACGGCGTACAGGTCCAGCGCCTCACCAAGCTCCTCGACGGTGCTGCGGTAGTCGAACGGGAGAATGTCCGCGTTCAGGACGCGCGTGAGCGCCGTCACGTACACGGCGAGATCACGCTCGAGGTTCGCGCGCTCGGCCACAGCGAGAACATCGTCCTCCGTATGCCAGGCGATGTTGCCGCCGCACCCGCCCGTCGGGTAGAACTCGAGCGTTTCGCGCTCTTTCGCCGGGATGTTCGAAAGGAGCATGAAGAACGAGGTGAGCCCGATCTGGTTGAAGGAATAGTCGCCCGCCCGCAGCGGCCGCTGGCCGATCGCCTCCGACCCCGTGGCGTCGCGGATCGCCCGGTGGCAGAGCCCTGCGGCCTCCGCCATCCACATCACTTCCTCGTATGCAGTGGCGTGCCAGCAACCGGGGGAATCGATGTTTACCGCGGCGACGCACCGCTTCCGGAGCTCGAGGGCGAACGCGTCTGCGAACCAGGTCGACCCCCCGTAGCGCCCCGTCGAGTGAGCCGGCCACCAGGCCACCTTGAGCGTGCGCCGCAGCCCCTCCCGGCCTTCGTGGAACACCCGCGCGAGCTCGAGCAGGGTCGCGTCCCCCACGGCGTTGTCCCCGATCCCGACATCCCATGAGTCGTAATGTCCGTGGACGAGCAGAAAGTCGTCCGACGTCCCGCGGATCGTGGCAACCGGGAGCTTGCACGGATACCAACCCTCGTCGAGCTGCACATTCAGGGTCAGCTCCGGTCCCGCCGCCGCATCCCCCGCCGCGGACAGTCGAGATCGCAAGCGCTCTCCATCGGGCTGGCTGATCGCGACCACCGGCGTCCTCGGTTTCGTGACCAGGTTGTCGGCGGTCGGAGTGCCCCAGATCGGCGTGCAGATGCCCCAGTGGATGTTCTCCCCCGGGTTTATGTAGATCTGACCGATCGCTCCTGCGGCCTCGAAGCGCTGGACCGTCAGCGGCATCGCGTATCCCTCCGTGACGACGATCTTCCCCGCCACATCGGGCAGCTCCGGCCCCTGGCGACTCTCGAACAGGTCGCCCGTGCCCCGCATCCGCTCGGCCGGCACGTAGATGGCCGTCCCCGAAAAGTCGGACGCCGGTGTGGAAGTCGAGAACGAAGGAGGCTTCGCGCGGATCCGCTCACCATCCATCTCCACCCACGAATCGCGCGGCAGAGAAAGGTAGAGCGTCGGTTCGTGCACCTCGTGCTCGATCCCGAGCGCGGCGAGCTGCGCGGCAATGTACTCCGCGGCCTCGTGCTCGTCGGGCGCACCGGACTCGCGAACCAGTGTCGTGAAGCGTTCGATCAACCCCCACCCGCGTTCGAAGTCGACCCGCTCGAGCAGATACCGTTCGAAATCGGTCGCTGGAGACGGTGTCGGCGTCATCTCGAGACTCCTCCTGTTCAGGCAGCCGGCTGCAGGCAAGGTCCCCGCTATATTGACATCCTCGGGCGTCGCTGCAACCGTTCGACGAACCCACACCGTTCGTGGCGCGTTGTCTTTGGGACCGCGAGCCGCGTGAACACCTGCATGGAGTCCGATGCGAATGAGCCGTCGTTCAGGGATCCTGGGCTCGCCGTTCCTGCGCCTCACCGGCTACTACATCGTCGCCGCGGGGCTCCTGTATGGAGTCGCACTCATCTTCCCGGTCATCCTCGACTCCTTCTCGGGCGAGCGCCTGAGCGACCTGGCCCAGAGGGGCTTCCTGGGCGGCGGGGATCCCGTCGGCGTGAGTGAGCGATCGATGCGCGGACCGGTCGAATCGCTCCTGTTCGCGACGCTGGCGATGGTCGGCAGCATGGTTCTGCTCGGGCCCGTGGTTTGGGTGTACATGATCACCCGCCAGCAGCAGGGCTACGACGAATCCGTCGTGCACACGGTCATCATCCTGCCGATCGCGGTCACCGCACTCGTGATCGTCGTCCAGGACAGCGTGGCGCTAGCCTTCAGCCTGGCGGGCATCGTCGCGGCGGTCCGCTTCCGGAACACGCTCAAGGACACCAAAGACGCGGTGTACATCTTCCTGGCGATCGGGACCGCGTTGGCCGCCGGAGTCCAGGCGCTCGGAATCGCCGCGGTCGCGACGGTGCTGTTCAACTACCTCGTGCTGTTCATGTGGAAGTTCCAGATCGGAAACATCTACGCCGACCAACTCGGGCGGGCGCCCAAGATGCGGCTGGGTGACGTGCTGGCGGGAGCCGGACGCACGCCCGGGGCCGGATCGGGAAACCTCACCATCGGCGACCCCAACGCGCTCGCGGCCCTCACTCCGGACAGCCTTACCGAGATCGTGGAGCGCAGACAGCGCCTCCGGGAGCAAATCGCCGGCGGCGGGAAGGTCGCCAAGAAGTACAACGGGCTTCTGGTCGTGCTCGCCCCCGATACCCAAGAGTGCATCGGTGCGATCGAGGAGGTGCTGGAAGAGGGCACCAGGCAATTCCAACTCGCCGAGAGCTCGGGCACGCCGGAAGGGGAATGGACGCTCGAATTTCTCATCGGACTGCCGAAGGGCGCTTCCGGACAGGATCTGATCGCGACACTCCGCCAGCGAGTGGGTCAGTGCATCGTCGCGGCCGAGTTTCGCAACCTGAAACTCGAAAAATAGTGCCGCGCGTCCACGAGATTCGAGCACCGCTTCGCGCCGTCCTGTTCGCGGCCGTCCTCCTGGCGTGCCGCCCCAATCCCGCCATCGAAGCGCAGGAGAGCTCGGCCGAGCTGTCCGAGTATGCCCTGGCGGGCGGTCCGGAGGCGCAGTGGAGGCTCCCGGGACGGCTGCGCGAGATCTCCGGTCTGGCCGTCACGGACGCCGGCAGACTGTTCGCGCACGATGACGAGCGGGGAGTCATCTACGAGATCGACCCCGTCGAGGGGCGGCTCGTGAAGGCGTTCGCCCTCGGCGACGTCACCGCGGCGGACGACTTCGAAGGCATCGCGGTGGTGGACGATCGCTTCTACCTGGTGTCCAGCAACGGTCGCTTGTACGAAAGCGCCGAGGGGGAGGACGGCGAGCGGATGCTGTTCAACACCTACGGGACGGGCGTGGGGAGGCGTTGCGAGGTCGAGGGCCTGGCGTTCGAGCCGGCGGACCGGACGCTGCTCCTCGTGTGCAAGACGCCGCGGGATCCGGAGCTCCGTGAATCGGTGAACATCTACCGCTGGTCCGTGGACCAGCGCGCCATGGCGAGCGACTCGCTGATCCGGATATCCCGCGCGGCACTCACGGAGGGCATACCCGGGAATCGATTCTCCCCCTCCGGCATCGAGCGCCACCCCGAGACCGGGCACTACTTCATCGTGGCCGCCCCAGAGGAAGCCATCGCGGTGGTCGATGCCGCGGGTGAGGTCCTGTGGGTGGAGACGTTCCCGGACGGGGCCCACCGTCAGGCCGAGGGGATCACGTTCGCGCCGGAGGGTTCGTTGCTGATCGCAGATGAAGGCGGCGGCGGGCGAGCTCGGTTGAGCCGTTATGAGCGACACCCGCCCGAAGAGCCGACCGGCGGCACGAACGGTGACCCACCCGATCCGAACGGTGGCCCACCCGATACGACAAGCGGCTCCGGGGAAGCCGTGGAAGACGGCGCCTAGGAGCCTACTAGAACGCCATCCCGGCCCGAATGTAGAGCCCCGTCAGGTCGTCTCCCTCCATGATCCCTACGCTCAACGATTGCAGCCGGTTCATGAAGGACAGCCACAAACCGCCACCGAAGGCCGTGTGCCAGGTGTCGGCGTCTTCGGGATCACCGTCGAAGAACACGCGCCCGGCGTCCGCCGCACCGAACAGACCCATCTGCGTCGGAACGAGCATGTTGAAGCTGGCGAGCTCGAACCGGAGCTCGGCGTTCCCGAACAGCACGGCGTCGCCCGCGAAGCGACTGGTCCTGAAGCCCCGAAGCGAGCGGCGGCCACCCAGGTAGGCGGCTTCGTGGAACGGGAAAGTGCCGAACACCCTCCGGCCCCCGGCGCGGAGCGCGAGGGTCGGCTCGGCCGGGATGGGCGCGGTCAGGTACGTAGACGCGGATCCGTGCACCTCGCCGAACGTGGACTCGACATCCCAGAGCGACGGGTAGATCGTGCCGCCGCCTTCGATCAATACACCCCGCTTCGCGTAACCGGAGTTGTCGCGCGTATCGATCGCGAACCAGGCCTGCGCCCCCACCTCCCCGAATGATCCCAACCCGTACGGGGCCGGATCCAGGCTCCCGATGAAGCGGTCCGCGTTGTCGTCAGTCGGTGCGCTCGAGTGTTTGAGAAGCGGGCCGAAGCCGATCTTGAAGGTCGGCCGCAGTGGCTCCGCGCCCGCCGCCGGATCGCCCCCCCTGTTCTCACCCGCGTGCCATTCCAAGCCAAGGCTGATCACGAGCTCGCGGTGCTGGACCTTGAAGAATCGGCTGGATTCCGTGGCCGGCGTCTCATTCCCGAACCCGTAGAAGCGGAGTTTGTTGATCCCGGTGTATTCGACGTGGATCAGACCGTCGACGCCGGACCACATCTCGCGGAAGCGGCCGTCGTACCCGAGGAGCACTTCGGGTCCGACGGTGGCAAGCCCTGCGCTGAACAGGTGGTACGTCTTGAAAGGCACCTTACGGAAACCGTAACGCTCCACCCCCCTTCTCAGCCCGAACCACAGGCCGAGATCCGGGCTGTAGCCGAAGATCGGGAACCCGACGATCTTGCCGCCCCAGTCCAGCGCGTACCGGTGCGCGAGGTCTTTGGAGGGCGGGCGCTCGAACGGGCGCTCGTCGACGCGGGCGCCGCGCCCGGTGTCGAACACGTTGTCGCCACGATCGTCGTGGAAGTGGACTTTCCCGGCCGGGGCGCGCGAATCATTCACGAAATGGTCGTTGCCGCCGCCCCCGATGACGCGCGCCGTGATCCGGCTTCCGTCGCCGAGGATCTCGGCCCGGTCGTCGCCACCCCGTAGATAGAGCCGGACCTGCCGGGTCACGTCGGGTTCGAAGGTGCCGCGTACTCGTCCTCGTCCGTAGCATAGATGTCGGCCCACCGCGTGATAGTGCGGTAGAACTCTCGCGCGGCCTCGTCCAGCTCGTCGCGCCGCTCCTTGAGCGCGGTCTCGAGGCGCTCTCCGACGAGTGCGAAATGCTCGGACGGGAGGCGGCGGACGGCGTCTTCGATGATAGGATCGGTAAGGTCACGGCGAATCTCGAACGCGACCGAGTCCCACACCGGCCACTCCAGCTCCACGAGGACTTCGCGATCGAGCTCCCACCCGTTGAACGTCAGTCCGCCGATGTGCGGGTAGTCGGCATCGTACTTCGTCTGCTGCGGGCGTGACCGCCGGTACATCCACATGACGAAGCCATCGTAATCGACGAACGCCTGATCGCGGTCTTCGGGGATCGGAAGCCAGACCCGGCAGTCGCCGCGCTGCTCCTCCGCCCATCTCCATTGCCCCGCGTGTCGATCGCGGTCGCCGATGACGATGTCCATCAGGCGGGCCTTGAGATACGCCCGCGCGTCCGGGCGATCACACGGCCCCTCCTCGATCGCGTCGCGGAAGTTGTCCGTGCCGCTGATCCGGCGGAATCCACCCCAGCCGGGCGTATTGTCCGGGCCCTCTTCCGGACGCTCCGTCAGCATCCCGACCAAACCGGCGAACTCCTCCTGGTACTCCCCCAGCCGCGGATCGTCCGGGACAACGACGAGTTGGTGGGTGGGGTGCAGGACACCGGTCGCCGCCAGCAACGGGTCGACGATGAGACCCGCCGTGGGCAGGAGCGCGCTGATCTGATCCTGGATGATCTTTTCGACGAACGTGCCCTTGAGCTCGGGGAGCAGTCGCTTGGTGGGATCCTTGTCCATTGAGCGAACAGCGTACTCCAGCCCGTCGGCCCCCACGAATTCCAACGTGACCGACTGGCCGAACCCGCCCGTGTCGATCGGGGTGAGCCCGCCGCCTACCGCATCGAGATCCAGGACCGGCACCTCGATCGGAGTGATCCACACCTCTCGATAGTCATCGCCGTACAACCAGCGGCTGAAGGCGCCCGAGCGGTAGCGCTCGCCCGGCACGACCGTGTGCGTCGTCGCGCCCGGCGCTGGTGGCGACTTGACGATCTGCGCGGCCGCAGTCGTGGCGGAGCATAAGAGGAGCGCCGACACGGCCGCGCCCAGCCGGCGTGATCCGATCCAGGGTGCTAGGAGGGTGTGGGACTCCATGACCATCTCCCCCTCGAGTAAGATGTGACGGCCGGCCGGTGTCGCCCGGCCGGCCGACGGGCAGGCTGCCGCTGCGTCCCTAGCGGACCCGCATCGGCACCGTGAAGCGGGTGCGGTCCCAATTCAGCTGCAGGATCCCCCCGTCCTCGGTCGGCTCGATCGAGATCGTAAAGCGATCCGTCGACTCCTCGAGCCCTTCCGCGTTCATCGGTACGCGGACGAGATCCTGCTCTTCGTCGTACTGCGTGCCCCACTGGCCGGTCTGCGAGTTGATGATCAGCGTCGCCGACTCCGCCGTGTAGACGCTCCACAGGGTGTACGCACCGGCGGGAACCTCCGCCTCACCGATGACCAGGTCGCGATCGGTGCTGAATTGCGTGGCGGCGTTCGCGCCCGTGCGCCACACTTCGCCGTATGGGACGAGCCCTCCCCAGATCTCCCGCCCGCGCATCGCCGGGCGGCTGTAGGCGATCTCGAAGGTCGCACCGCCACCGCTCTCGGTGACGGTCGCCCCGGGAGACGGAGTCCCCAGGCCCTCCCCCCGCGCGTCGCGCGTGGCGAAGTCGGCCGCCAGCGCCGCTACATCCGGTGGCTCGATCGGCCCGATCTCCACCTTCATGGTCGTCTCGCCCCCTGTGATCGACGTGATCCGCCCGCTCGCGTCCACACGCGCGATGAGCGGATTCCCGAAGTAGTCCAACGAGACTTCTCCGGTGCCTCGTCGCCTGATGGCGTTCGGGGAGGACCGCCCGCGGAGGGGCCACAGCATCGTGAAGCTGAACGGCTCATCGCCCACGTCAGACGCCAGGGCCAACTGTACGGCGTGCTCGAACAGACCGACGGCCAGGGGGAGCCGACCGGTGGTCGGGACCGGGTGCGGTGAAGCCACGACCTGTTGCGTGACGGTCTCGCCCTCGCTTTGTCTAACGATCGTGGCGCTGTCCCCGGTCACATCGATCGTGATGCTGGAGGGTGGCGGCCCCTCAGGATTCTCCGCGGGCGTCTCCCACTCCAACCCGAAGTGCGCGACCGATCCGTCTGGCGCGAACGTGACCGCGTACTGGCCGACCAGCGTCACCGGGCTGCGGGCGAGCATCTCGCCGGCCATCCCGTTCGGGGTCCGGCGGAAGACCTCTATGGCCATCGTGTCGGATCCGAGCAGCTCGACGAAGGCGCGCTCTTCTGGCTCTGCCGCACAACCGGCGAGAGCCGCCGCCAGCAGCGCGGGAAGCCCGACAGCGGAGAGCCCGAGAGCCGGGAGACCGAGACCTGTGTGCCGGGTCGACCGGCGACCGCTACGGTGTGGGCAGTGAGCCATCTGGATTCTCCTTCGAGGGTTCGAGGCAGCAACTTAGCATGCAGAGCTTCCCTGCGCGGCGTTCGGCTCGCAGGCCGCTGCGCCGGGGCCTAGCTTGGACCAGCCGCAGGGGCCCAAGAACGGAGGGAGCGATGAAGCGGGGCGCGACGAGGTGGGGTGCGACGAAGCGGGGCGTGACGAGGCGGGGTGCGACGAGATCGTTCCTCCCGCAGCGAGCCATACCGGTCTTGGCATCCACGCTCGCCTTCGTGGCCGCCGAGGCAACGGAACTCGCTGTGAGGGCCACCAGCCTGGACGCGCAGGAGCCCGACTCGGCCGGTGCGCCAGCCGATGCGGGGCAGCCTTCTGCGGAGCATTTGTTCGACTGGACCTCGCTCCAATTCCCGCTGGAGGAGTACGCGCGACGCCGGGCGGCCGTGATCCAGGCGCTGCGTGACTCGGGCGGTGGAGGTCTGCTCGTCCTCGGCGCGCACGGACTGAGCCACGGGGACACGTTTCGGCAGGCGGACGATTTCCTATATCTGACCGGGCTCGAGCTTCCGAGCTCCGCTCTGTTCCTCGACACGGAGTCGGGCTCGGCGACGTTGTTCGTGCCGCGCAGCGACTTCCGGTTCGAGAGCGCAACGCGGCCCAACGATTTCCCCGGCCGAGCGCTCGCGGACGACCCATCGCTAGCCCAGCGCTCCGGGATCGCGACCGTGCTTCCGATCGCCGAGTTGGACCGTCTTCTCGTCTCGTGGGGCGAGCGGCGGCAAACGCTGCGGTTCAACCCTGGGCGGGCGGGACAGATTCGCCGCGTCGAGACGTCTTTGATCCCCGACTGGGACCCGCTCCTGCTTTCGCTTTATCACCTCCAGCAGGCGTACCCGGAGCTGAGGATCGAGAACGCGTACACCGAGGTCGCTCGCGTCCGGATGACCAAGAGCGCGGACGAGATCGAGGCCATGCGGCGCTCGGCGGCGCTCACACAGGAGGCGATCCGTGTGGCCGTGGGGTCGATTCGCGACGGGGTCACGGAGCGGGAGCTGGAGGGGGCGTTCGAGGCCGCCTGCAAAGCAGGAGGCGCACAAAGGGTCGCGTTCTCGTCGATCATCAAGTCCGGCCCGAACTCTCTGTGGCCCTGGCGGATCCTGGCATCGCATTACGATCGCCGGAATCGGGCCATGGTCGATGGCGACCTCGTCATCTTCGACGTCGGGTGCGAGCTCGATTATTACGTGAGCGATGTGGGACGCACGTTCCCGGTGTCAGGAAGCTTCTCGACGGAGCAGGCGACGATCCTCGCGATGGAGGTCGCGGTGGCCGACGCGATCATCGCCGCGGTCCGGCCCGGCATCACATTTGGCCGCCTCCGAGCCGTCGCGGAATCGGTGATTCATCCGGAGCACCGCCCGTACATGCAGACCGGTCTTTTCTTCGGACACCACCTGGGGTTGTCGACGGGCGACCCGAGCCTTCCCGACATTCCGCTAGCCCCCGGGATGGTGTTTACGGTCGAGCCCTGGTACTACAACCACGACCGCGGAATCTCGGTGTTCACCGAGGACGAGGTGCTGGTGACCGAGGACGGCGCCGAGCTCCTGACGGTCGGGCTTCCCCGTAGGCTCGCCGATCTAGAGCGCATGGTGAGAGCACGGCCATAGCCTGACAGACCTGATCCCCCACGGGGGGCTTGTCGCCAATTCCCATCTCCACGAGCTTCCGTCGCTGTCCGCGTTACCCGTGTTTGAAGCCGTAGGAGGCATCATGTCGTTGACGCCGTATTTGCGCCCGCGCACCGCTCTCGCAGCCCTGGCCCTCACCCTCGGTCTGGCCGCGGCGGGCTGCCAGACCCCGGACCCCGAATCGGCCCCCGGTGGTGCGGACGAGCGCTCGTCCGGCTCGACGGACATGGCCGCGCCGAGCCCCGCGTCGTTCGAGTTCACCACCGACGACAAGTTCGATGCATCGGCGATCGCGGCGTACACGGGCGATCACGCGGAGGTGTACGCCCACATCGACGCCAACCTGGACACGCACATCGGCAACCTGCAGCGCTGGATGCGTCAGCGGTCGATCAGCGCGCAGAACGACGGCATCCAGGAGATGGCCGAGTTGCTTCGTAGCGACCTGGAGGGAATGGGATTCCAGGAAGCCGAGCTCGTCCCGACCGACGGGCACCCCGGCGTGTGGGGATACTACGACGCGGGCGCCGAGCAAACGCTGCTCGTCTACCTCATGTACGACGTCCAGCCCGTGAATCTCGAGGACTGGGAGTCGCCGCCGTTCGAAGCCAATCTGGTGGACAGCGAGCTGGGCACGATCCTCATGGCACGCGGCGCCACGAACCAGAAGGGGCCCGAGCGCGCGTTCTTCAATGCGGTCCAGTCCATCATCGAGACGACCGGCGGGCTGCCGGTGAATCTGATGGTGACAGCCGAGGGCGAGGAGGAGATCGGCTCCGTGCATTATCCTCAGATCGTCGACGCATACGCGGACCGCCTCGCCGAGGCCGACGGCGCGCTCTTCCCGATGAACAACCAGGGAGCCCAGGGCGGGATGCGGATGAGCATGGGCGTGAAGGGCATCATCTACATGGAGGTGGAGTCGAAGGGCGGCGATTGGGGCGGACCCGAGAACGCCGAGATCCACGGCTCGTACAAGGCGATCGTGGATGCGCCCGCCTGGCGCCTCGTGCAGGCGCTCTCGTCCATGACGAGCGAGGACGGCAACACGATCCTCATCCCCGGCTACTACGACGATGTACGCCCGCCCACGCTCGAGGAGCAGATGCTGATCAACGGTCTCGTGGACGGGTGGGATGACGCGGTCCAGCAGGAGACCCTCGGCCTGGATCACTGGATCGACGGACTCACGGGTCGCGATGCGATCCTCCGCTACCTGTACGAGCCCACCCTGAACATCGATGGGATCTGGGGCGGGTACGACGGACCCGGCGCGAAGACCATCCTCCCTCACATGGCGACGGCCAAGGTAGACTCACGACTCCCCTACGGGATCGATCCCGAGGAGGCGCAGCAGAAGATCGAGGACTACCTGGTCGAACAGGGATTCCCCGACGTCGTGGTGCGTTCGATGGAGGGGTATCCGGCCGCCCAGACCTCGGTCGAGAACCCGCTCGTCCAGGCGGCGATCGGCGTGTTCAACAAGTACGGACACACACCGACCGTGATGCCGCGGTTGGCCGGGAGCGCCCCGTTCTACCAGTTCACCGAGCGGCTCGGGCTGCCCCTCGTGTTCTCGGGTCTCGGTCACGGCTCCGGCGCACACGCGCCGAACGAGTACATGGTGATCCACCCGAGGGAGGGCTCGACGGTGGCCGGGTTGGCGGAAGTCGAGAAGGCGTACGTGGATCTTCTGTTCGCCGTGGCGGGGCAGTAGCGAGCATTCGTGCCGCCGACCTGACAGCCGAACGCTCTCGAACACGCGAGCCCACAGCGCTGTAACCCCTTCCGAGATTGACTGCTCGGTGAGAGTTTTCCTGCCTGGCGGGGATGGGCGACCCGTCCTTCCTCGAAGCATCGTCCATCATGTCTCTGAATGGCGTTGGGTTTATGATTCGCGTGCCGCCCCATAGCGGGATCCGGGTGTTCATGTTCTCTTCGCCCGGCCTCGTTCTGTCTCCGCTCGTTTCCCCTCTTCCCGTGCTCGTGCTCGTTCTCTCACTGCTCTCCGCGCGGGCGTCGTCGATGAGCGCGCAGGAGCCACCGGAGCCCGCCCCGACTACGCGTCCCGACGTCGTGATCGGGATGGTGATCGACGGTCCGTGGGAGCGAAACGACGAGCTGCTCCCTCTGTTCCGCGGCGAGATCGAGGAGCTCGGGAGGGAGGACTTCGGCGCGTGGGTCCCCGATGACCGGGTCCTGATCGCCGACTGGACTCGGGCCGGCGTCAGGGGCGCCATCGACCGCCTGTTCGCGGACCCCGATGTCGATATCGTGGTCGGATTGGGCGTGCTCGCCTCGCACGATCTGACCCAGCGCGAGAGCCTACCGAAGCCGGCGCTGGCCCCGGTCGTCATCGATCCGGACGCACAGGGGCTGCCGGATGCGGGGGGGAAGAGCGGCATCCCGAATCTCAACTACCTCGCCATCCCGCTAACGCTCGAAACCGATATCCGCACGTTCCTCGACATCGTGCCCTTCAAGCGGATGGCGGTGTTGATGAGCGGGCGGGTTATGGAGGCGATTCCGGCGCTCGGCGACGGGATTCCCGAGGCGGCGGCTCATCTGAACCTCCAGCTCGACGTGATCTCGGTGACCTCCGCGCGGGCAGCGCTCGATGCGATCCCCGCGGGCGTCGAGGCTGTGTACGTCGCCCCTCTGCATTCGTGGGCGCCCGGTGACCTGGATCAGTTGGTCCGCGGGCTGATCGACCGCCGTCTACCAAGCTTCGCGCGGCTGGATGAGCGCGAGGTGGAGCGCGGATTCCTGGCCACCAGCACCCCCACCGCGTTCTTCGATCGGTTGGCGCGGCGGCTGGCCCTGAACATCCAGAGCGTGCTGTTGGGGCAGGACCCGGGGGAACTGCGAACAGACTTCTCGGTGCCGGCGCAGCTCACGATCAACATGGAGACCGCCCGCGCCATCGGGACGTACCCTCCGTGGTCCGTGGTCACCGAGGCCGTGCTCGTGAACGAGCGGGCGCAGGAGGTGGCGCGGACGTTGAACCTGGGCGACGCCGTGCGCGAGGCGATCCAGGTGAACCTCGACCTGGCGGCGCGCGGCCGCTTCGTCGCCGGCGGGGAGGCGGAGGTGACCCGCGCCCGCGCACGATTGCTCCCTCAACTAGAGGTGTCCTCGCTCGGGGCCGTGATCGATGAAGACCGGGCGTCCGCGAGCTTTGGCCAGCAATCACAGCGGACTCTGTCGGGCGCGGCTCGGTTCAGCCAGCTCCTGTTCTCCGAGTCTGCGTGGGCGGATTATTCCGCACAGCGCTCGCTCCAGGATTCCCGTGAATACGACCGCGATGCCCTCGCGTTGGACATCTCTCTCGGGGCCGCGACGGCGTACCTGGACGTTCTACGGGCCAAGACCTTCGAGCGAATCCAACAGGAGAACCTGCGACTCACCCGCACCAACCTCGAGGATTCCCGTCTGCGAGAGCGGATCGGCGCGGGCCGGCCGGCCGAGGTCCTCAGGTGGGAGAGCCAGATCGCCATCGATCGACAGGCGGTCATCAGCGCCTCGGCGGAGCGGAACGTGGCCGAGATGGAGCTCAACCGCATCCTGAACCGGCCCCTGGAGGAGCCCTTCGCCACCGAAGCAACGGATCTCACGGATCCGGAGGTATCGTTCGTGGCGCGGCTGTATCCGTACGCCGACGATCAATGGTCGTTCAACGTGTTCCGTCGCTTCATGTCGGCAGAGGCGCTTGCCAACGCCCCGGAGCTCCGCGCCTTCAGCGAGGCCATCGACGCACAGAACCGATTCCTCAGCTCCACCCGGCGCGCCTATTGGCTGCCGACGGTCGCGCTCCAGGCGGAGGTCACGAGGGTGCTGGGGCGGGGCGGGGCCGGCAGCGCGGGCTTCGCGGGTGGGGCAGCGCTGGACAGCCTGGGCTTCGCTTTCCCCGAGGTGGACGACGTCAGTTGGAGCATCGGCCTCGTCGGCTCGCTCCCCCTGTTCGAGGGGGGCAATCGCGCCGCGGACACGCGTCAGGCGTCGCGTGAGGTGGAGAGGCTGGAGTTCGAGCGCGGCGCCGTTGCGGAGCGGGTGGAGCAGCGGGCCCGGATCGCCCTCCACAGGGCCGGGGCGTCGTACGTGAACATCGACCTCTCTGCCGCGGCCGCCGATGCGGCGCGTCAGAACTTCGAGCTGGTGCGAGACGCGTACGCCAGGGGCGCCGCCACTATCCTCGACGTGCTGGACGCCCAGAACGCGTTTCTGGTTGCCGAGCTCGCGGCCGCGAATGCCGTGTACGATTTCATCATCGACTTCATGCGCGTGCAGCGTGGCGTGGGCGCCTTCCTCTTCTTGATGAGCCCCGAAGCTCGGGCTGACTTTTTCGAGAGATTGGATCGATTCATGGCGGAGAATCAACCATGAGACCCATCGGTACGGCGATCACGAGCATCGCGGTGACAGGCCTGGCCGTCTTGCCCCTCATCGGGTGTGGAGATGGAGAACCACCCCCGGAGACCCTGCGTCCGGTACGGACCCAGCAGGTGTTCTCCACCGGAGGCGTGCGGGTCAGAGCCTTCTCGGGTGGAGCTCGCTCGGGGACGGAATCCAGACTCAGCTTTCGCGTCGCCGGGGCGATCGTCGAGATCCCCGTTCGGGTCGGTGACAGCGTGGGGGTCGGGCAGCTCATCGCGCGACTGGACGCGGAGGACTACCGGCTGGGGGTCCGCGAGGCGGAAGCCGGGCTGGCACAGGCCCGCGCCCAGGCGCAGAACGCGGAGAGCAGCTACGAGCGCATACGCGATCTGTACGAGGCGGACAACGCATCACGGGCGGATCTGGATGCGGCGCTCGCGAGCTTCCAATCGACCGAGGCGAGCGTCCGGGCGTCCGAACAACGGCTCCAGCTCGCGCGGCAGCAGCTCTCGTACACGCGCCTGACCGCGCCCACGACCGGCGCGGTGGCCGCCGTCCCCGTCGAGGTCAACGAGAACGTCCGGGCCGGGCAGGTGGTGGTCTACCTCAACTCGGGTACCGATCTCGAGGTGGAGGTCGGAGTCCCCGAAGTGCTGATCTCGCAGGTCACGGAGGGGCAGGTGACCGAGGTCACGTTCGATGCCCTGCCCGACCGCACCTTTGAAGCGCGGGTGAGCGAGGTGGGCGTGGCCGCCACCGGAACGGCGACGACGTATCCGGTCACCGTCGTCCTCGCGGATCCCGACCCAGACCTCCGCTCCGGCATGGCCGCGAACGTGGCGTTCCGGTTCGAGTCCGGAGAGGGACGCGAGCTGTTTATCGTGCCATCGGTAGCGGTAGGCGAGGACCGCGACGGCCGGTTCGTGTACGTGGTGGAGCCCGAAGATGGGCCCGGTGCCGAGGCGGGCGTCGGCGTGATCCGTCGCCGTCTGGTCCGGGTCGGTGAGATGACTACGCAGGGGTTCGAGATCCTCGAGGGACTGGCCGACGGAGATCACGTGGTGGTCGCCGGCGTCAGCCGCATCGAAGACGGACTCCGGGTGCAGTTCCGGCCACCCGCCTGATCGGAGAGCCCGATGGACATCACCCGCTTCGCGATCGAGAAGAAGCGCATCACGGGCACCGCCTTCGCGGTGGTCTTCCTCGCCGGCATCGGGGCGTATCGCACCATGTCCCGCGCCGAGGACCCCGGCTTCATCATTCGCACGGCTCTGGTCCAGACGATCTTCCCCGGCGCCAGCCCCGAGCGGGTCGAGCTCCTCGTCACTGACAAGCTGGAGAAATCGATCCAGGAGATGCCCGAGCTCGATTTCATCAGCAGCGAATCGAAGACCGGCGTCTCCGTCATCTACGTGAGCATCCAGGAGAGCTACCGCGACATGCGCCCTATCTGGGACGACCTCCGCCGCAAGGTGGAGGACGCCCGCGGCGAGCTACCCGAGGATGTGATCGGCCCGTTCGTGAACGACGAGTTCGGAGACGTATTCGGCATCGTGGTGACACTCACCGGCGAGGGATACACGTACGCCGAGCTGAAGGACATCGCCGACGACGTGCGCGACGAGTTCCTCCTCATCGATGAGGTGGCGAAGGTCGACCTGTTCGGGACTCAGGACGAGCGGATCTTCGTCGAGTACGACAATGCCCGCTTGGCCGAAGTGGGCCTGTCGCCATTCCAGCTGATCCGCCTGATGGAGAGCCGCAACATCATCATCCCCGGCGGCGAGCTGACGACAGAGGACGAGAAGATCGCGCTCGAGCCTTCGGGGAACTTCGAGACCGTCGACGATCTGCGCCGCAGCGTGATCACGGTGCCGGGGAGCTCTGATGTCCTCTACCTGGAGGACATCGCGACCGTCACTCGCGGCTACATCGATCCCCCCGAGAGCAAGGTCACGGCGACGGGCGAGCCCGCGATCGCCCTTGCCATCTCGATGCGCGAGGGGGGTAACATCCTCACGCTCGGCGAGCGGATCGAGGCGACGGTGGAGCGGCTACGGTCGCTCTACCCGTACGGGGTGGAGCTCGAGTTCGTGGCCTTCCAGCCGTTCGAGGTGGACAGGAAGATACGAGGCTTCCAGGGAAGCTTGATCCAGGCCGTCGTGGTGGTTACGGCCGTGATGCTCCTCTTCCTCGGCCTCCGCACCGGTCTGGTGGTGGCCACGCTGGTCCCTGGGGCGATCGTCAGCGCCTTCTTCGTGATGGGCCTCTTCGGAATCGGGCTGGACCAGGTCTCGATCGCCTCGCTGATGATCGCCCTCGGCATGCTGGTCGACAACGCGATCGTCATGTCGGAGTCCATCATGGTACAGATGGGCGAGGGGAAGCCACCCGTGGAGGCGGCGGTCGACTCGGCCAGGGAGCTCCGCGGGCCGCTGCTCATCGCTTCGCTCACGACCGCGGCGGCTTTTCTCCCAATCTTCCTGGCGGAGTCCTCGACGGGCGAGTACACGGCCCCGTTGTTCAAGGTGGTCACGATCACGCTGATCTGCTCGTGGGTGCTGGCGCTCACCCTGATCCCTCTCCTGTGCGTGCGGTTCATTCGGGTAAAGCGGAGGCAGGGACCTCGGGAGGGCACGTTCGACTCGCGGTTCTACCGGTGGTACCGAGATACGTTGACCCGAATGCTTCGGAACCGAGCCGCCACGGTCGGAGTGGTCGTGGTCGTGTTCTTCATCTCGATGATGGGGTTCCGGTTCGTCCCGGCCCTCTTCTTCCCGCCCACCGACAAGGCGTTCTTCAAAGCCGAGCTGGAGCTCCCGATCGGGACGCCGATCGAACGTACGGAGCGCGTCGTGCGCGAGGTCGAGCGCTTCATGCTCGACTCGCTCCCGGCCTCGGAAGAGGCGCCGGGGGTCGTGAGCTGGGCGAGCTTCATGGGGAACGGGGGGCCGCGCTTCCTTCTAGCGCACAACCCGGAGCCGCCGAGCCCCAACTACACCTTCATGATCGTCAACGTCAGCGACCAGGCCGCGATCGAGTCGATCATCGAGCGCGTCGAGGGGTTCACCTTCGCGCGTTTCCCCGACCTGGAGGCGACGCTGCGACGACCCGAGAACGGCCCCCCGATCAACACGCCGGTGGAGGTGCGAATCTCGGGTCGGGAGACCGATCAGATCTTCGCGATCGTGGATCGCGTGAAGACGCGTCTGAGCGCGATCGTGGGCGCCAAGAACGTGAGCGACAACTGGGGGGCTCGCACCAAGAAGCTGTTCGTCGAGGTGAGCCAGCCGCGTGCGCGGCGAGCCGGCGTCACGAGCCAGGATGTGGCCGTGTCGCTTCAGACCGGGCTTAGCGGGATCGTCCTCACGGAGTACCGTGAGGACGACAAGCTGATCCCGATCACGCTCCGTTCCCAGGGCGCGGACCGGCGCGACGTCGACAAGCTGGAGAGCTTCGCTGTGTTCGCGCAGGCCACCGGTCGTTCCGTTCCGCTCAAGCAGGTGGCGGACATACGCGTCGAGTGGGAGCCGGCGAAGATCCTGCGGCGCGACCGGCTGCAAACCGTAACCGTCGGCTCGCAGCTGGAGCCCGGGTACACCGCGACGCGGATCAACCGCGAGATCGAGCCCTGGCTCGAGCGGGAGGCCCGTACGTGGCCGCTCGGGTATCGGTGGGAGTTCGGAGGCGAGGCGGAGACTTCGGGGCAAGCCAACGAGTCGATCGCCGAGAAGCTACCCATCGCCGCCATGATCATCATCCTTCTCCTGGTGGTCCAGTTCGACTCGATCCGGCGACCCCTGATCATCCTGATGACCATCCCGCTCGGTATGATCGGTGTGATCATCGGCTTGCTCGTGGCGCGCTCCTACTTCGGCTTCATGACGTTGCTCGGGATCATCTCGCTCGCGGGAATCGTGATCAACAACGCGATCGTCCTGATCGACCGGATCCGTATCGAGATGGAAGAAAACGGTCACCCGCCGACGCAGGCGATCATCGAGGCGGCCCAGCGGCGCCTGCGGCCCATCCTTCTCACCACCGCGACCACGATCGGCGGACTGATCCCGTTGTGGTTGGGGGGAGGCGCGATGTGGGAGCCCATGGCGATCGCGATCATCTTCGGGCTCGCATTCGCCACCACGCTCACGCTCGGCGTGGTGCCCGTGCTGTACTCGCTCTTCTTCCGGGTGAGCTCCAAGGGGTTCCGCTACGAGACCGCCTGATCCCCGAGGAGCGCTCTGCCGCGGCCCGATTCGCGGCGCCACGGGCGGGAATCCCGACCATCTCAATCGCCCCCGGGATCAGTCGGTGCCGATAACCGTGCCCTCGTAGATCTCGAGACCGGCCTCGTTCCGCACCGACATCCTGGGCTTCGCGTCGCGGAACGGCATCCAGGCGCACCCGTACTCACCCGCCTTGTTGATCGCCACGAATTTCTCGGACGGGACGAACTCCGGGTTCACGTTCCGATACTTGTGCAGGATCATCCCCATCGCGTCCTCGCACGCCTCCTGCGGAGACATGCCGTCCCGCATCCGCATCACGATGTAGTAGGAGGCGCAGGACTTGATGACGTCCTCGCCCCGCCCGGTCGCACCCGCGGCGCCCACATCGTTGTCGACATACAGACCGGCGCCGATGATGGGCGAGTCGCCGATGCGGCCCGGGATCTTGAAGGCGAGTCCACTTGTCGTGGTGATCCCGGCGATGTCGCCGTTCGCGTCCACCGCGAGCACGTTCGTCGTACCGTAGCGGTGTAGGAGCGCCTCCGCGCGCTTGAACGCGAGCTCCTCGTCCGATTCACCTTCACCGCCTCCACCGCCCTGCTCCGTAGCCTCGGGAGGGATGTGGTCCGGAGGCCCCCAATCGTCGCGATCGCTATGCTGCTCGCGCCACCGGAGCCAGCGCTGCCGCGCCTTCTCCGTGAGGAGATCCGTCTCCTCGAAGCCCCACGACTTCGCGAACTCCAACGCCCCGGGTCCGACCAGCATCACGTGGTCCGTGCGCTCCATGACGAGGCGCGCGATCGAGGCCGGCGTCTTGATCCGCTCGAGCGATGCGACCGACCCTGCGCTGTATGTGCGGCCGTCCATGATCGAGGAGTCCAGCTGCACCACGCCGCGCTCGTTCGGAAGCCCACCATAGCCGACGCTCGTGTCCTCGGGGTCCACCTCGATCACGTTGGCTCCCTTCTCCACCGCATCCAGAGCCGATCCGCCCGCTGAGAGGATCTGCCACGCCGCTCGCATGGCCGCCTGGCCGGTATCGTTCGAGTGGCTCGTGATGATGAGTGGTGTGGTGGCCGTCGGTGGCCCGGCCGGCAAGCCGCTCCCGGACGCTGGCGACGAAGTCACGACAGACGCCCCGGCCACCGGAAGCTTCCCGAGGAGGGCGGCGCCCGCCCCGACCCCGATGCTCCGGTTGACGAAACGGCGACGGGAAATCGAGTCCGACATTGAGGCCTCCTGTTGAGGAGCGAGTGTCCTACGGGGGACCGGCCCCCGACAGGTCATCAAATGGGCGGCGGGTCTCAGGGGAGCGAATCGTCCTCGGACAACGCCCGGATCTCTCCCGACTTCTCGACAACGACCCGGTATCCCTCGAAGCTCGACGGTATCCGCGCCTCGACTTCAGACGTGAGATCGACGACGTAGACCTTGAAGCAGGGCTCGCCGTCGCACAGGCCCTCTCCGATGGCGGCCACACCTGGAAGCGTCATGATCTGTTGCGACAACCGCTCGAGGGCGGCCGAGATATCCTGACTCATGGATTCAGACTCCGATACGGACTGCGCGGACTGCGCGGACTCCGCTGAGGAAGCACCGCCATTCGCCGTCTCCGCGCCCACGCAGGCGGAGACGGCGATGGTGAGGAGGACGATGAGTCTCCGGACCGGACATGGACAGATGGGTTTACTCGTCCTCTTTCTGCCATGACTTTCGGACCATGATCAGCCCGGCCAGAATCGCCACGAACCAGATGGCGCCGCCCGGCCACCCCGCCGTCAGCGCACCGAGCAGCGCTACGAGCGCCGCCAGGAGGAAGATGGTCTTTTTCATGTACCTCTCATGTACTTCGGCTCCGATGGAGCGTCACGAGGCGAACTCGAAAGGTGCCCTCGCAGGGGCGCCGCGTCCAGATCAGCGGTGACGCCGGAGACAGATCGGAGCGAACTACGGAGAATCCCGACCGAGTGTACAACTGCCGGTGTGACGATCTACCGTTCGTTAAACGCGAAGCCGCTCGACCCCCCGGTCTCGGTTACGTTCGGTCCCGCTTGGCGCTCCGGCTGACGGGAAAGTTTGGTCGCACGTGACCTTTCTTCACTGAGTCCGACGGAACCCGGAGCGACTCCGGCCCCCAGGGTCCCGACGCTCAAAGCGCAACTGCCCCGGCGTTTGCCGTTTGATCTCGGTAGAAGAGGTGGCGGTGCGGTTGCCCCACCGCCAAGCGACACTTCGGTCCGAAACTCCGGTCCGGGAGTTGCATGATCGAACTGCTTAACACCAGAATCAGGCCTTCGAACCGACCCCCAGGAGCGAGGAGGGAAGGGACGAGGGGCCAGATGTGGTCTTTACGAAGCGCGCGGGAAACCGGGCGCCCAGGCTGTAGACGTACCCTTGCCGCAGGAGTTGCCGACATGCTGCGTAACCGCATCACATTCGGGACCGCATTTACCGGGCTCGCCGTTCTGGCCGCAGGCTGCCAGAACGACCGCGCGGAGCCGTTCGCCCCGGACGATCTTTCGGGGATCGTGCCCGCTCAACAGAGCGTGCTGCGGGCGGCGCCGGGCCAGGAAGAGCTCGTCAGCGCCCTTCCGGGCTTCGGTGGGTTGTTCCTCGATCGCGATGGGGTACCGACGGTCTACCTCACGAACCCCTTCGAGGTCGAGGGCGCCGACGCGGAGGTGGCCGATTACCTGGGCCGGCGTGGATTCGACTCGCCGGAGATCCGGGTCTTGCTGGCCGACTTCTCGCTCCTCGAGCTGGACCGTTGGTTCGGCGAAGCCTCCCCCGCGGTCATGGAGCTGGATCGGGCCGTCTACATCGATCTGGACGAGAGAGCCAATCGGCTGACGATCGGTGTGGAAGATGAAGCGACCGCTGCGCGGGTGCGTGGGATCGCGCGGTCACGGAACATCCC
>JBDHHV010000072.1:0-24175 GCA_039589195.1 Gemmatimonadota bacterium | reverse complement strand
AGCCCCAGGGGTACCCGCCCGAAGGGTGGGTCGGGAGACGGGGCTGTCCCGCCGCAACCGTCCTACTTGTGGGACCGCGCCAGGCTTGATGATCGGCGCAGGGGGGTCGCGCGGCTGATCCATCGTCTCTCCTCCTCGCCGTAGCTTTGGCTACGACTCGTCCTCGTTCCTTGCCTGAACCGCGCGAGAGGGGCACCCGCCGTAGGTGCGTCCGCGCTCGACCCACCAGGGTTCTTCCGCAGCCTCCTAGGGCTCCGCGCACCTCCCGGCGGCGGTGAGAGCCGCGACAAGGTATGGTGCCGCACAAGTCCGAGCACCTTCAGTGCCGCCGGTCGCTTTGACGGACCGGAGTCCGCCTCTATGATTCCGGACGTCTTCCAAGCCGCTGGGGTTTGTCAGCGGCCTGCCAGACCGAATCCGGCCGGCATGTATCCGGGGTCCTTTGGCACCAAAGGAGGTTGAGAGCGCGTGGACGATCGCCGATACATCGTGGGCGTCGACCTGGGAGGAACGTCGATCAACGTCGGCGTGGTACCGTTCGATGGAGGAACCGTACTCGGGATGCGCTCGCTGCCCACCGAGCCCCAACGCGGACCGAAGGCCGTGGTCGATCGCATGGTCGGGATGATCCAGGACGCTGTCCGCGATTCCCGGCACGAGGCGAATCTTCCGGAGGAGGCCTTCATCGGCATCGGCCTCGGCTCGCCGGGACCTCTCGACCGCCGGACGGGGACAGTGCTCGACACCCCCAACCTGGGGTGGAGGAATTTTCCACTCCGCGATCTGATCGCCAACGCCGCGGGATTGGACACCGTTCTGGACAACGACGCCAACGCCGCGACCCTCGGTGAGTGGTGGATGGGCGCGGCACGCGAAGCCGATCCCGTGGTTGGCGTCACGCTCGGTACCGGCATCGGGGGAGGAATCGTCTTGGGCGGACGCGTGTTCCACGGGACATCCGATGTAGCCGGCGAGATCGGTCACATGACCATCGACTCCACGGGTCGGAAGTGCAACTGTGGCAATTATGGCTGTCTGGAAGCGTACGCATCCGGTCCGGCGATCGCGGCGCGCGCCGTCGAGGGTCTCGAGACGGGGTCCAGCAGCCTTCTCCCCGATATGGTTGGTGGAGAGCTCGATCGCATCACGGCCGAGACCGTGTACGAGGCGATCGTGGCCGGCGACGTCTACGCGGCCGACGTGATGCGTGAAACGGCGAAGTTTCTGGGCACCGGTTTGGCGAACCTGATCAACGTGCTCAACCCCGAGATGATCGTGATCTCGGGGGGCGTCACTCGGGCGGGCGACCATCTGTTCCAGCCGCTGCGCGCCGAAGTTCGGCGCCGAGCGTTCAGCCACGCGGCCGAGTCCTGCCGCATCGTGAGCACCGAGTTGGGTGGCATGGCCGGTGTGATCGGGGCGGCCGCCACGTTCCGCGCGGAACGTTTCGGGGGGCTGTAAGCGCATGCGCCGACTCGGCGTCCTCGGGACGATGGTGTGGGACACGATCCACGAGAGAGATCCTGGTCGCGATGCCCCGATCGAGGAGTGGGGTGGGATCGCCTACGCGCTGGCCGCCTTTGACGCTGTGGTTGAGGGAGACTGGGAGCTGTTCCCAATCCTCAAGATCGGGAGCGACATGCGCGAGCGAGCCGACCAGTTTCTCCAGACCCTCCAGCACGTCGGTTCGGTAGATGGTGTTCGCACGGTGCCGGAGCCCAACAACCGGGTCGAGCTCTATTATCACGAGGCGGGCAGGCGCTGCGAGCGGCTCACCGGCGGTGTCCCGGGGTGGTCGGCGGAGGAGCTGCTTCCGCTCGCGCACGCTTGTGACGCGCTGTACGTTAATTTCATCGCGGGCTGGGAGTTGGATCTGGTGGCGGCGGGGATCCTGCGCGAGGCAACCCCGGGACTGGTCTACTGCGACCTTCACTCTCTCATGCTGGGCATAGGTCCGGATGGCGTGCGCGTCCTTCGGCCCCTCGAGTCATGGCGTGAGTGGCTCGCCTGCTTCGACATCGTGCAGCTGAATGAAGACGAGCTCCTGACGCTGGCGGAGGAGTGGGGCGACCCGTGGCAGCTGGGTGCGGAGGTGCTCGGCCCACTCACACGCGCGCTATTGGTGACGCGTGGCCAGGAGGGAGCGGTTTGGATGGCGACCCGACGCTTCTGGGACGACCCGCTGGCGAGTGGGACGGGACCGTTCGCCAATGCGGGCGATGCCGTCTTGAGCGGCCGCGTGGACGGTGATCCGGGTGCCCATGATCCGGATCCGACAGGTTGCGGGGACGTCTGGGGGATCACGTGCTTCGCGTCTCTTCTTTCAGGTCGGTCGCTGACGGCGTCGATGCGACGCGCGAACCGGGTGGCCGCGCGCAACGCGTCGTTCCGTGGGGCCGGTGGGCTCGCCACGTATCTTCGTTCTCGCTCGGGATTGTTGCTGACCGAGGATGGCTGAGCTGAAGGGCGACTTCGTGAGCTCTCAATGAGTCGAGTGGTAGAGGTCCCATCGACGTTGGACGAGTCGGCGTTCGAGGAGCTCGTGGGGTCGCTCCATCGGGCGATGGAGAGCGGCGATGAACGGCTCCTGTTCGACGCCCGTCGCGTCTCGTGGGTGTCGCCCTACGGTCTGACGGGTCTGTTGGCCGTCGGACAGGTGGCGCGAGATCGAACGGGCCGTCCTCCGCTTGTCGAGCTACCGGAGGATCCGGAGGTCCGATCCTACTGCGAGCGGATGCATTTCTCACAGACGGCCGCCGCGGTCTTCGAGCTGGACTCGCGACCGCAGCGTCCGCATGCCCGCTCGGACGCCCTGCTGGAGATCACCCCCATACGGTCGCACGAGGATGTCCATCACGTGGTCGAGCACGTCCGTGATCGGGCCGCGACCATATTGCAACGGCGGCTGCATTACCCGAAGCCTTCGGTCATCCACTTCTCGGTGATGCTGTCGGAAGTCTGTCAGAACATCCTGGAACACGCGGAGTCGATCGGTTGGGTGTGCGCCCAGACATACCACTGGAAACGCCGCCTCGGGCGCGATGTGCTCGTTCTCGCCGTCATGGACGTCGGGGTAGGCTTTCAGGGGTCGCTGGGTGCGGAGCATGCGCGCCGGTACGGTGAGCGCTGGTCAGCCGCCACCGCGCTCGAGGCTGCCTTCCTCAACGGGGAGTCACGGTTCCGCGACCCAGGACGGGGGCAGGGCCTGCAAGCGATCCGAAAGCAGGTCACGAAGTGGAATGGTGCCGTGCGGATTCGAAGTGGCGATGCGATGATCGCCCGCGTCCCGGAATGGGACGACGTTCAACCCCTTCGCTCGGGTCTCTCGCCCTTCCCCGGAGCCCAGGTCCTGATCGTGCTCCCCGCGAAGGTCGAAGCGGCGGCGGTCGCGTGAGGGAGGACCCGATGCGTCCCGCGGTCACGGAGACGAGCCTGTACAGCTATTTGGTGACGCGTCACACCGGCCGCGCGGTGCGATTGAGCATCGAGGAGCGACTTGCCGATTTCGATCGCCACGTGCTCACGGTGCTCGACTTGCGCAACGTCCCGCTCATCGACTTCAGCTGCGCGGATGAGGTGGTCGCGAAGCTGGTGGTGCGTCACGCGCGCCATCCCGGCCGGGAGGGAACGCGGTTCTTCCTCTTCCGGGGTGTGGCCGAGCACCACCTCGGCCCGATCGAATCGACCCTCACGCGACAGGGACTGGCGATCGCCGCGGAGAGCGTCGACGGACGGCCGATGTTGTTGGGCGATATCGACCCGCTGGCGGCGCTCACATGGCATGAGATCTGGCGGATCGGGCGCGCCACGCCGATCGCCGTCGCGGCCACGTTGAAGCAGGGAGAGGAAGCCGTGCGGCTGGCGTTCGAAGAGCTGGAATCGCGGCGGCTGATTCTGCCAGACGGCGCTTCCTACGTGTCCTTCCAGCACGCCCTCGAGAGCGCGGAGCGAGCGGAACCCACCGCATGAGCGACCGGCTGCATCGGCGCTTCTCACGCGTGATCGCGGTGCTCCTCCTCGGGACCGGTCTCGTGTCGACGCTCGTGTACTTTTACCTGAGGCGCTCGATCCAGCCCTACGATGACCGCCTCGAGCTCGTCGGGCTGGAGGCATCCGCGACGGTATGGTTCGATGAGCTCGCGATCCCCACGCTCGAGGCGCTCACCGAGAGCGACGTCTACCGCGCGCAGGGATTCGTTCATGCGTCCGAGCGGTTGTGGCAGCTGGAGTTGTTCCAACGGATCGCGAGCGGCCAGCTCGCGGAAGTGTTCGGTGACCCGGCCCTCGCGGCCGATCGGCTGATCCGCACGCTCGACTTGTGGGGTGCCGCGGAGCGTAGCGTGGAAGCCCTGACGCCTGCTCAGCGCGCGCTGCTCGAAGCGTATTCCGACGGAGTGAACTCACGTCTCGAAAGCTGGGAGGGTCCCTGGCCGCCGGAGTTCCTGGTACTGGGGATCGATCCGCGCCCGTGGAGTCCACAAGCCACCGCGGCCGTCGGCAAGATCATGGCTCTCGATCTTTCCAGCTGGCGGACGGAGCTGGACCGAGCGCGCGCCGCCGCCAGTCTACCGGCCGAGAAGTTTGCGGAGCTGGGGACCGGGTACCCGCGTTGGGGCCCCACGATCTTGCAGGATGGTCCCGCGCGCGGGCGCGCCAGAGACGGAGACAGCGTGCCCGTTTCCACCTCCCCGGGAAGTCTCGGGGCGCTCCCTGGCAAAGCCCGGCTTTCACCGCGAGTCGCGGCGGCCGGGCCGGTGGGGCCGCTCGCGACTCCCGAGCCGGGCTGGGACCCACTCGATTTTCTGTCGGGATTCGCGCTCACCACTTCCAACTCATGGGCCATTGGCGGGGCACGCACCTCCGACGGATATCCGCTGCTTGCCAGCGACATGCACCTCGCGC
Organism: Gemmatimonadota bacterium; assembly: GCA_039589195.1. Classification (GTDB taxonomy): domain Bacteria; phylum Gemmatimonadota; class Gemmatimonadetes; order Palauibacterales; family Palauibacteraceae; genus JBDHAC01. The sequence goes on along the minus strand of JBDHHV010000072.1, from coordinate 19,273 downwards.
TCCGCGCCCCGGCAACGTGGTACGTAAACGCGCTGCATGCGCGGAGGAGCGGGCTGCATGTCGCGGGGATCACCATCCCGGGCGTCCCGGGAGTCGTGGTCGGATACAATCGTGACCTGGCGTGGGCGTTCACCAACGGGATGGTGGACGATGCCGACTTCGCCCTCGAGGTCGTGAGCCCGGACGGCTCCGCGTATCGATCCGGGGATCGCTGGGTGCCGTTCTCGATTCGTCGTGAGGCGATCGCGGTCCGCGGGCGCGCCGAGCCCCTCCTCCACGAGGTTCGCGAGACTTCTCGCGGTCCCGTGATTACCGACGTCGTGCCAGTAGATGGATTGACGCTCTCGCTGCTGTGGACGGGCCGTTACCCGAGGCCCGAGATGCCCGGACTCCTCGCGATGAATCGAGCAAGGACGGCCGAGGAGTTCGACGAGTCCGTGCGGGCCTTCCAGTCGCCGCACCAAAACGTGATCTACGCCACGACACGAGGCGAGCTGGGGTACCGGCTCAGCGGTTCCATACCGCGGCGCGTCGGCTTCGACGGTGCCACTCCTATCCCCGCGGACCCGCTTGCGGATGCGGAGTGGGCCGGGTTCTGGCCCGCTGACTCGATGCCCACCCTCCGCGATCCGGCGAGCGGCTTCCTCGCGAGCGCGAACAACCTCCAGTCGAGCCGGCTATACGGCCTGGTCGGCGTCGACTTTCCGCTGCCGTTCCGCGCGCGGCGCATCGTCGATCAGCTCGAGCGCGCCAGGAACTGGACAGTGGACGAGATGCGTGACCTGCAGCTGGATACACACAGTTTGTGGGCCCAACTGCTCCTGCCGCGCGCGGTGGGTGCCGCCCGGCGGGTCGGCTCGGACTCGGTCGCGAGAGAGCTGGAGGCGTGGAATCGGCGTGTGAGCGTCGAGTCCAGCCAGGCGATCCTGTTTCACGTGTGGCTGTATATGTTGCGCGGGCGGCTCGCGGCGGATGAGTACGGAGGGGATTCCGGAGGTTGGTTCCCGGATGGCGCGCTTCTTCGGATCCTCGAAGCCGGGGATGGCGCCTGGGTAGATGACGTGCGCACCCCGGAGACGGAATCACTCGAAGACATCGAGGAGCAGGCGATGCGCGCCGCGATACGCCACGCCGCTGGCCGGCGCTGGGGTGAGGCCCACCTGGAGCGCTCGACGCACTTGCTCGGGCAGGTCGACTGGTTGAATCGACTGTTCGGATTCCACATCGGCCCGTACCCGGGGCCCGGCGGACCTTATACAGTGCGCCCAGACGATCCGGTGCGTTGGCGCTCGCTCGACTCCGGATCGTGGGAGCTCCCCATCGTGAGCGAGTACGGACCGAGCGAGCGATTCATCGCGCACCTCGTACCCGGCCGTGCGCGGGGGTACTTCCTCTTGCCGACGGGTCAGAGCGGGAATCCGCTGAGCCGCCACTACCGCGACATGACCGATCGATGGCCGGAGAGCCGGCTGGTCGAGGTCTCGCTGGAGCCGGACTCCGCCCGCGCTCGCGCCGTTTCGACCTTGCGGTTGGAACCCCTAGAAGGCGGCTGAATAACCCTGGCGGGTCGCGTCCCGTCGTAACCGTCCTACCTGTGGGACCAGGCCAGGCTTGATGATCAGGGGGGGTCGCGCGGTTGATCCATCGTCTCTCCTCCTCGCCGTAGCTCTGGCCACGACTCGTCCTCGTTCCTTGCCTGAACCGCGCGAGAGGGGCACCCACCGTAGGTGGGTCCGCGCGCGACCCACCAGGGTTTCTCAGCAGCCTCCCAGGCAACTGAGGAGGTCCAGCGGTGCCAGCTGCCGGGGACGAGACCCGAATCTCGTTGACGGGGTATCAGGTTGGGAGTAGCTTCCGCGCGCGGCGCGGAGGGGGAAACAGCGCGCGAATACAAGCGAAACGCCTCTCCGTCGAGATGTCACGAACCCGTCATGCAATGGCCGATACCTCGTTGAAGGGCACCCTCCCGGCGCTCGACAGAATCGAAAATGCCCTGGACCGTATCCGTCCCGCGGTGCGCGCGGATGGAGGGGACATCGAGCTCGTTCATTTCGACGAAGGGTCCGGCCAGGTGCAGGTGCGAATGGTCGGAGCGTGCTACGCGTGTCCGATGTCCATGGCGACGCTGCGCGCCGGCATCGAGCAGAGCCTCCGTATGACGATTCCGGAAGTCCGATCCGTCGAAGCGATCGAATAACGCCCGTCCCTGCGCCGGGGGCCGTCTTCGGCGCTTTCCTGATAGACCGCTACCCGATCTCTCTTGCGCATGACTGACGAGAACACTCCCGGATCTTCACGCTTCCTGCCGGTCTTTGGCCAGCCGGCGGCGGCGCCTGACCAGAGCGCCGGACCGGTGCCGGCCCACGGCGCCGGCGAAGCGGCGAGGCGTCACCCGACCGAAGCCCCGCACATGCCGGGGGTCCGTCATGTGGTGGGTGTAAGCTCCGGCAAGGGCGGTGTCGGGAAATCGACGGTGTCGACCAACCTGGCCGCCGCCTGGGCGACCGCAGGACACAGCGTCGGTCTGCTGGATGCCGACATTTATGGTCCCGATATCCCGACCATGTTCGGTGTCCGCGAAAAACCGAAGATGTCGGACGATCAGGTGATCCCGATCGAGGCACACGGCGTAAAGCTGATGAGTATCGGGTTCCTGGTCGACGAGGACACTCCCGCCATCTGGCGGGGACCCATCATCATGGGCGTCGTGCGGCAGTTCCTGGAGCAGGTTCGGTGGGGATCGCTGGACTATTTGATCGTGGACCTGCCGCCGGGTACGGGAGACGCGCAGCTGTCGCTGTGCCAACTCGTAAGAGTAAGTGGGGCCGTCATGGTGACGACCCCGCAGGACGTGGCCGTCGGAGGCGTGCTCAAGGGAATCCGCATGTTCGAGAAGCTCGACGTACCGGTCCTTGGTATCGTCGAGAACATGCGAGGCTTCGCATGCCCCGATTGTGGGGCCACGCACGAGATCTTCGGTGCAGGTGGGGGGGAGCGGCTCGCGGCCTCGCTGGAGCTCCCGTTTCTCGGGGCGGTTCCGCTCGGTGTAGCCGTGCGCGAGGAAGGAGATCGTGGCTGCCCCACGGTCTCGGGTCGCCCGACAGCGCCGGAAGCGCTCGCGCTCACGCGTGTCGCGGAGGAGACGGCCCGTCGGCTCGACGAGCTCGAGGCACTAACGCCGGTCGGCTAGGGGGGTCGCGCGGTTGATCCATCGTCTCTCCTCCTCGCCGTAGCTTTGGCTACGACTCGTCCTCGTTCCTTGCCTGAACCGCGCGAGACCCCTGCGCGCGACCCACCAGGGTTTTTCAGCAGCCTCCTAGGGAACCAGGTCTACCCTGACCGCGCCGACCGCGGCATCCAACTCGATCTCGAGCCGAGTGTCTGCCGTGTCCCAGTTGGCCGTCTCGTACGCGTCCCCCACCTGGGTAAAGCCCTCCGCGTCGAAGGCGAGGAACAACGACCGGCGACGGATTCGGATACCGAGGTCGCTCGGCAGCCTCAGCTTCAATTCGCCGAGCTTCATGACGATCGAAGCCGTGGCGCTCTGTTCCCAGGTCCCGGTGAAGTCCAGCGTGACCTCCCCGATGCCACCGTGGAAGCTGAGATGATCGAAGCGCGCGTTCCCGAGCTTCTCGGCCTGGAACTCGGCCGCCCCGGCCTTGAGGGTCAGCTGACTCATACGGCGCAGATTCGCGTCATCGAAGGAAAGGCGCGTGCTGCTGGCCCCGGTGGCGAGGTCGAGCGAGCTGAGGGAGAGTCCACCCAGCTCCAGCCGGTTCTCCGAGGCGCCGGCGCGGATGCGGAGATCCGTCGGAATGCCCGGATGCAGCTCCAGGGCGAGCCGGCCGTCGGAGTCACCCAGCCGCGTGAGGTCGTCGAAGTCCAGATCGAGGTCGAAGTCGTCGAGGTGCACCTTGACGTGCCGGTCGTCCTCGTCCGGGGTGCCCGCCGATGTGAGCGCGATGCGCAGTCTCCCCTGATCGCTCTCCACGTTCCAGCTGCGGACGGGAGCGAACCGCTCGGCGTCGTAGCGCATATGGACGTCGTACAGGAACGGCTGCGCGGAGCGCGTGATCGTGAGGCGTCCGATCCCGTACACGATCTCGGCATCCAGAGACGCGAAGCCCTCGGATTGTCGGGCGGCCCGGAAATCACGCCACTCCTGCGCGATAGCTGGGGCGGCGGCTCCGAGTGAGGCGATCGCCAGCAGCGCCGCGGTCCGGATCAACGGACGCGTGGGGCCACCGGGGTTACGCATCGGACACCTCACCCTCGGGCTCGACATCCGACTCGGGTGTCCCCCAATCCACCACCACGCTTCGCGATCCCGCACGCGTCAAAAGCACGGCACCGAACCCGCTCGTGCACAGGATCCACGTCGCCACGCACGCGACGAATACCACCATGCCGCGTAGGAATCCGAGCAACCCTCCGAACACCCACAGGGCGGCTGCGAGCGCGAAAGGGATCAGAAGCAGGACGAGTCCGCTAAGCACGTAGTAGTAGGAGTTCGATCGGCGCAGACGCTCGAGCCACTCGTACCGGTACCTGCGCTTGGCGAACATCTCTCCGGCGCCATGCGCGACGGCGAGATAACCGCACAACATGGCCAGTCCGGTGCCGATCACGAAGAACGGGATCACCGGAATCGTGATCACCAGCACGGTCATGATCAGCAGGGCCGGGAAGAACAACACCTCCCCCGCCAATCCCATGGCGAACGAGCGCGCGAACTCGTGGCGCACGGTGTCCGCCACCATCTCGAGGCGCCGTCGGCCGAAGTACACCGTCAACAGCCCGAGCACGCCGAGGGCGAGGAAGGCGCTGAGCGTGCCCGTGAATTCCTCGGCCGCGTGACCCAGGTTACGGGTGACCCGACGGAAGGGACCACGGTCGGGCCGTACGCGGATCCGCTCGACCACCGGGGCCCTCACTCGGGCTTCGGGCGCCACGGCCGTCACCCTGCCGCTCGACCGCGAGGGGCTGACCGCGACGTCGGAGAGGATCTCGCCGACAATGACGCCGCCCTGCGTATCCACCGAGCCACCGACCTGCAAGACGTCGCCCTCGATCCGAGCGCCATCGGCCAACACGAGATCGCCGTTCAAGACCAGCACGTCGCCCGCGACGGTTCCACCGATCTCCAGCGTACCATCGAGGAGCGCGAGATTGCCCTCGATCGCTTCGCCGGAGGAGATCGCGTAGTCATCGTGAACAATCAGCGCCACACGGCTTCCCGCGTCTCGTGCGGCGTCACTCAGCGAGGCGAGCGAACCCTGGAGTCGCTCGAGCTCTCGCGCGAGCTCCTCGAAGCCGATCCCGCCCGGGGCGATCGCCAGTTGATTCCCGCCCGGTCCGGTGACGGTCGCGGTCTCTTCGGCCGCGGGAGCGGCCGGCTCCGGGGCGCCGAGCAGGCGCCCGAGCCTCGAATACAGCGCATCTGCAGCGTCCGCTTCTGCTCCAGTCAGCTCGCCGGCCCGCCAATCGAGCAGTCGGTCACGCAACCCGGTGTGATCCAGCTCGAGCTGTTCGCGGAGCAGTCCGCGCCAGGACCCGATGAAGGCACCCCCCTCTCCGTAGGCGCCGATCTGCTGATCGTCGACCCGGATCACGCCCCCATCGAAGGTGATACGGTGCTCCGCTCCATCCGCAAGCTCGATCGTGAGCTCCGCCCGGCCTCCCGGCCGCGACGAAAGCGTCACCGAGCTCGACGCGACTTCGGCCTCTTGAGCCACCACTGCACCGCTCGCCGCGACGAGCCACCCGAGGGCGCACAGGCCGACCTGTCGGCCGATCCCTCTCCAACTGGACTTCCTCATGTCACCTCGCCTATGACGTTTCACAACCCGTCCCACATCAGTTTCCTAGTGCTCTTTCGATCACGGTCTTCAATCGCGACCGGGCGCCCCGATCAAGCGCGGCGTCGGTCGCATCAAGCGCATCATGGTGGCCGCCGCGAGCAACCCGATCGTCCCGGCCAGCGCCAGCCCGCCAAGCGCCTGCGTGGGGCTCAACTGGTCGGCGAACATCGAGCCGGCATCCACCAGGCCGAAGTCGTACGCGACCCGCCCGAGCGCGAGCAGTCCGCTCACGGCGAGGTCTCGCGCACCCCCCAGCAGAAAGGCCCCGATCTCGAGGGGCGTCAGCCCCTGAGAACCGAACAACCAGTATGCGGATCCGGTGGCGGTGAGCGTGAGCGCGGCGGCGGCGGCCGTGACCAGCGCCCAGCGGCGCCGAGCGAGCGCCAGCGCTCGCTCGTGCAGGGGCACCGGCAATCGAACGCGACCCATCACGCGACTCGTGAAGCCGGGTGTAGGAGAGACCTGCCGAAGTCGTACGAGCTGCCCGTCCAGGGCTCGCCACGCACGGATGTCCTCCAGACACCGCGCACACGTATCGGCGTGCGTGCGGCGTGCCTCCGGGGTCGGGGAGCCGCCCGCTTTCGCGAACAGCTCGATCTCGTCCTGTGTAAGGTGTTTGCTCACTGCGTTCCTCAGTTTATGGCGCGCTTCTCGCGCCCGTGTACCCCTACGGAAGCCCCGGGCGTCTGGTTTCAGGCGCCACACCTCCGAAAAAAGCCCTTGATTCAGGGCTCCAGCAGGTGTAACAGCGCTTTCTTCAGCTCGCCCCGCGCGCGATGGATGTACGTCTTCACGGTGCCGAGCGGAACGTCCATGATCTCGGCGATCTCTTCGTAGGAGTGGCCCTCGACGTGCCGCAGCAAGATCGCCGTCCGGTACTCGGGTCGTAGCTCGCCGATCGCCTCCTCGATCTCCGATCCGAGCGCCCGCGCGTCGAACAGCTGATCGGGTCTCTCATCGCGCGTCTCGAGCGCGATCGACGTGGCCGCTTGTTGGTCCGGGGTGACCGCGTCCGGAGCGCCCTGGATGGAGACGACTTCCAGCTCCTTCTTGCGAAGATGATCGATCGTGAGGTTGTACGCGATCTTGAACAGCCACGAGGAGAACTTATACGAGGGGTCGTACCGCCGGAGGTTGTTGAGCGTCCGGACGAACGCCTCTTGCGAGAGATCCTCCGCCAGCTCGCGGTCGCGCACCATCCGGTAGATGAGCGAGAACACCGGCTTCTCGAAGCGATGGATGATCTCACGTGCGGCCCGCTCGTCCCCCCGAAGGCATCCCTGGACGAGGTCCTGATCGCTCTGATCCGAGTATCCCACAGGCACGTCGCCGCCAAGGCCGTACGATTCGTCGTCGGGTGACCATACGTGAGCACGCAGGTCGTGGAGGGCTATTTCGCCTCACCCCACCGCCGGATTACGACGATAGCCCGCTGGATGGGTCCGAACAAATGCCCGCCTCCCGACGGGCGGACGCCGGCGGGTCGTCTGCCGCCCGAGCTCAGCGCTGACAGCTCGCACAATAGAACGTGCTGCGCCCCGCCTGAACGGTGCGGACGATCTCCGACCCGCAACGGATACACGGCTCGCCCTCCCGCCCATAGACGCGAAGTAGCGATTGGAAACCGCCGCTGCGGCCATTTACGGCACGGTAGTTCTGGAACGTGGTGCCGGCCTGGGCGAGGGCGCTGACGAGAGTGCGCCGCACCGCACGGTGGAGGCGGCGCACCTCGGGCGCTGCCAGCTGTCCGGCCGGCCGGCGGGGGTCGATCCGAGCCGCGTGCAGCGCCTCGCTCGCGTAGATGTTCCCCACTCCCGCGACCCGGCGCTGATCCATCAAGACATTCTTGACCGGCGCGCGCCGACCGGCGAGAATCTCTCGAAATCGGGCACCGGTGAAATCCGGCTCCAGCGGCTCGGGCCCGAGATCCTCCTCCAGTCTCATCCACTCGGCGTGCGTGAGCATTCGAAATCCCCCGAGCCGACGCACGTCGTCGTAGAACAGGGTTCGACCGTCGTCCAGGCGGAAGTCCGCGACGATGTGCCGGAACTCGCCCGGATCTGGTAGCTCCCTCCCCAGCGCGAAGCGGCCGCTCATGCGCAGCTGGACCTGCAGCCAGTCGACCGCGTCCAACTGAAAGAGCAGGTACTTGGCCCGGCGCGACACCGACGAAACGACGCGTCCCTCGACGCGTCTTCGAAAAGCCCGGACCGTGCGGGGGCCGAGGAGAATGTCCTGCTTGCGTACCGATAGACGCTCGACCCGCCGACCGAGGAGCTCCGGCTCCAGCTCGCGACGGATCGTCTCGACTTCGGGTAACTCGGGCACGGGGACCGAACGTTGGGGCGGGCGGTCAGGAACCGGGACGCGTGGACAGTACGGACTCGGACGCGTGGCCGGGCGATAGCTCGTGCCACCCGATGTCCCTCCTCCAATGCATGCCATCGAAGTGGATGCGGGCGGCTCCCTCACGGCTGTTACGCGCGGCTTCCTCCAGGTTGGCGCCGAGACCGGTGACACCGAGCACGCGCCCTCCGTTCGTGACGAGCGCACCGGCCTCGAGGGCGGTGCCGGCGTGGTAGACTCGGACGGTGTCCGGATCCATCGGCGGCACGTCGATGGGCCGCCCCAGATCGGAGGATTCCGGATATCCCGCGCTTGCCAGCACCGTTACCAGGGCTGCACCCGGCATCGGATTGGCCTCCCAGTCCCCCAGACCCTCCCCGCGGGCGATCGCGAGCATCGGCTCCAACAGGTTCGAAGCGGTGAGCGGCAGGACGACCTGTGTCTCGGGATCCCCCAGCCGACAGTTGAATTCCACAACGCGGGGTCCGCTCCGGGTCAGCATGAGGCCTGCGTACAGGAACCCGCGATACGGACACCCCTCGTGAGCGAGGGCCTCCAGCACGGGCTGAATGACCGTTCGCCCGACATCGTCGAGAAACTCGGTGTCGCTCGGTGAAGCGGGGGAGTAGGCGCCCATACCGCCGGTGTTGAGCCCCCGATCGCCTTCGCCGATCCGTTTGTAATCCCTCGAGGTCAGGAGGGGGACGGCCCGATCGCCGTCCGTGAGATAGAACACGGAGATCTCGACCCCCTGCATGAACTCCTCGATCACGACCTCCGCGCCGGCCTCACCAAACCGGGTTTCGATCATGAGCGCCTCGACCGCAGCGACAGCCTCTTCGGTCGCCGGGCACACGATCGCCCCTTTGCCCGCGGCCAGTCCCGACGCCTTGACCACGAGGGGGCCTCCGAGGGCGCGAACGTAGGCGAGCGCGGCGTCGGCATCCGTGAAGATCGCGAAGTCCGCGCTCGGGACCTCGTACTCGCGCATGAGAGTCTTGGCGAACGCCTTCGAGGCTTCGATACGGGCCGCTGCGCGCGTCGGACCGAAGATGGGAGCGTCCCGCGAATCGAACAGATCCACGATGCCGTCCGCCAGCGGCACCTCGGGGCCGACGATCGTCAGGTCGATGTCTTCCTGCTGCGCGAAGCCGAGGAGCCCATCCAGATCGTCGGCCGCCAGGGGCACGATCTCGGCCAGCTCGGCGATACCCGGGTTCCCCGGCGCCGCGCAGAGATGCGCACCGGGGTCGTCGCGGTGCAGCTTGTCGACGATCGCGTGCTCGCGTCCGCCGCTCCCGACGACGAGTACCTTCATCAGCTGCTGCGGGTGCGGAAGGCGTCGCCGATCTTCGACCGCAGCCGGTCCACGGCGGCGTCCACCTCATCGAACAGCTCGCGCGCCGCGTCCTTGTAGCCCTTCATGGCTTCCGCGAGATCCTGCCTGTAGGGTCGCGTGTCCTTCTCGTCCCGGCGCTGGTACTCGCCGGCCACGATGCGCTCGTAGGCCCCTGATTCGATCCAATCCCGGAGCTCGGCCACGCGCACGACGGCAAACGGGTGGGTCTGCCCCAGGACGTTCAGAACCTTGTACACGGAGTCGAGCAGGTCACCACCTTCGCGATACTCCTCGGACTGGGCCACGAACTCGTCCAGATCGAGCGTCTCGCCCCGCATGCCACCCGCGAGCAACATGAGCGATCGCATCGCGGCATCCGCGTCCTGCACCGCAAGGAGACCGGCCCGGTCGGACGACAGCTCACTCTTCCGATACCACTCGAGGAGCGCCATCAGGATCGGCCGAATGGCCAACCCGGCCAGCGTGTAGCGGAAGATCATCAGGTTCAGGAGCAAGATCAGCAGCGTACGATAGAGCACGTGACCGCTGAGGATATGACCCACCTCGTGTCCGAGCACCGCCTCGACTTCATCCGGCCCGAGAACCTCCAACATCGAGGAGTTCAGGACGATGAACGGCTCGCTCATCCCCACGGCGCCGGCGTTGACGACCGGAGTCTGCGAGACGTAGACCTCCGGGGGCGAGTCCACGTCGAGCACCTCGCACACTCTCTCCAGTCGCTCGTGCACCCACGGGTACTGCTTTGGCGTGACGCGCACGGCGTTGGCTTTGAACGCGAGACGGAGTGCCCGCTCGCCGAACAAGCCAAACACCTTGCGGAGGGCGAGATCGAAACCGGGCACCTTGCGGAGCGTGTTGAGCGCCGCCCTGTCGGCGGGGTGCTCCCACGCGATAGGGCTGATACCGGTGAGAATGCGTCGCTGGACGCCTGATTGCTCGTTCATGGGGTCCTCGATCGGTTGAGGCCGCGGGCTCCGCGAGAGAGCGCAGGGCGCGGGCGTTGACGTCGACGGGTCGTACGTCCACGCGCGCGGGCCGGTTTCAGGGCGCTCTGGGAGCGGTCAGAGTGCTGCGAGGGCGACCTCCACATCCTGTAAGAGATCTTCAGCGTCCTCGATCCCGACGGAGAGGCGAACGAGTCCGGGAGTGAGCCCGATCTCGCGCCGCTTCTCCTCGGGAATCGAGGCGTGGGTCATCACCGCGGGCACCGACACGAGGCTCTCGACGCCCCCGAGGCTCTCCGCAAGGGCGAAGATCTTCGTGGAGCCCGCGAAACGGTGTGCGCGCTCGCCCGAGACGAGGTCGAAGCTGAGCATGGATCCGTAGTCCCGCATCTGACGGGTGGCGAGCGCGTGCTGCGGGTGTCCCGCGAGACCAGGGTAATTCGTCCGCTCGACTTCGGGGTGCGCCTCGAGCAGCCTGGCGACATCGCGCGCGTTCTCACAGTGAGTCCGCATGCGGAGGTGAAGGGTCTTGGCCCCGCGCAAGACGAGCCAGCAGTCGAACGGCCCGGGCACGGCACCCGTGGTCTTTTGCTGAAAGCGCAGCTGCTCGTTCAGCTCATCGGAATCGGTGATCAGGACACCGCCGATCATGTCGCTGTGCCCGTTCAGGAATTTCGTGGTGGAGTGCATCACGATGTCCGCCCCGAGCTCCAACGGACGCTGCAGGTACGGAGTCGCGAAGGTGTTGTCCACCGAGAGGAGGCAACCGCTAGCCCCCGCGATCTCCGCGCACCCCGCGATATCGCTGACCGTCATCATCGGGTTGCTGGGGGTCTCCACGTGGATGAGTCGCGTCTCGGGGCGGACGGCGGCTTCGAGCGCCGCCAGGTCCGACGTGTCCACGAAATCGAACGATAATCCGAACCGCGACCACACGTGCCGCAGCATCCGGTCGACCCCGCCGTACACGTCCGCGCCGCAGATCAGGTGGTCGCCCGCGTTGAGCGTCGTCTTCAGGAGCGCGTCGATCGCCGCCAGCCCGGATCCGAAGGCGATCCCGTGTGCGCCACCTTCGAGCGCGGCCAGATTGGCCTGTAGGACGTCGCGAGTGGGATTGCTGACCCGCGCGTAGTCGTACCCGAGCCTGGGCGCCCCGACCGCATCCTGCACATACGTGGACGTCTGATAGATGGGGGGCATGATCGCCCCCGTCGTCGGGTCGGGCTCCTGACCGGCGTGAACCGCCGTCGTCCCGAACCCCCGCCTCGAGGTTTCGCTCACGTGGAAATCGCTTCCTCTTCGAGTGAACCATTGCGTCGAGGCTGGAAATTAGGGTTGGGCGTCGGGGTGCGCGACGGCTCGATGAGCGCGGCGTCCCGCAAACGCTCTCCGCGACGCACTCCGCCATGACAGAAGGATGACCCGGTCGGGCAGATCGGACTGCGTATGCATTCGAAACAGGCGCCGCACCGTCTATACGTTCACCTGGCGTGGACGACGCTGGCCAGCGTCCGCGCGTTGAGCGACGCGCGACGGGCTTCGATCGAGAGCCACCTGCTCGCCGCCTGCCGCTGGCTCGGCGCCGAGCCGATCGAGGCGTGTGTCCTGCCGGATCGCGTGCACCTGCTCGTTCGGACCCCGTCCGGTCTCGCGGTGTCGGATCTGGCCCATCGTGCTCGCACCGCGGTGGAGGAGCTGCTGAGCTCCGCCGGCCGTGTGGTGCGCTGGAGCGATGCGTTCGCCGCCGTGACCGTGAGCCCGCGCGACGTCCGCCGCGTCCGGCGCCGCCTCGCGTCGCTGGGACTCGACGCGCGCGCCGGGGTCACCCCCCCTCGCGCCGGATCTCCACCCCACATCGTCGGCCGAATCGAAATCCCCACCGGGCGGCGGGCGGGGTCCCCCGACCCCGGTTGACGCTGGCGCCGACGGGCACCTACTGTCGGGCGCCCGGTGCGACCACAAGGACTCGCGCCGGGCCGGTCACCAGCGAGCCGAGGCTTGGCCGACGGTGCGAGGTGAAAGTGTCTACGGACGGGACGAAAGCGTGTCCGAATCCCTCATCATTTCTGCATCTGGCATCCGGGGCGTCGTGGGCGATGGTCTCACGCCCGAAGTGGCGGCCCGTTACGGAGCCGCGTTCGGCACCTACCTGCGCGCCGCCACGCGGCTCGAGCCCGATGCCCTGATCCTCGTCGGGCGGGACAGTCGCACGTCGGGCGAGCTGCTCGTCGACGCTGTTTGTGCGGGTCTGCGGTCGGTCGGGCTGGATGTCCTCGATCTTGGCGTCGTGCCGACCCCTACCGGACTCCTGGCGGTGGCAGAGTCTCCACACGCGATCGGCGGCATCCTCGTGACCGCCTCACACAACCCGGCCGTTTGGAACGGTCTGAAGCTCGCGGGCGGGGACGGTAGTTTCCTTCGTCCTGTGGAAGGCGTCGAGGTCCAGCGAGCCTATGAGCGTGGCCCGGCGTACTCCGATTGGTCGGCCCTCGGTACGCGATCCAGGGGAGCGGGCGCGATCCAGAGGCACGTGGACCGTGTCCTGGGGCTCGATATCGTACGCCGCGACCAGATCGCCGGGCGGTCCTTTCGAGTGGTCATCGACTGTGTGCGTGGCGCCGGGGGCCGGATCATGCCCGAGCTTCTGGAGCGCCTCGGATGCCGGGTCATCGGTATAGACCTCGAACCCGATGGTCGGTTTCCCCGCAACCCGGAGCCGATTCCCGAGCACCTGACTGGCCTCGGTGAGCGAGTCGTGGCCGAGGGGGCCGACATCGGACTGGCCGTGGATCCCGACGTCGATCGCCTCGCGATCGTCGATGAGACCGGGTGTCCGCTCGGTGAGGACTGGACGCTCACACTGGCCGTCGAGCTCGTGCTCTCCCACGAGCCCGGTCCGGTCGTGACCAACCTCTCGTCGAGCCGGTCTATAGAAGACGCGGCCCGACGCTTCGGGGCCCCGTTTCACCACGCTCCGGTTGGTGAGGCGAACGTGGTCGCGAAGATGCGTGAGGTAGGGGCCGTGATCGGTGGAGAGGGAAACGGTGGCGTCATCTACCCGGCGCTTCACATGACTCGCGACGCGCCGCTCGCCACGGCGCTTATCTTGCAGTGGTTGTCCACTGATACGAATGGGTTGCACGCGCGTTTGGAACCCCTTCCGAAATACCATATAGCGAAACGGAAGATCGATAGAGGTTCGCTGGAGATCACACCGCTTTTGGACGGGATCCGCGAAGCGGCATCCGCCGAGGCGAGCGCGGATACGACGGACGGGCTTCGGCTGGAGTGGCCGAACGGTAGCTGGGCGCACGTCAGACCGTCTGGAACCGAGCCGATCCTCCGGATCGTGGCAGAGGCGCAACAAGAGGACGACGCGCACCGACTCATCGACTGGGTGGAGGGACATATACCAGCTGGGACCTGAGGGGATGGGCTGATGTGTGGCATAGTAGGGTACGTCGGTAGCGAAAACGCCGTCCCGCTGCTGCTGGAAGGTCTCCGTCGCCTGGAATACCGGGGATACGACTCCGCCGGGATAGCCGTGCAAAACGGCGAACTTCTTGAAGTCCGCAAGGCCGCCGGGAAGATCGCCGGCCTGCAGAGCCTGATCGACGGAGACCCCCTTTCGGGAACGACGGGGATCGCGCACACGCGCTGGGCGACGCATGGTGCGCCCAATCAAACGAACGCCCACCCGCACACCGATTGCGCGAGTGACATCGCGATCGTCCACAACGGCATCGTCGAGAACTGCGACGTCCTGCGGACGAAGCTCATCGAGATCGGACACGAGTTCCGGACCGAGACGGACACCGAGGTGCTCGCTCATCTGATCGAGGAAGCGTTCGTGGGCAACCTGGAACAGGCGGTCGCGGCGGCCCTCACGCAGGTCGAGGGCACCTACGGACTCGCCGTGATGAGCGACCGGGACCGCGACAAGATCGTCGTGGCCCGGCGTTCCGCCCCGTTGCTGCTCGGCGTTGCCGAAAACGGAGAGAAGGCGGTGTTCGTCGCCTCGGACGTGGCGCCGATCCTGGGCCACACCCGCCAGGTCATCTACCTCGAGGACGATGAGCTGGCGATCCTCCACCCGGACGGATACGAGACTCTCGACCTCTCCACGCTCGATTCCCCGCAGGGACTGCGGCCGATCGAGAAGGAAATCAGCCACGTTTCCTGGGACCTCGGCCGGATCGAGCGCGCCGGCTACCCGCATTTCATGCTCAAGGAGATCTTCGAGCAACCCTCGACCATACGAGACGCCCTGCGCGGGCGGTTGCTCGAGGAGGAAGGCACCGCTCATCTCGGCGGTTTGCTGCCACTCGAAGAGGAGCTGCAGCGCGCGGAGCGCATCGTGCTCACCGGCTGTGGCACCAGTTGGCACGCGGCGCTCGTGGGCGAATACCTGATCGAGGAGTTGGCGCGGGTGCCGGTCGAGGTGGATTACGCATCGGAGTTCCGGTACCGAAACCCGGTGATCCCTCCCAACACGATCGTGATCGCGGTCTCGCAGTCTGGAGAAACGGCGGACACGCTCGCCGCGATCAGCGAGGCGAAAGAGCGCGGTGCGGCCACGCTGGGAATCGTGAATGTGGTAGGCTCTTCGGTCGCCCGTGAGACCGATGGCGGTGTGTACACGCACTCCGGGCCCGAGATCGGGGTGGCGTCTACGAAGGCATTCGTGGCACAGCTCACGGTCATGGCGCTCATCGCGCTCTATCTGAGTCGCCGGCAGGGGCTCTCTATCCTCCGGGGACGGGAGGTCGTGGCTGCACTCAAGGCTCTCCCCGAGATGATCGAGGAGGTCCTCGAGAGTGAAGAGACGATCCGGGCGCTGGCATCGGAATTCCGAAACGCGCGCAACTTCCTCTACCTCGGACGGGGTCCCAACTTTCCGATCGCGCTCGAGGGGGCCCTGAAGCTCAAGGAGATCAGCTACATCCACGCGGAGGGCTATCCGGCCGCCGAGATGAAGCATGGACCGATCGCCCTGATCGATGAGGAGATGCCGGTGGTGTTCATCGCTCCCAAGGACTCGGTGTACCCCAAGGTCGTGTTGAACATCGAGGAGGTGAAGACGCGTGGCGGGCGCGTGATCGCTCTTGTAACGAACGGCGACGCGGGACTCGACGAAAAGGTCGATCACTTGATTCGAGTGCCCAAGACTCTCCCGCTCCTGCAGCCGATCCTCAACGTGGTTCCGCTTCAGTTGCTCGCCTACCACATCGCCGTGCTGCGAGGCTGCGATGTGGATCAGCCGCGCAACCTCGCGAAGAGCGTCACGGTCGAGTAATAGCCGACCGCAGCACCGAACCTGACCCGCTGCCGTGCCGCCGGCGAACCGAGACGCCGCCCCGGGGGTTACACGAGGGCGGGCTCATGGTATGTTGGATAAAACGAGCTCTGCCGGGTACAGGCTAGGCCCGGATCAGGACGACGCGAGCCGATGCTCCGAGCCGGGGGGAGAAGGCATGCCAGCCGACTATCTCCAGATTCTGAAAGAGCAAGTCGCCAGATACGCGGGCACGCTACGCGATGTGGTGCTCCTGGCGCCCATCTACGGGATGTTGATGTTCAATCTTCTCAAGGATCCCCGGCTCTCCCAGGAGCAGAGGCTCTGGGTGGATGCGGCGATCGCCTATCTCGTGAGTCCGAACGACGTCATTCCGGAGTCCGAGGTCGGGCCGTACGGCTATATCGATGACATCTTCTGCTGCGCGTATGTGGCCCACAGGATCGGCGAAGAGTTGGGTTGGGAAGTCGTCGAGGACGGCTGGACCGGGGATCGGCCGGCGCACGAGGTGTCTCGTACGGTCCTCGCACGCGAGCAGGAACTGCTCGGGGATGTCGGTGACGACGTTCTGCGATTTGCGGGGCTGTACGAGTCGGAAGGACGAGACCTCGATCTGCTTGGCGAACGCGGCCGCCACGCGCTGTCGCTCAATCGGGCCTGACCCTGGCAGGTCGCTGAAGCACTCCAGCGGGCCGCGGCGGCTCGCCACGACCCTGGTCGCGGCACTCCTCCTCGGCTTCCCCCAGGTAGGTCACGCCCAGTACACTCTGAGCGCCCCTTCGGGCGACGTGCTCTCGTTCGAGCGCGACTCCCTCCTCTCGATGCGGGATCGCTCGCGTGCGCTGCGACAGAATCTGGAGGAAGACCCGTTGGTCCTCTACTCCAGGCTGTTCGGACAGGCGGTGGACGCCGGCGCGGCGGAGCGTGTGTTCCCATGGAACGCGATCGACGTCGTGACGGATTCGCTCGCCTCGATCATGACACCGGGCAACCTCCGCGAGGCCGAGCGCGCATACGTCAACTATGCCGTGCTGCGCATGCGCGCGGTGCGTGGCGACCCCGACGTCAGCTGCGATGAGCTCATGGGCCGGGAGCTCGAGGCCGTGCATGGTTTCGTGGATGGCTGGGTCGTCGCGCGTATGTTGTTCGGCGGACCCGAGTTCGAGCCGCTCGATGAACTGGCGTTTGCGGCCGCCGCGGGGGTCCTTCCGGGGCTCATCGCCCACAACGCCGATCCGCATCTCGGCGGCTGCTTGGCGGTGTGGAGCGCCGCGAACGACGACGCGATCGAAGCCTATCGCGTTTGGCGGACGGAGGGGTTCCGGGGCGAACGCTGAGCCCGCTCGACCCTCGCGGGTGGGCCGGCGGGTCTCGATCGACTCCGCGGGCGTGAGCGGCGCGGGGAACAAACCAACCGACTCGTCCCTATACAGCGCCGAGCACGCGATTCGAGTCGCGGCTCAACCGGCCACGAGCGAACCGCCACCGTCCGGACAACGCGTATGACGCTCCGCTTCCATAATTCCCTGACCCGAAGGCTCGAGTCGTTCGAGCCGCTACGCGCCGGCGAGGTCCGTATGTATACCTGCGGCCCCACCGTATACGACCGCGCCCACGTCGGGAATTTTCGCACCTTCCTGTGGGAGGATCTCCTTCGACGCTACCTCAAGTGGAAGGGGTATCGGGTCGTTCAGGTCATGAACCTCACCGATGTCGATGACCGTACGATCACCGCGGCGTCGGAGCGAGGCGCTGCGCTTGAGGAAATCACGGAGCCGGTCATCGAACAGTTCTTCGAGGATTGGCGCACGCTGGGTCTGGAGCCGGTCGAGGAGTACCCGCGCGCGACCGAGCACGTCGACATGATGATCCGGTTGGTGCAACGGCTCGAGGAGAATGGACTCACGTACTCGAGCGAAGGCTCCGTCTATTTCCCCATCCGCCGATTCTCGGAGTATGGAAAGCTCGTGAACCTGGATCCGGATGCCATCGCAGGAGCCGGGCGGGCGTCCGGGGACGAGGAGTACGCGAAGGATGACCCTCGCGACTTCGTGTTGTGGAAGGGGGGCGGGCGCACCGCGGAAGGGCGGGTGGCCACCTGGGACTCGCCCTGGGGTGAAGGGCGCCCCGGGTGGCATCTGGAATGCTCGGCGATGGCCATGCATTACCTCGGTGAGACACTGGACATCCACACGGGCGGAGTCGACAACCTCTTTCCGCATCACACGAACGAGATCGCACAATCGGAGGGTGCGACCGGGAAGCCGTTCGCCCGGTACTGGCTACACGCGGCCCACCTGCTGGTTGACGGCGGCAAGATGGCGAAGTCGCTAGGGAACACCTACACGATCCCTCAACTGATCGAGTCAGGCCACTCCCCCTCGGCCATCCGGTACCTGCTCCTCAGCGGGCACTATCGGAGCCAGCTCAACTTCACCTTCGGGGGGTTGGAGGACGCGCGCCGCGCCGTGGACCGACTGGATGAGTTTCGTCGCCGGCTCACGCAGCTCGACCAGACCGCCGACGCGACGACTACGGAGATCGATCTGGGAGAGATCGCGGTCGGAGCGCGTCGTCAATTCGAAACGGCGTTGGATGACGATCTGAACGTGAGCGAGGCGCTGGCGGCCGTCTTCGCCTTCGTTCGCGAAGGCAACCAACGGCTCGACGAGGCCGCCGAGCGGGTGCCGGACGGGGTGCCGGAGGCGCTTCGTTTCATGGCCGATTTCGATGCGGTATTCGGCGTGCTCGGATTGCGTGATAAGGAGCAGGAGGAGCTGGCGCCCGAGCTGCGGGAGTGGGTGGATGGCCGCATCGCGGCTCGTACGGAGGCCCGACAGACGGGCGATTTCGAAGAGGCCGACCGGATCCGAAACGAGATCGAGACCCGAGGCATCCTGCTGGAGGACACCCCCGAAGGGACTCGCTGGCGGATCCGGGACGGCGCGGTTCCGATAGCCGATTCGTAACCCCGGCGAGAAGGCGGCGCGACCCCCGAGGAGCCCTGTCCTGACACGGAGTTACGGTGTTGACGCTATGCGTCACGCCCGATATGTTGAAGGTCTATTTTTGGCTGGCGTAGCTCAATCGGTAGAGCGTCGGATTTGTAATCCGGAGGTTGTGGGTTCGAGTCCCACCGTCAGCTCAGTCAGCCGGCAAGTCTTTTTCGGAGTTGAGCGGCGGGCCACCAGCGTTACCGGTCGACGGTGGGGTACCGAAGCGGTCAAACGGAGCAGACTGTAAATCTGCCGGCTAATGCCTTCGGAGGTTCGAATCCTCCCCCCACCATTGTAAAGGTCGAAGTACGACTGCAAACACCGTTGGACAACGCAGATCCAGGAGAGACCGAGAGTGGCGAAGCAGAAGTTTGAGCGGACGAAGCCGCACGTAAACGTGGGAACGATTGGGCATGTGGACCACGGGAAGACGACGCTGACGGCGGCGATCACGGAGGTGTTGTCGAAGC